>JBBAFB010000110.1:0-7455 GCA_041655595.1 Bacillota bacterium
ATCAATTAGCTGTTCTTTCTCATCATAATTCAAACCGGCAGCAGGCTCGTCCAATAACAACAACTTAGGCTGGGTAGCCAAAGCCCTGGCCCACTCCACCCTTCTTTGATCCCCATAGGGCAAATTGCGAGCCAAGCGATCCTTATGATGTAAAATACCTACAAAATCCAAACACTGTTCTGCATAGCTATGGATTTCTTCCTCTTCTTTCCTCTGCTTGAGAGTCCTTAAAATGGCACCAAAGGCCCCGCTGTGTGATCTGCAGTGCATACCGGACATGACATTTTCTAAAACTGTCATATTCCGAAAAAGACGTAAGTTTTGAAAAGTTCTTGCCATTCCCAATTGGGTAATTTTGTGGGGCTTTAGCTTGATGATATTTTTACCGTCAAAAATTACTTCCCCTTTTTCCGGCCTGTAAAAGCCTGTCAAGCAGTTAAAAGCGGAGGTTTTGCCGGCACCATTTGGCCCAATCAGGCTTTGAATGGCGTTTTCCCTAATTTCAAAACTCAAGTTATTAACAGCCATTAAGCCTCCAAAGCTCAATGTTAAATTATTTACCTCTAGAAGTGGCATGCTTTACCCTCCTGCTTTTAATTCCGTCTATCGGGCCAAATTCCCTGAGGCCTGAAGATCATAATGACAATTAAGACTATACCAAATAACAGCATTCTGCTTTGACCCACTGCACGAAAGATCTCAGGGAACAGCACTAAAATACCCGCCCCTAAAACCACTCCCGGTATTTTACCCATCCCGCCCAAGACAACAGCCAGCAGAATCATGGCAGATTGAGTAAAGATAAAGGTCTCTGGAGAAATCGCCGTCATCTTAATAGCAAAAAAAGAACCGGCAACGCCGCCAAAGATAGCCCCGATCACAAATGCATACAGCTTAAATTTTACCCTGTCAATCCCCATAGCCTCCGCCGCATCCTCATCTTCCCTGATATATTGCCAGGCCCTGCCCAAACGGGAATGATATAGACGGTAGGAAACAAAAATGGCGATTAGCACCAGGATAAAAAACATATAATAAAAGTGATTAATTTTCGAAAGATAAACGCCAAAAACCGTTGGTCTGTTAATTCCGATTAAGCCGCTGGCCCCTCCGGTGATAGATAGGTTTCTGACAACCAGCCGGGTGATCTCTCCAAATCCCAGGGTAACGATGGCCAGGTAGTCGCTTCTAAGACGAAGGGTAGGCCCACCGATTACCACACCGGATATACCCGACAGAACAATACTGAAGGGAATTGTCAGCCAAAAATTCATCCCGAAAACGGAAGATAATATTCCCGTCGTGTAAGCACCGATAGCAAAAAAAGCCGCATAACCCAGGTCCAAAAGACCTGCATAGCCCACTACAATATTGAGACCAAGGCACAAAACTACATAAAACCAGGTGTTAGTAAGAATCTCCAACACATAGTTATTAGCGAACAAGGGAGTCAGTATGACCAAGGTAACCAGTAGCAAATAGACTCCGTAACGTATTAATTTATTATCCAAAGCCTTATAAATTCCATCCATCAAGCGAGTCTGGGCGATTAAATTCTTCATGCTCTACATCCTCTCAATCTCGCTCTTACCTAAAATACCGGTAGGTTTGAATACTAATAACAAAATTAAAATTACAAAGGCAAAAACGTCTTTCCACTCGGAGCCAACCATGGGAAGCTGAGTCCCTATTGCTTCCAAGAGACCTAAAATCAAGCCTCCGACCATAGCACCGGGTATACTGCCGATCCCCCCGATGACTGCTGCGGTAAAGGCCTTCAGACCGATAACAAAACCCATGAAAAAGTTGATACTGCCGTAGTAAACTCCGGCCATTACACCGGCGGCCGCCGCCAGGGCGGACCCTACAAAAAAGGTCAGAGCAATGGTTTTGTTAACATTAATACCCATGAGGCGACAGGCATCCTGATCAATGGCTATTGCCCTCATAGCCCTGCCATACATAGTTTTATTGATAAACCAGTGAAGTCCCAGCATTAGGCTGGCGGTTGCGATAACTAAAATCATTTGAGTGTATGTAACCCGTACGCTTCCCAAATCAATCCCGGCAAAGCTCAAGTCTGTATTAAAGGCCATAAATTCACCGTTGGTCAGCACCATCACAAAATTATAAAGAACTAGGGAAACTCCCACAGCGGTAATCAAAATTGAGAGTCTGGGCGCCTTTAATAAAGGACGGTAGGCAACTCTTTGGATACCCACCCCTAATAAGCCGACAATCAGCATGGATGCCAGCATGGATATAATAATACCTGCCCAGCCCGCACCAAGGATACCGGATACCAAACCTAGAACAACAAACCCCACAAAGGCACCTACCATATAGATATCACCATGAGCAAAGTTCAGTAGCTTAATAATACCGTATACCATGGTGTAGCCCAGGGCCACCAAACTATAAAATGAGCCGATCAGTATTCCGTTAATTAATTGTTGTAGGATAATCTCTTGTAGGGACATGAATTCATCCTTCCTCTTAAAAGCAACCTAAGTCAAAGCCCTTGCGGCCTTGACTTAGGTTTACATAATTAAGCTTTAATCAAGCAAATTAGTCTAGTAGGACCCATTTGCCCCCTTCTGCTTTCAATAGTACAAAGTTACTTTGCACAAGAGTTTTATCTTCGTTAAAAGAAATTATACCGGATAGGCCTTTGTAATCGGCGGTATCATCTAAAGCCTTAATCAAAGCTTTAGAATCAATGCCCCCTGCCCTTTCGATGGCATCGGCCACCAAGTAAATTCCATCATAGGCCAAGGCCGAGTAGGGACCGGGATCCTGCTTGTATTTTGCTTTGTAATTATCCATAAACTCTTTAGCAACAGGCATGTATTCCACTAAGGGGTTGGTTGTTACAAAAACCCCCTCGGAGGCGGCCTTGCCGGCCAATTCCAACAATTTGGGGTCGTTAGAGCCATCGCCAACGACGATTTCGCCTGTGTAACCACCTTGGCGAAGTTGCTTAATAAAGAGACCCCCGTCAGCATAATAAGCTGTCCAATAAACAAAGTCCGGATTCTTGGATTTAATTCTGGTAACGACGGAAGAGTAGTTTTGTTCTCCCTTGGTTACTACCTCTGTACCCACAACTTCATTACCTGCGTCTTTCCAAAGCTGTCCGGTGATTTTGGCCAAATCTTCAGAATAGCCATCACCTTGGTGCACTAGGGCTATCTTTTTAGCATCAAGCTTATTAAATAATTCTACAGCCTTTTGCCCCTGGTGAAGGCCGGTACCGTTAATCATAAAGGCCTTGCCATCATTAGCATCAATTAACTGCGTCGAGTTGGCAGCTGCAATTACAAAGGGAATATCCGCATCGGAATACAGCTTTAGCGTAGGCAAGGTTGCACCTGAACAATAACCCCCAACTACGGCCACCACGTTTTCGGAAATCAACTTAGTAGCGGCGGCAGATGCCACCTGAGGATCGCAAGCATCGTCGGCGGTGGACATAACTAATTTTTTACCTAAAACTCCACCATTATTGTTAATTTCCTCTAAAGCCAATTTGGCGGCGTTTTCCATATCCTTACCATAGGGTGCCTCTGAACCCGTAACGGGAACCATAAAGCCCAATTTAATTTCCCCGTCAAAACCCGGGGCCTTGGGTGCATCCCCATCACCCGAGCCTGCCGGCGGTGCAGGAGCCGGTGCTTCAGTACCTCCGCAGCCCACGACCAAAAATGCCATTAGCCCAATCAGCAAAAACAAAAATAATGTTTTCTTTTTCAAATTTTACCCTCCTCCATTTTTCTTTAACATTTTAACTTATCGAACTGACTTAATAAAGATCAATTTGCAATTATTTGTTCTATAACCACCTCCGCTCCGCCTTTTTAACTGACACTTACCTATAGCTATGTCATTAACCTCCGGTGATACGAAAACCTTCCGGCAGCGGATCCTCCGGCTCCAGCACCAAGCGATTGAAGCCCATAATTTGTGCATTGCCGCTGATAATGGGAATTACCCCCGGAAAAGGACCAATCTGGACTGTTTTCTCAATCCTACCATAAAATACTGTATCAATAACACTATAATTAATTAATTCCAGGGATTCATCCATAATGCCTTTAGACATCAGCAGAGGAATCCGGGCCGAAGTACCTGTGCCAGTGGGGCTTCTATCTATTTGCCCATCAGCAAAAATGGTCACGTTTTTTGAAATCAACTGCTTGCCCTCCCTAACTACGGGATCGGTAATAATGGTGCCGTAGATTCCGCAAAGTTCAGGCTCCAATGGATGTCTGACTTCCATCCTATCCATTACCTTATATTTAATTTCCATTCCCAGCCGAACCAGCTCATCCATTTTTTCCGGAATAATTTTTGTCCTCAAATCCCTGGCCTCTACAAAAGCATAAAAGGCTCCCCCAAAGGCGATATCCACGGCCACCTCACCGATGCCCTCGACGGGAATCATTAATTTTTCCGTCAAAACAAAGGAGGGTACATTGGCAAAGCTGATGTTTTTAACCCGGCCCCCTTCCACTAGGGCCTTGGCCGTTACCCGGCCTGCCGGGGAATCAATTTTCACTGTCTGTTCCCCTTCTTGGGCCAAAACCATGCCCGTTTCAACGGCAACCTTAGTAATAGCGATAACTCCATGGCCGCACATGGTACTGTAGCCCTCATTGTGCATAAAAAGCACCCCAAAATCCCCATCCTCCGTTACGGGGGGAGTAACTAAGCAGCCGTACATACCGCTATGTCCCCTGGGCTCCAACATTAAGAATTTTCTTAAATGGTCGTAGTGCTCCAAAACATATCTTCTCTTGTCCAAGATTGTGGAGCCTTTAACGGGAGGGAAACCCGAGGTGATAATTCTCAGCGGTTCTCCTGCTGCATGGGCATCAATTGTAGTAATCATTTTTGAATAATGCATTAAATTTCTCTCCTTAAAGGTTGATCTTTTGTCCCAGGCCCAGCTCCAAACCTTTTTGATAAATTAGCTGGGCGGTCATTAAATCGAATAAAGCCATTCCCACAGATTTAAAAAAGGTGGTATCCCCCAGCTCCTGACGGTCAACAGCCTTCAACCATTTCCCCAGAGTAATTACCTGTTCATCCCGAAGCCAATTTTCTTTTAGAGGAAGCGCCAAATCTCCGGTTTCGATTTTTGCATAATTGGTATCTACAAAAACTTGTTTCAGAAGTCCATAGAGGGCTTTGGGGTATTCACGCATTTCAGGTTTAAAGGAGCCGATTCCTACAAAATGCTTTCCTTTTAATAAGGCCCCATCATCGGGTAAAACAGGATCCACGGCTGTGGTAGCAGTTATTACAATATCCGAATGCTCTAAAAGTTCCTCCATCGTCCCGGCCAAAACCAATCGAATCCGGGGGAGGTGGTCGGCTAACCTATTGATAAAAGCCTTTCCCTTAGAAGCGGTCCTGCTAAAAACTATAATCCTTTCTATGTTAGAGGCCCGGGCACCGAAAATAGCCTGATAAAAACCCTGAACACCCGTACCGATTAAGCCTAAGGTTTTGGAATCAGGCTTAGCCAGGTGTTTAATGCTCACTCCCCCCACTGCGCCGGTACGAATTGCCGTTAGGGCCTGTCCATTTAAAAGAGCTAGGGGTTTCCCAGTCCGGCCTTCGTTCAGAACCATTATACCATTAATAACCGGTTCGCCCTCCAAAGCATTATTTGGGAAAACCGACACCAGTTTTGTACCAAAACCCCTATTATTAAAACAGGGCATTAACAGCAGGGTGTTGTCCCGGTGATAAACATGGGATCTGGGGGGCATTAAGTAGTCGTCCGTTTCGTAAATCAGCATGGCTTTTTCTACAGCAGCTAAAACCTCGTCTGGGTCAGCCGCCTTAAATATATCATTTTCATTAAAAACGAGCATACTAAAAACTCCCACATGATAGTAATCAAAATTTCTTTACACTCAGCACTCGGCATAATTAAATATAAATTTATAATATTCTCCCTTTCCAATTAGTTTCCTGCTTTAAATTAAAAATAAACAAAAATGAAGCAGTTTCCCAACCCTTGTTTTGTTGCACTGATAAAGAATACTGTGGTAAAATTAGGCTAGATTTGTTTAAAAAATGGAGGCATTTATTATGATGGAAGTAAAACGGGTTTTTGTGGAGAAAAAAGCCGGTTTTGATCAAAACGCTCGGCACCTCTTGCAGGAGCTGCAAAATTTTCTTGGTATTAGCGGTTTAAAAAATCTACGTTTGCTCAATCGTTATGATTTAGAATTGGAGCAGGGGGAAGCCCCCGCTATTCTGGAAACTGTTTTTCCGGAAACTATTGCCGAAACAATCTACTTTGAAAAATTGCCCCTCACCGGTCAAGAGTTTTTACTAACTAAGGAGTACCTGCCCGGACAATTTGACCCCAAAATTCAAGGGCTCAGCCACCTGTTAAAACTCCTATCCGATAATGAACAGCCCCTGGCACGAACCGGAGAAATAATGCTGTTGGATGGGAATCTATCCCGGCAAAGCTTGCAAAAAATAAATAATTACTGGCTTAACCCTTTGGAGGCCCGAGAAGCCAACCAAACAAAGCCTACCGGTTTAAAGGAGCATTATCCCCAGCCACAGCCCGTCCCCCTTTTGGAATATTTTATTTACCACCCCCACAAAAGACTGGTAAAGCTACATCGGGACCTGGGCCTGGCTATGAGCATCGATGATTTGGTTTTTTGCCAAGAGTATTTCAGAAACAGGGAAAGAAGAAATCCCAGCATTACAGAAATTAGAATTATTGATACATATTGGTCTGATCACTGCCGCCATAAAACTTTTTTTACACCCTTAGAAGAAATCGAGATCAGCCCGGATGCTTCCGCCAAACCCATTCGCGATGCCTTTCAAGCCTACTTGGAAAGCAGGGCACAAATACCAAAGCTGGCTAATAAGGATCTTTGCTTAATGGATTTAGCTCTGATAGGTATGCGGGAATTAAAAGAACAAGGCTTATTAGAAGACCTGGATGAATCAGAGGAGGTTAATGCAGCCAGCATTAAGATAGAGGTATCGGTTGACGGGGTAAAGGAAGACTGGCTCCTAATGTTTAAAAACGAAACCCATAACCATCCCACGGAAATAGAACCCCGGGGAGGTGCCGCCACCTGTTTGGGAGGGGCCATAAGGGATCCTTTATCAGGCAGATCCTATGTTTACCAAGCCATGAGGGTTACCGGTAGCGGTGATCCCCGAGCATCTTATAAGGATACCCTGCCAGGCAAATTGCCCCAAAGGCAAATTACTAAAGAAGCGGCCTTGGGCTACAGCTACTATGGCAACCAAATAGGTGTGCCGGCCGGACAAGTAGCAGAATTCTACCATGATGGTTTTTTAGCCAAAAGAATGGAGCTGGGGGCAGTAATTGCCGCCGCCCCCCAAGAAAATGTGCGGCGCTCTACTCCGAAACCGGGAGATTATGTGCTGCTATTGGGCAACAAA
>JBBAFB010000111.1:0-7349 GCA_041655595.1 Bacillota bacterium
GATCCAAGGCCCCATCTACCTGAGTGGGCAAGGCTTGGGCCAGCTCCTCCAATTCCAAATCCAAGGGTTCTTTTACACCGGGAGCAGGAATTAGACCACCTGCAAATTTATTAATCATAGAGGTCGCACGGCTTAAAAGATTGCCAAAATCATTAGCCAGATCTACATTAATCCTATTAACCAAAGCCCCCTCCGAGTAATAGAAATCCTGTCCTAAGGGCATTTCTCTCAGTAAAAAATAGCGAATGGCATCCGACCCGTAACGGTCAACTAAGACATTGGGATCCACCACGTTACCCTTGGATTTAGACATTTTGCCCCCTTCCAACAGTAGCCAGCCGTGGGCAAAAACCTCCTTGGGCAATTCGACATCCATGGCCATCAGCATAATGGGCCAAATAATGGTGTGAAAGCGAACTATATCCTTGCCCACTAAATGCCTGGCTTCGGGCCAAAATTTTGGAAACAGGGGATTATCCCTACCAAAACCCAAGGCTGTAATGTAGTTGCTCAATGCATCGAACCACACATAGATCACATGTTTTTCATTGATAGGAACGGGTATGCCCCAATCAAAGGTAGTTCTAGAAACACATAAATCCTCCAAGCCCTGTTTAATGAAGTTGACCATTTCGTTTTTTCTGCTGACCGGCTGGATAAAATTTGGATTGGTTTCGATATGAGTCAAAAGGCGATCGGCGTATTTGCTCATTTTAAAGAAATAGCTCTCTTCCTTGACCAGCTCCACCGGCCGATGACAATCGGGACAATTGCCATCCATCACTTCTCTTTCGCTCCAAAAGGCTTCACAATGGTAGCAGTATTGACCCTCGTATTCAGACTTATAAATATCACCTTTTTCGTAAATCCGCATAAATATTTCCTGCACGATTTGCTGATGGCGATCCTCGGTGGTGCGAATAAAATCATCATAGGCAATATCCATTTTGGCCCACAGGTCCTGAAAACCGCCCACAATTTGGTCCACTAATTCTTGGGGAGTTTTTCCCGCTTCTTTAGCCCTTCTTTGAATCTTTTGACCGTGCTCATCAGAGCCGGTTAAAAAATAGGTGTCATTACCCTTTAAGCGATTAAACCGGGCCAAGGTATCCGCCATCGTGGTAGTTAAGGCATGGCCGATATGTAGGTTATCACTGGGATAATAAATAGGTGTGGTGATGTAATATGCATTTTTTTTCATCTTTTTACCTCCAAACATTTTTACAAACAAAAGAACCGTCCTCTTATTTGATTCTCTCCGCATTTTAAAAACAATTGCTTCAATTATTGCTAATTGTAAATAATGGTTATCCATCTGTCAAGGGCAAAGGACAAACAGGGGCGGGCAAACAGGGGGACGGTTCTCCGTTTGACGACGCAAACAGGGGGACGGTTCTCCGTTTGACGCAAAAAAAGAAAACTTATCATTTGTTGAGAAACTCGTCAAACGGGGAACCGTCCCCCTGTTTGCCTACAAATTAGGCCCTATTTCGTGAATAATCGCGCAACTTGGTTATTAATGTAATTTATTTGCTAAATAGGTTGACTTTTAATGGAATCGTTGGTATCATTTAGCTAGGTTCTGTCGAATCATGTTATTTAGGGGGAGGCGAAAAAATTGATCAAATCAACAGGCATTGTCAGAAAAGTTGACGAACTAGGCAGGGTTGTAATCCCAATTGAGCTACGTAGAACACTAGGCA
The DNA here is from genome assembly GCA_041655595.1 of Bacillota bacterium. Taxonomy (GTDB): domain Bacteria; phylum Bacillota; class DULZ01; order DULZ01; family DULZ01; genus JBBAFB01. Next base: position 1,704 of record JBBAFB010000111.1, read on the forward strand.
TTGATGAAAAAGATGCTTTGGAAATTTATGTAGATCATGAAAAAATCATTCTTAAAAAATATGAACCCGCCTGTGTGTTCTGCGGCAACGCTGAAAACGTCCAGGTTTTTAAAGGCAAAAATGTATGTAGCGACTGTATGAAATCCATGTTTGAAGCAGTATAAACATACAACCTTCAAAGAGGCATCCCATGGGATGCCTTTTTCTACCTCCTGCCTTCCACTTTCACCACCTGATACACTTCTCTTTTCGGCAGCCCCAGCTCTTTAGCCGCTTCCTTAATCGCTTCTTTTTCATCTAGACCGCCTATTTTTATTTCTTCTACCAATTGGATTATTTGCTCTTTAGTCAGCAGAGGTGGTTGTTCCGGATTTTTTTGTTTGCCCTCAATTAGAAGTGTGAATTCCCCTTTAGGGGAAACTGCCTCAAAATGTTCGATTAACTGAGTTGCCGTCCCCCTCAAAAACTCCTCATAATGCTTTGTCAGCTCCCTGGCAGCGACCATTTTTCTGCCCGGAAAAAGCTTTTCAAAATCTCGCAGAGTTGCCAATAGGCGGTGGGGAGCCTCATAAAAAACTAAAGTCCTTTCTTCTGCCTGCAGTCTTGTTAAAAAGCCCTGTCTTTCCTGATTGCTTCTTGGCAAAAACCCTTCAAAGGCAAATCTATCAGTGGGTAAACCGGAAGCTACCAAGGCGCTGATGGCAGCTGTGGCCCCCGGAATGGGCACCACCGGGAAACCGGCTTCTATCGCCAACTGTACCATTAGGCTGCCCGGATCAGATATTCCGGGGGTTCCCGCATCGGAAACCAAGGCTATTTGTTTGCCCTCTCCCAACAGCTCCACTAACCGGGCCCCCTTTTGCTTGGCATTATGCCGATGATAGCTGGTCAAAGGAGTGGCAATCTGATAATGATTAAGTAATTTTTTTGTATGCCGGGTGTCTTCTGCCGCAATTAAATCTGCCTCTTTTAGTATCCTTAGTGCCCTGAAGGTTAGATCCTCCAAATTACCGATGGGTGTGGCACATAAATAAAGGACACCCCCGTTTTCAGCGACCTGCTCCAAATAAATTACCCCCCGCGAATAGAGCCTCCATTTGCTCCGTATACTTGCCCTCTTCCGTTCTGATATAGACACCGGGCAAAACTTTCAAGGGGGTTTTAATGCCCAATACCCCCTCAGCCAGCATTAGCTTACTGACTGAATTTTGATCAGGATAAACAAAGGCCAAGCGAGATAAGGAGAATCCATACTGGTTAAACAAAAATAGTAAATCCGACAGCCTATCTCCCTTGTGGACCAGCAGGAAACGACCCTTCCGTCTTAGTAGTTCACTAGCGGCCCTTACAAAATCCTCCAAGGTGCCTTCCAATTCATGGCGGGCAACGGCCTTTTCGGTTTGGGCGCTCAACCTGCCTGTCCGGGAAACAAAAAAAGGAGGATTGGCCACCACTTTATCCCAATTGCCCAGCCACTCCCCTCTTAAAGCCCGCAAATCTCCCCTGATGATGTTTATCTTATCGGCCAAGCCATTAATTGCTACACTGCGAACAGCTTGATCCGCTAGGTTTTCTTGTAGCTCCAGCCCCAGTACCTTCAAATCGGGTTCTCTTCTCACAAGCAATAAAGGGATTATTCCCGAGCCGGTGCCTAAATCAAAAATACGTTCACCCGCTATTCCTTCCACAAAGCCCGCCAGCAAAACAGCATCCAGAGAAAAACGGTAGCCAGCTTTGTTTTGAATTAGCCACAAACCCGGTGCCAACTCCTCAAGCTGCTCCCCGTCCTTAAGCTGTGCCTTCATCCCCTTTACCCCCTCGTCCAACTCCATCCTTGCGGATGAAATCCAGACAAAACAAACAATCCTCTTCCTTAGCACGAAATTGGCCAAAATGGGCATGACAAATATGAAAGCCCTCCTCATAAAGTTTGGCTAGGTTTTCAAAGGCAACCCCTTCTTCCTGCTTGGCAAAGAGCTTTTCCCTTAGTTGTTCATTTTGATCTTCTAAAGCGTAGGCATGCATTTTTAGCTCCTGAATCTCTGTCAATAAATAATCTACCTTTGCCTCCAAATCCATTACCATCCGCACTAGTTTCATACTAACACCTCTATGGTTTGTCTATTGCTGTTCTTGACAGCCGGTACATCTTTCCCTGACCACCTCAATTTTGTTGACGGGAAAATCTATCCGCCCCTCATTTGGCAAATTAACAACAACCTTTTCCCTTAACAAGTTGGTATCCACTACTTGTCCGATGCCCATAGGGGTTCTGACCGTGGCCCCGACACAGGGAACAATTTCTCTGGCCCTTTCATAAACATCGTTTTCATATTTTAGGCAACACATCAAGCGGCCGCAGATACCCGATATTTTAGTCGGGTTTAGGGATAAGCCCTGATCCTTTGCCATTCTGATAGAAACGGGCTCAAAATCACCCAGGAAAGTTGCACAGCAGAGCCCCCTACCACAGCCTCCAAGCCCCCCCAGCATTTTGGCCTCATCTCGCACCCCTACCTGCCTGAGTTCTATTCGGGTACGAAAGACGGCAGCTAAATCTTTTACCAGTTCTCTAAAATCCACCCTGCCTTCGGCGGTAAAGTAGAAAATGATTTTGCTAACATCGAAGGTATATTCAACCTCAATTAATTTCATAGGCAGTTCATGCTCTTTAATTTTTTTTAAGCAAATCTCAAAGGCTTCCTGTTCCTTTTTTTCGTTAATCTCTACCGCTTTTTGATCCTCTTGGGTGGCAATTCGCAAAACCTTTTTCAAGGGCTGTACCACCTCGGAATCATTTACCTCTTTTGCAGCCACTACTACCTCGCCAAACTCCACACCCCGAGATGTTTCTACAATTACCTTTTGCCCTACTTCTATTGCTAAATCCTCCGGATCGAAATAATATATTTTCCCCGCCTTTTTAAAACGCGTACCTATAACCCTAACCATGGTTTGCCTCCTCTTTTTCTCCCCTAAATCCCTGATTTATTTTTAAAGCCATCACATCAAAGCATAATCTGCGGTTGGCGTTTTTGTCCAAGCGAAATCTTGCCCTTTCCAACTCCATTAGGGCTTGTCTTAAAGCCTCCGGCTCAAAATACTCTGTTTGAATTTCCTTAATTAAATCCAAATTTACCAATAGTTTTTCCTTTCCCGCCAACTGCCATACCAAAAGGTCCCGCCACCAAAACCCCATCCATTCCAGCAAAGCCTCACTACCCGTTTTCCAAATGGTTTCGGAGGTCTCCAGGGCTTCCTTAACCCCACCTTGAGCAAGTGATCGGCAAAGACTCAAAGCCTTTGCCCTTTCCGCCAAAATTTTTTCGTCCTGCAGCAAGGCCAAGGCTTTCCCCGGACTGCCGTTACTTAGGTGGGCTATTTGTTCACCCTCTGCCGGGGAGGTACCTTTTTTTAAAAGCAAAGCCAATATTTCTTCTGTTTTAACAGGCGTAAATCTTAATTTTTGACAGCGTGATAAAATTGTGGGCAGCAGGCTTTCCGGGCGTGCTGTCAAGAGCACAAAGCAAGTTCCCGGTGCGGGCTCCTCTAAAACCTTCAACAAGCTGTTTCCTGCCGCCTGAGTCATTAAGTCTCCTTCATCTATTATAACTACTGTATAGTTTCCCTGCCATCTTTTATAGCTTAATTTTTCTTGAAGATCCCTAATTTGCTCAATTCTGATAGATCTGTTTGCCCTTTGCTCATCCGGGGAAAGCCAATGCAAATTAGGGTGGACTCCTTTTTTAATCTGCAGGCAAACGGGACATTTGCCACAGCTATCCCCTGCTTGGGGATCTTGGCAATTTAATGCCGCCGCCAAAGCAACTGCAGCAGTCCTTTTGCCCACCCCGTCGGGCCCGTGGAACAAATAGGCGTGGTGGACCCTTCCGCGAATAATGGCTTCTTTTAATTGTTTGATAACTTCCCCATTGCCTATGATAGCTTTAAACATCATCTTACCCTCTATGATTCTATTTTTCTTGCGGTTAGTAAGGGCCCCACCAACAAAAGAATGCTTTGAAAAACCTGATCTATACCAGCATCGGCAGAGAGAAGGCAAATTCTTTTCGGTTCTTGCTTGGCTAAAGATAAGAAGCCCTCCCTGACCCTTTGATGAAATTCTAAATTTTCTTGTTCGAGGCGATCCGGCTCTGTTTGTTGTTGTTGATCTCTTGCGGCCGTTCGCCGGCGGCCGATTGATAACTCCAAATCCAAGATAATTGTTAAATCCGGCAAGAGACCGCCCAAGGCCCATTGATTAACTTGCCAGACGGTATCCGCACCTAGTCCCCGCCCAAACCCTTGATAGGCTACACTGGAATCCACAAAACGGTCGCTGATAACCACTGCACCCCTGGCTAAAGCAGGCTTAATTAAACCCTCCACATGCTGGGCCCTGCTGGCAGCATAAAGCAAGACCTCAGTCATAGGGACAACTGTTTCTTTAGTAGGAGTCAGAAGCAGCTCCCGGATTTTTTCTGCCAGCTCCGTGCCTCCGGGCTCTCTTGTTAAAACAACCTCCCGGCCTAATTTTTGTAGATGTTCTGCTAATAATTTAACTTGAGTAGATTTGCCCCCGCCATCGGGCCCCTCAATGGTAATAAATAATCCTGCCAACCGATTGCCCCCATCCCTCGCCTCTTATTTCAAGACTCGAATATTATTTAAAACGGGGTCTTGCGGCCCCTGCCAAATAGTTCCCGCAGACTTTAACTGTTCCAATTGTTCCACTAGCTCCGCCGAGATCCTCTCTCCGGGACATAATAAAGGGATTCCCGGTGGATAGGGAGTCACCAGTTCTCCGCAGATCTTCCCGCCGGCTTCCTTTAAAGGAACTGTAGTTTTATTGGCAAAAAAGCTCTCCCGGGGAGTTACCGCCAAAGCGGGAAGATTGGTATAATCCACCCTTGCCGGACCACCTCTTGCCTTAAACCGCACTTGCCCACGGGAAACTGTTATTTTCTTCAGGCCCTCAATCAGTCTTTCCTGTTGGCTGCAATCATTGCCCAGGCCAAACATGGCTAAGACATGGGTGGTTGTGGCCATTTCCACCTGTATACCTGCCTCTTTTCGCAATCCTTCGGCCAATTCATAACCAGAAAGATCTGAGGCTAAGCCATCCAGTATGATTTTTGTAAAATCCAGTCCTGTAACAACTGAATCATTATATAATTCTGCATACCAAGGGCGAAATCCTTTGAGTCCTCTAATTTCCTTACGGATCTTAGCTGTAATTTCCTGCACCTTGGCTAAAACTCGATTGCCCTCCATCACCAATTGATGCCGGGCCCCATCTAAGGAAGCCATCAGCAAATATGAAGGGCTGGTAGTTTGCACCAAGGCTAAGGCATCCTGAAGGATCCCCTGATCCCCTTCCCGCCCCAGATGGAGCATACCGCTTTGAGTTAAAGATCCGCTGGTTTTATGGCTTCCCTGCACCACCAGATCAGCCCCCAAGGCTAAAGCAGAAGGGGGCAAACCCGGATGAAAGGGAAAGTGCCCGCCATGGGCCTCATCCACTATTATCTTTAGGTTTTTACTTTTGGCTAAATCAATTAACTCTTTATCAATGGACGCAATTCCCTCATAACTGGGGTGAATTAGTAACAAGGCTTTCCCATCAGGGTGGGCGGTAAAGGCTTT
>JBBAFB010000112.1:0-7288 GCA_041655595.1 Bacillota bacterium
GTAGAAGGTAGAAGGTAGAAAAAGCGGGTGGGGCTTTGCCCCACCCGCTTTAGGATTATTTTTAGTTGCATTGTCGGAATTTCGGCAGGAGCTGGAAGCACTCCCTACTGTTCAATGGCAACAATTGGTAGGGGTTCTTTAGGGGCAACCATGGTTTTGACTAAAACCGCCCCCAGCAGACAGGCCGCACCGGTGATTAAATAGGCGCTGTTATATACATTTGTTATGTCAGCAACTCTTCCGGCAATAATCGGGCCCAAGACTCCGCCTACGCCCCAGGCAGTAAACACCAAACCATAATTTACACCGGCGTTTTTCATGCCGTAATAGCCGTAGGTTAAGCTGGGATAAAGAGACAAAAGGGAACCGTAGCAGTAGCCTGCTATTAAAGCACCAATGGCAACTGTCAGACCTGAAGTGTATTTAACAAACAAAAACATATTTGCTGCTTGAATTAAAAATACTAAAAAGAGGGTATTGATTTTGCCCAGACTATCACTTAGCCAGCCCGAAACTATCCTTCCTCCCGCGTTGGCAATAGCCAACAAGGCTACAAGAATAAAACCATAGCTGATACCTGCTTGTAGTTTGGCAATGGAAGCCAAGTGGCCGATAATCATCAGGCCGGTACCTGCACCCAGTAAATAAGTCAGCCAAATTAAATAAAAGGTTGGGGTTTTGACCATTTCCTGCCAGCTATAGCCATGACCCTCGTCTTTTGCTTTTGCGGCACCATTGTTAGCCGTAACTGCTTGGTGGCCCTTTGGAGGGAAGGACAGAAATTGTGCCAAGATAGTGATGGCAATCAGAAAAATTATTCCCTCAATGATAAAGGTTTTCTGAATGCCTAAGGGGAGCAGGGCATTGGTCAAAGGTGCAATATAGACCGAGGCTAAACCAAAACCGGCAACAACCAACCCGGAAATCAAACCCCTTTGATGGGGTCCGAACCATTTAACCGCAGCAGGGGTGGGTGCCGCGTAACCGAGGCCGATGCCGCTGCCTACTAGGATACCAAAGGAAACTACCAGCACTGTCAAGGAGGAACTAAAACCTGATAAGATCATGCCTCCCCCTACAAAAAGACCTCCTAGAATCGCAATTAATCGGGGACCCCACTTATCGGTTAAGCGTCCGGCGGGGACCATTACAATGGCGAAGACGATAATAGCTACCGTATAGGGGACGGAGGCGGCAGTATTAGTCCAGCCTAATTGTTCCATTAGAGCGATTTTGATAACGCTCCAAGAATATAAAACTCCCAAACATAAGTTGATGCCTAAACCTGCATAGGTAACTATCCAGCCCTTTGTCATTTTATTAGGCATTGCCATCCCTCCTAAAATTTAGCCCGCAGGCTGGCAACTACACTGGGATCGGCTAAAGTACTGGTGTCGCCCAGTTCTCTGCCTTCTGCAATATCTCTTAATAAGCGGCGCATAATTTTACCACTGCGGGTTTTAGGCAGTTCCGGTGAAAAACTAATTACCTCCGGCCTGGCTAAAGCACCGATCTTTTTAGTCACATGAGCCTTCAGTTCGGCAGCTAATTCTTCATTACCCGTAAAGCCCTCCCTGAGACTGGTGAAAGCGACGATGGCCTGCCCTTTAATTTCGTGGGGAATTCCGATCACGGCGGCTTCGGCCACACTGGGGTGTTCCACCAGGCAGCTTTCTATCTCCGCTGTACCGATGCGATGCCCCGAGACATTGATTACATCATCTACCCTACCAATAATCCAAAAGTAGCCATCCTTATCTCTAGTGGCAGCATCACCGGCAAAATAAACGCCGGGGAAACGGGTCCAATAGGTATCTACATATCTTTCATTATCCCCGTAGAGAGTTCTAAGCATCGCCGGCCAAGGATTCTTAATTACCAAATAACCTTGTTGACCGTCCGGAGCGGGGTTGCCGGATTCGTCGTAAATTGCTACCTCCAGCCCGGGAATGGGAAAGGAGGCGGAGCCGGGCTTCATAGGTACTATACCGGGCAAGGATGTGATTAAAATCATCCCTGTTTCCGTTTGCCACCAGGTATCTACTATAGGGCAGTTTTCTTTGCCAATATTTTTGTGGTACCAAAGCCAAGCCTCCGGGTTGATAGGTTCCCCTACTGTGCCCAAAAGACGCAAGGAGGACAAATCTTTATTTTGGGGCCATTTTTCTCCCCAACCCATAAAGGCCCTAATAGCGGTAGGAGCAGTGTAAAAGATGGTAACGCCATATTTTTGTACGATATCCCAGAAGCGATCCCTGGCGGGGTAATCCGGGCTGCCTTCATACATGAGCGAGGTGGCGCCATTACTTAGGGGACCATAAAGCAAGTAGCTGTGGCCGGTGATCCAGCCAATATCGGCAGTGCAAAAATAAATGTCTTCATCCTTAATATCAAAAACCATGTTATGGGTAGCGGATACCCCGGTTAAATAGCCGCCGGTGGTATGCAGGACTCCCTTAGGTTTCCCCGTGGAGCCGCTGGTATAAAGGATGAAGAAGGGGTCTTCCGCATCCATTTCTTCCGGTGGACAGTGAGGTTGAGCCTCTTTTATCAGTTCATGCCACCAAAAATCACGCCCCTCTTGCATATGGCAGCCGGCAACATCTCCCGTTCTGTTAACCACAATTACCTTTTCCACTGCCGGGCTTTTTTCTAAGGCATCATCGGTATTGGTTTTTAGGGGAATGATTTTGCCCCTTCTAAAGCCACCATCGGCTGTAATTACGATTTTGGATTTGGCATCATCAATCCGGGTACTTAATGCCTCGGCTGAATAACCCCCAAAAACCACACTATGGGGAGCACCAATGCGGGCGCAAGCCAGCATTGCAATAGGAAGCTCGGGAATCATAGGCAAATAAAGGGTAACTACATCACCTTTTTTTACTCCTATATTTTTTAGTACATTGGCAAAGCGGGTTACCTCGTAGTAGAGCTGTTGATAGGTGAGGGTGCGGGAATCCCCGGGCTCACCTTCCCAGATCAGTGCCGCTTTGTTTTTTCGGTGGGTATTTAAATGGCGATCAATACAGTTGTAGGATGCATTAAGTTTTCCATTTAAAAACCACTTGGCATAGGGTGCTTGCCACTCCAAAACCTGATCCCATTTTTGAAACCAATCTAATCGCGAGGCCTGCTCCCCCCAAAAATTTTCATAATCTTCTGATACATCTTGGTAAATCTTTGGATCTTTAAAATTGGCATTTTCTATAAAAGCTGTTGGCGGGCTGATAATTTGACCTTCCGCCAGTAAGGATACTTTTTGTTTTTGCATGGTATTTCCCCCTTTTTCAATTAAAAAAATAAAAAAATCTTAAAACTTCCTCCTGCCTTTAAAAACTATTTCAAGGCTATCCCTTCTTTCTATTGAATTAGATTCCATTTTCAATTTTAAATCTGTAAAAACAAATTTGTTATCTTAATTATATAGAAGATAGGGAGTCATTGAAAGAATATTCTGGCAAGTGGCAGATTTTAAGCCTTTAACTGCAAATTAGGGGGTTGAATGGTTTGCTTAGGGGATTTATTTGGTTCTGATCCCGGAATCGGCGAGTTCGAAATCGCATCTGATAACAAAAGAAGAAATTGACACACAAGAAATCTAATGCAGTTTGTAACCAAATAAAGGTAATAAGGATATAATATAACAAATGGGAATGTTTTTCCATTTATCTTACAGCATAAGGAGGAAAATTCATGTCAGAAAAGTATTGCTTTCAGGATCCTCCCATCATTGGGCCGGGATTATGTCCCCCGGAGGGCTGTCCTCCTCCAACAAGAATTGAATGTATTTCCGTGGACAAAGTTTATGACAGCTGCTTCCAAGTGGAAGAAAGGACCAGAATTTTTAGCGTAACCGGTTTCACTGGCACATTTATTGTCGGCGATTTAATTTCTTGCGCACAAACCCCAGGGACTACAACTACTTGTCGGGAGCTTTCCAGAGCAAGTGTTGGGGACGGCTTTTATAATATTGTAATGGCTGTTAATATCCCTTTAACCTTAACTAACCCATTAAATCCCGCCGAAAGCGTGGCCGAGGTTTTCACAGTAACTAAAACAGTTACCCTGTGCTGCCCCCCGGAGGCTACTGCTGATTGTTCCGATACTACTATCACATCCTGCGTTTGCGTGGTAACAAATATTGTTGATGGTATCCTTGCAGTTACCTGTGATATTCAAGTGTGCGTGGTTATCAAGTGCATCCTGACCGTACAACTGCTGGTACCGAGCTATGGTTTTTGCACCCCGGCACCCTGTGTTGCTTTACCGGGAGTCTGCCCGCCTGCTCCGCCAGCCCAGTGTTTCTAAAAATAAAGCTGCCGGTATTAACTCCGGCGGCTTTTTAAATTTTATTGGCTGATTGGCCGAGTGGCGGGGCTATGTTGGCCCGGGTTGGTAGGGAACCGCCCCCACCTAGGTTACCGCCTCTGGAGAGGCCAGTGATCAGAAGCACCATCGCTTAAATCAAAAAAAAACTGCATAATTATGTCCATTTGATATAATGGAAACAAAGGTTTTCGGATTTTTGAGTTTGGAATGGATTTTGAAAGGGGAGAAGCTATGTTTTTAGGCCTTGATATGGGCGGTACCCATGTAGACGGGGTAATTATTGATCAGGGAAGGGTTGTGAAAACAGTTAAAAATCCCACTGACAGGGACGATTTATTTTTTTCTGTTTGGACAACCCTACAGGAATTAATTCAGGGGGTCGAACCCGAGGATATAAAAAGAATTAATTTAAGTACAACTGTTTCCACCAATGCAATTGTGGAAAACAAAATGGAAGCAGTAGGCATGATTATTCAAAGCGGGCCGGGTTTACCCCAAGAGTTTTTAGCTTGCGGTGAGGAAAATTTATTTATTTCCGGCTATGTAGACCACAGGGGTAAGGCAGTTAAGGGGATAAAAGAAGCAGAAGTATTGGCCGGGGTCAAAATGTTTCAAAAAGCATCAATTAAGAATTGCGCTGTTGTAACTAAATTTTCCCCCCGAAACGCCAGCCAAGAGTTAAAAATAAAGGAACTTATCAAGAATGATTTTTCAACCATTACCTTAGGTCATCGGTTGTCGGGCAAGCTCAATTTTCCCAGAAGGGTATTTACCTCCTATCTGAACGCCGCTGTCGGCAACAGCTTTCAATCCTTTGTCCGTAATTTATCAAAATCCTTGGACAAGGTGGGCATCAGTGCACCTGTTTATATTTTAAAGGCCGACGGAGGCACTATGGATTTAGCCACCGCGTCAGCGCAGCCGGTGGAAACTATTCTGTCCGGCCCTGCTGCCAGCTTAATGGGTTTAACTGCTTTGCTCCCCGTTAAAGGCGATGGGGTTTTGCTGGATATAGGGGGAACCACCACAGACTTCTTTTTTTTGGCAGACGGTGTGCCACTGTTTGAGCCCTTGGGCAGCATAATCGGCGGCTATAAAACCTTGGTTCGTTCTATTTATAGCCGCTCCATAGGTTTGGGCGGGGACAGCAGCTTGCAAATTGAACAAGGAGAGTTGAAGATAGGCCCGCAAAGGGCAGGTAAACCGCTGGCTTTAGGTGGCATTGAAGCCACTCCTACCGATGCCATGATTGTCCTTGGCCAATTGACCATGGGGGATTCGGCAAAAAGCATTCAAGGTCTGCAGGTATTAGGCGAAAAACTGGGTTTAGGTCCACAGCAAATGGCAACGGCGGTTTTAGAAAAAATGGGGGAGATTATCAAGGAGGAACTGTTGGTTCTGCTTGAAAAAATCAACTCCAAGCCGGTTTATACCATTCGAGAACTACTCTACGGTAAAAAAATTGTGCCCAAGGAGCTGGGATTAATCGGGGGGCCGGCAAAATCTTTAGCACCTGTTTTAGGTGAAAAATTAAAGCTGCCCTGCTTTTACCCGAAGCATTTTCCCGTTGCTAATGCCATTGGTGCGGCCCTGGCAAAGGTTACAACGGAGGTCACCCTATTGGCAGATACGGAGTTGGGAAGCCTCAGGGTTGCCGAAACGGCCTATTATGAAAAAATTAATAAGGGCTATACCTTGGAAAAGGCTGTTCAACAGGCGAAAGCCCTCCTGCAAGAAAAGGCAGCTACCCTGGGCGAGGAAGGGAAGGTTGAGGCTGAGATAACTGAGGCGGAAAGCTTCAACATGGTTAGGGGTTTTTCCGCCGGTGGCAAAAATATTAGGGTGAAGGCCCAAATTACGCCGGGTTTATTGTATTCCTTAAGGGGTGAAGCAAATGATTAAGGCTAAAAATAGGGTTGGTTTGGTGTTTTTCCCCGCCTTTGATTGGGCGATCAGCCCCGATCACCCTGAGCGGGAGGAAAGGCTTTTATACACCAGGGACCAGCTTTTTGAAGAAGGAATTGAAGATATTGAAGGTTTAACCCTGTTGAATCCGGTTTTGGCTAAGGCCAAGGATATTGAAAGGGTGCACTTTTGTGTGCCCGATGTCAGCTCAAGATTAACTGAATCCCATTACATTGCAGCAGGCGGGGCTATTAGGGGGTTTCAAGCCGTGTTGAATAAGGAAGTGGATAAAGCCTTTGCTTTAGTACGTCCTCCGGGTCATCATGCCCAGCGGGTAGTTTACGGTAGCCGTGGTTTTTGTCTGATTAATATTGAGGCAGTGATGTTGGAAAGAATCAGGCAGGAATTCGGCCATTTCAGGGTGGCCATTATAGATACGGATTGTCATCATGGCGACGGCACTCAGGATATCTATTGGAATGATCCGGACACCCTTTTTATTTCCTTTCATCAGGATGGCAGGACTCTATACCCGGGGTCAGGTTTTATTGAGGAATTTGGCGGTCCTGGGGCCTATGGCTATAATATCAATATTCCCCTGCCCCCGGAAACAGGGGAGGAAGGCTTTTTATATGTCTTGGAGCAGGTGGTGCTGCCCATTTTAGAGGATTTTAAACCTGATTTGATCATTAACTCTGCCGGTCAGGATAATCATTACACCGATCCTTTAACCAGGATGCAGTTTACCGCTCAAGGTTATGCCAAGCTAACTGACAGATTAAACCCGGATATGGCTGTTTTAGAGGGTGGTTATTCCATTGAAGGGGCCCTGCCCTATATGAACCTGGGTATTATCCTGGCTATGGCCGGCATTGATTACTCCAATGTGGTGGAGCCGGATTATGCCGATTTGGACTTAAGCCAATCCCCTGAGGTAACAGAATATATTAAAGAGTTATCTGCCCTGGTTTATAAAAGATGGACCATCAAGGATGAGCTAAAAGCGAAGGAATTTAAGGGAATTACTGAGGTAAAAAGGGATAGAAGACTC
>JBBAFB010000113.1:0-7220 GCA_041655595.1 Bacillota bacterium
CCTGAATAGCGAAGGATTTTTCAACCCCTTCGAAGGAATCAGCAATTTCCTCCAGCTTTTCCAATCGTTTAATATAGGTCTCTAGTGTTTCTCGTCTAGCACCCGGTCTTGCCGCTGATATAGCATCGGCAGCTTGCACCAACACAGCCTCCACAGATTCCGGTTCAATATCACCATGGTGCGAACCAATAGCATTAATTACTGCGGGATTTTCTTTAAATCTTTTTGCCAGGTCCATTCCAAGGGTTACATGGGGACCTTCCATTTCGTGATCCACTGCTTTACCGATGTCATGTAGAAGACCAGCTCTTTTTGCCAGTGCTACATCAACACCAAGTTCCGCTGCCATTGCGGCTGCTAAATGGGCAACCTCTATTGAATGTTTTAAAACATTTTGACCATAACTTGTTCTGAATTTTAATCTACCTAAATATTTAACCAATTCAGGATGAATCCCATGGATTCCTGTCTCAAAAATGGCTTGTTCGCCCTCTTCCCTAATTCTCTGGTCAACTTCTTTTTGGGCCTTTTCCACCATTTCTTCTATTCTGGCAGGATGAATTCTTCCGTCATTAATTAATTTTTCCAGGGCAACCCTGGCAACTTCCCTTCGAATTGGATCAAAACCGGAAAGAATGACAGCCTCGGGTGTATCATCTATAATAAGATCTATTCCCGTCAATGTTTCTAATGCCCTGATATTACGCCCCTCGCGCCCTATTATTCTTCCCTTCATTTCATCGTTTGGGAGAGTCACCACCGAAACAGTAGTCTCCGCCACATGATCAGCAGCACACCTTTGAATGGCTAGGGTTATTATTTCTCTAGCCTTTTTATCGGCTTCATCTTTGGCCTGAGTCTCAATTTCTTTGATCATAATGGCTGTTTCATGTTTAATCTCTTCTTCTACACTTGCCAATAATAAGACCCGTGCTTCATCGGAACTTAAGCCTGATACTCGTTCCAGCTCTGTTACCTGTTGGGCATATATTTCCGATAAATTAGTTTTTAAAACATTTAATTCTTCTTCTTTTCGGTGAAGGTTCTCTTCCTTCCGTTCCATGGTTTCACTTTTTCGATCTAATGTCTCTTCCTTTTGGACCAAACGTCTTTCTAATCTTTGTAATTCATTACGCCGATCCCGATTTTCTCTTTCTATTTCATTTCGAAGGCGAAGAACCTCTTCTTTTGCTTCAACTATAGCTTCTCGCTTTTTAGCTTCCGCTTCTTTTTCAGCCTCGTCTAATATTTTTGCGGCGGCTTCTTCTGCTATAGCTGTTTTAGCCTCCGATAAATATTTTCGAATAAAATAGCCAAGTATTAAACCAACACTTATAGAACCAATACCTACTAATAAATATTCTAACAAAGTATATTTCACCTCCATTTCCCAATTAATAAAATAAAAAACATTAACTATAAAATAATGCCGAGTAAACTCGGCATATGTTAAGAAGCTACTACCCTATAATTTTATATCCAAAAGAATGAACTCCAGTTTTATCTATACCTGTTTTTACAGCATACTTGTTTTAAAGTAGACGGTGCTTTTTTATGTGGTCATCTACTTAATTAATAAAGGTATTTCAAGCCGGTATTATCATCTATATGGAAAACTTAAGGTGGCAGTTTCTAACATAACCTTATGTGTATTTTAATCTTTTTTTGGGCATTATGTCAAGTTTGATTATACTGCCAAATATCTATACCCAAGTTTTCCGCTACTTTAAAAATATGATTTTTAGAAAAGCCTCTTCTCATCAAAAAATAAACCAGTTTTTCAGGCTTTTCCCGATAGCCTTTGTTATTCTCCCATTTTTTTTGAAACAATTCTGCTAACAAAGTTAATTCATCTTCAACCGGCAGATGGGTGGCTAAAACTTCTCTAATAATATCACCGGCAATACCCTTTTCTGAAAGTTCTCGCTTTAAACGCCAACTCCCCATGGGTCTCAACCTGCTTTTATCTAACACAAATGAACGAGCGTACTCATGATCATTAAGATAGTAACAGGATTCACACTCCAACAAAACGGAGGTGATTATTTCGCCGCAAAACCCCTTATTTACCAGCTTCTGTCTCAGTTCTACTTTACTATGCATTCTTCTAGCTAAAATTTTTAAAGCTTGATAAAAACACAGCTCCCGTTCGGTTTTCATCTACTTCACTCTTCGCTTTTTAACTCATCGGCACCTGCCGCCGATACCTGAGGAAAATGATGATCACGAATTTTTCCCACAATCTCGGTAGCCGTTTCAATGTTTTGTCTTAGATAATCTTTTGCATTTTCCCTTCCTTGTCCCAATCTTTCTTCGTTATAAGAGTACCAGGCACCACTTCTTTGGATTATGTTCAAATCATACCCCAAGTCTAAAATACAACCTTCTTGGGAAATGCCTTCCCCATACATAATATCAAAATCTGCTTGTTTAAAAGGAGGTGCCATCTTATTTTTAACAACTCGTACTCTTGTTCTTGCGCCGATTAAATCAGTACCTTGTTTCAAATTCTCCACCCTTTTTATTTCTAATCTTACTGAGGAGTAAAATTTCAATGCTCTTCCCCCCGGGGTAGTCTCAGGGTTACCAAACATGATTCCCACTTTTTCTCTTAATTGGTTAATAAAAATTGCGGTAGTTTTCGATTTACTAATAGCACCTGCTAGCTTGCGGAGGGCTTGGGACATCAAACGTGCTTGAAGCCCAACATGTGCATCTCCCATTTCCCCTTCAATTTCTGCCCTTGGGACTAATGCTGCCACGGAATCGATAACTACCACATCTAATGCATTACTTCTAACCAGTGCTTCTGCTATTTCCAAAGCTTGCTCCCCTGTATCAGGCTGAGAAAGCAGCAAAGCATCTACATCCACACCTAATTTGTCTGCGTAATTCGGGTCTAGAGCATGTTCTGCATCTATAAAAGCTGCAATGCCACCATTCTTTTGAGCTTCTGCAATGACATGAAGAGCAACCGTGGTTTTACCGGAGGATTCGGGCCCAAAGATTTCAATAACCCTTCCCCTTGGTAATCCGCCAATTCCCAATGCCACATCCAAAGATAATGCCCCTGTGGGAATTACTTCAATCGCAACACCAACGCTTTGACCCATTCTCATAATAGAGCCCTTGCCAAACTGTTTCTCAATCTGGAGTAAGGCCATTTCTAAAGCTTTTTGTTTTTCAGTCAATTTTTCGCCCTCCCTAAAACATATGTTCGGTTAAGTAAATTATAGGGTATTTAGTAAACCCTGTCAATGCTAAATTAAAAACCTTTCCAGGGATAATCTTTTAGTTTTTTCCGATAAGGTAATTACATCCGCCGCAGACAGATTCAAACCTTCTTCTACAAAATTAAAATGGAGCAAAACTAGAGTTTTAGGAATTTCATTTAAAACCTGAAAATTTCTTATGCCCGCAGCACCCGTAGTGCCTGCATCTATTATAATACTATCCTTGTATGTTTGAATTTGTTGACGGTGATCATGTCCGTGTAAAATGACAGGAGCCAACCCGGCTAATTTTTTTGCGACACTTGGACGATGGACTGCAATTATATTCACTGTTTCTTTTTGCAAAAAAGCTGTTACCTCATTTAAATTTCCGGGATACTTTTCATCAGAAGAAGTAATCAACTCATAACCTAAGGAAGCAGCATCCGCTAGGCCGTAAATCCTGATACCATTTAGATCAATTATTTGTTCGTCCAGTATGATAACTTTACTATATTTTTTCATATTTTCAACGGTAGCAGGGGAATCATGGTTACCCGGTACAAAAACATAGGGAATAGATAATTCCTCCAATTTACTTGTAAATATACCCTCCAAAGCCGTGCCGAAATCCGATAAATCACCTGTGTCAATAATAAAATCTACCCCAAATTCTTTAGTAACCAGTTCAATTAAATCGAATGAGGTAGGGTTGTTGTGAATATCAGAAACATGTAAAACCTTCACATCTCCGCTAATACTCCCTAAAGACTCGATGGCTTCCAAGCGCTCAAACATATCTATAAGATTATTAGCCACTATCTCCATCTGTTCATTAAAATCAGTCACCTTTAAGAAGGCCTCTTCCGCCAATCCCACCATCCACGGTGCTGCCTTTAAAGCGCCTGTAAAATAAGGTGAACCGAAGGCATCCTTTTGATATGTTTTATAGGTTCCCAGAAGTAACAAGCCCATCACCAGTAGTCCCAAAACACCGCTTAAGATAATGGTTTTTGGTTTTGTAAAACGAAGTATTAAGGCGGCTGCAATACCTCCAAGAAAAGCTAATAATAAAATTCTTGAAATATAAGACAAAATTATATTGTTAATTTTAAGTGTTAGCGATTCCATTACTTCTTTTTGTCCGGCAACTTCTCCAAGAAATTTACTCAACAGATCAAGATCTATATTTTTTAAATTCAGCTGGATCTTTAAAGGAGTTCGATGAGTTTTTGCACTAATAGAGCCCAGTGGAGGAAATAGAATCTCGGTATTTCCTTTTTCGGGGAAATATAGCTTAACTTCAAAATGAAAGGCTTCAAGCCGGTAATCCATTGCATTGAATATATTAACTACCGAAAGGGCAATAAATATAATTGAAATCACGATTCCAACCTTGAGTTTTGATGACATTCATTTCATATCCTTTATTTTTATACTACTAGATAGTATCTAAAGGAAAACTAATTCTATACAAAAAAACCCTCTAGGCCGTTTTGGTTGTATTCTTAAAACATCTTAAATGTTCCTTAATTTCCTCCCCGGATAAGACCTCTTTTTCCTTAAGCAGCGACGCAAGTAATTCTAATAATAACTGATGTTCTCTAAGAGTTTCACGCACATTCAGTTCCCATTCCAATAATAATTTGTGAACTTCTTTTCCCGCTATTTCCTTGGACTGTTCCACATCAATGATACCCAGACCGGAAAGACCGCAGCTGACCAAACGATTTGACAGCTTAATGGCTTCTTGTATATCATTTGCGGCACCGGTGCTTCTTTCTCCAAAAATCAGCTCCTCAGCCATAGTTCCGGCTAAAACAACCTTAATTTGACTTTCCAACTGACTTCTTGTTTGTAAATAACTATCACTCTCGGGAGATTGTCTCATATAACCCATGGCTTGGCCCCTGGGAACGATGGTAACTGAAGCCACTGAGCCCTCCTTTTCTAACTCACTTATCAAAGCATGACCGGCTTCGTGAATGGCGACCCTATATAATTCATCGGGGTTAGGCTTACGATCAAGTTTTTCTCCCAGCATCACCTTATCAATGGCTTCTTTAAAGTCCTGTTGGTTAATGTCTTGTCCTCCTTTTCTAAAGGCAAAAATCGCTGCTTCGTTGGTAAGACTTTCTAAATGAGCACCTGAAAAACCAAAGGTGTCTTGGGCAATAATCTCTAAATCCACATCCTTTGCCAAAGGTTTATTTTTTGTATGAAGCCTTAAAATTTGCAGCCTACCATCTTTATCCGGTAAATTTACTTGAACTACCCTGTCAAATCTGCCCGGCCGCAATAAGGCTGTATCAATCATATCTGCCCTGTTGGATGCACCGATAACTAAAATTTGACACTCCTCCTGTTTTGTCTGTAGCCCATCCATTTCTACTAAAAGCTGATTTAAAGTCTGATCATATTCCATGTGACCCGCATGAGATCCCCTTTTAACACCCAGGACCTCCATTTCATCAATAAATAGAATTGCTCGGTATTTTTTTGAAGCTTTTGCCTGCTCCTTGGCTTTTCTGAACAGTTCTCTTACCCTTTGTGCCCCTACCCCTGCATACATTTCTACAAATTCAGAACCAGAAGTAGCATAAAAAACCGCATCTGTATAAGTTGCAGCCGCTTTAGCCAATAAGGTTTTACCGGTACCAGGGGGACCGGTGAGCAGGATGCCCTTAAGGGGTCTGATTCCCAGCTCATTCAATTTATTTCCTTTTTTAATAAAATCCAATGCTTCCATTAATTCTTTTTTTGCTGTAGACTGCCCCCCCACATCTGCAAAAGCTATTTCGCCACCTTGATTTTCTCCTGCAACTATATTAGTCTTTAACAACCCTTTTTGCTGCAAAAGAATAGCTAAAAACACCCCGGTTGCAATTATTAGTAACATGGGCAATATATTGTAACCTTGCAGAACTAAATAAACCCCTATTGCTAATAAAAATCCTATCAGATAATTAACTTTCATTATAATCTCCCTTTGCACTACTTACTTTTATTCACAGAATCAATTCTATTCCTTGGAATAATCTCGTATAAATACCTATTTTTGTTGTGCAATTGAAAATACAAATAATCTTCATCCACTTCAAACAACCACTTATTAATTTCAACCTCACTGAAGTATTTATCTATTATTTCTTTTCCGGTAACTAAATTGTTCAAAATTGCCGCTTCCTCAATGGCAAAACGACTTTTTCTCCATAAATCATCCAAATATTCATCGCGGTTGTCTACAATATCCAAGCTATATTTGCCTTGTTTAGGCAAGACATTTCTCACTTCATTATAACTATCTTGTAAGTTTTTAACTTCATCCAATCCAACAGTTATAAACAAATCCCCATTCTCAAACTCAATAGCAGCTTCTTTTACTGGGGAAAGCTCAGCCAATTGTTTTTGGATAGGCAAAATTATTAAAAACCTTTGATAGGCTGAGTGGCCAATAAATAATAGAGAAAGAAAAAAAACGGAGGAAAGAAAAATAATAATTAAATTACCTTTTGTTAATTTCGGCCAATTCATTTTATCACCCACCTTTGCCAATTAAAATTATAACACAAGACCTTTTTTATCTCCTTATGAAACCTTTGGAATCAAAAAGCCGCCCTAGGGCGGCAATAATTATAGGTGGCACAACTGGCAAGGAAGTAATTGTGCTCCTTGCTGCTTTTATTAATGAACATTATGTTGTATTCATTCGTTTTAGCAACTTTCTGGCCTTAAAAAAGTAATCAACACCGGACCAAATAGTCATAAAAACTGCAAAATACAATAAAACCAAACCAATGCTATTTAAATAAGGTATGGGCAAGTCAACAAGCAGTAAGGTGGAAATAGCCACTACTTGAGTTATTGTTTTAAATTTGCCCAGTTTACTGGCAACAATTATAATGTTTTCGCCCGCTGCTAAAGTTCTCAAGCCAGTTACGGCAAACTCTCTGCCAATAATTATGATGGCAACCGAAGCCGGCACCATTTCCAGCTCCACTAAACAAA
>JBBAFB010000114.1:0-6984 GCA_041655595.1 Bacillota bacterium
AACCAATGATAACCCTCCAAGTCTCTATGGCAGGGAAGCGGAAGTGGTAAATTCCCTGGTGGCCAGCGGCTGTAAAATTGAAGGATCGGCAGAAAATAGCGTCTTATTTAGGGAAGTGAAAATTGAAAAAGGGGCCAAGCTGAAAAACTGTATTATTATGCAAAAATGCCATATTGAAGCCGATGCAATTCTAGAAAATGTTATCTTAGATAAATTTGCCCGGGTGGGGGCCGGGAATATTATTATAGGTAAAAAGAGCCAGCCAATAGTGATCAAGAAAGGGGAATATATCTCCCAAAAAGGAGGCGTTTCCTGATGAAAGTTTTATTTGCCATCTCAGAGGGGGAACCCTTTGCTAAAAGCGGCGGTCTGGGGGATATTGGCGGCTCCTTGCCCAAGGCTCTCAATAAGCGGGGGGTTGATGTTAGGGTGGTGATGCCTAAATACAGCACCATCCCCCGGAATTTGCTAGAAAAGGTTGAACCCATTAGTGAATTTAAAGTGGAACTAGGCTGGAGAAAACAATATTGCGGTTTGAGTCAACTCATCCATGAGGGTATTCATTATTATTTTATAGATAACGAGTACTATTTTAAAAGGGACAGACTTTATGGTTATGAGGACGATGGTGAAAGATTTGCCTTTTTTTCTGCAGCGGTGTTGGAAAGTTTGATTTATCCCGAGGGCTTCAAGCCGGAGATAATTCATTGCCATGATTGGCATACCGCCTTGGTGCCTTTAATGTTGGAAGAACGCTTCCGAGCCGATCCCTTTTATTATGGGCTAAAAACCATTTTTACCATCCATAATTTACAATACCAGGGGTTGTTCTCCCCCTTTCTGGCGGATGATCTGCTCGGATTGGGAAATAACCGTCGGGCTAGGGAGGCCTTGGATTTTAATCAGGGGATAAATTTTTTAAAAAGCGCCCTATTTTACGCGGATAAAATTACCACAGTCAGCCCTGGCTACAGCAGAGAAATTCAAACGGAGTTTTTCGGTGAGGGCTTGTGGGAGGTTATTAAAATGCACCAGGGAAAACTAACGGGCATACTAAATGGCATTGATTATGACAGCTACAATCCCCTGACCGACCGAGAGCTGTTTATTAATTATAGGACTTCCCCGGTCAAAAAAGCGGGCAATAAAACTGCCCTCCAGGAAAGGCTAAACTTGCCAATTAATAAAAAAGTACCTATGCTGGCTTTAATCGGCAGATTGGTTACCCAAAAGGGGCTGGATTTATTAATTTATATTTTAGATGACCTGTTGCAAGGGGAACTGCAATTGGTCATTTTGGGTACGGGCGAACAACAATTTGAGACAGATTTAGCCTATTTTGCCGGTCTTTACCCTACAAAGCTATCAGTTAACTTGGTTTTTGATGAAGCCCTAGCCAGAAAAATTTATGCGGCAGCGGATATTTTGTTGATGCCTTCCTTGTTTGAGCCTTGTGGCTTGTCCCAGATGATTGCTATGCGCTACGGCACTGTGCCTTTGGTGCGGGAGGTGGGAGGGCTGAAGGACAGTGTGAAGCCCTACAATGAATATACCGGTGAAGGCAATGGTTTTAGTTTTGCCAATTATAACGCCCATGATTTTTTAAACACCATCCGGTATGCTTTGAAAATTTATTACGAACAGCCAAGCACCTGGAAAAAAATTGTGACCAACAGTCAAAAGGAAGATCTAAGCTGGACAAACTCTGCCGACAAATACCTGGAGCTATACAGGCAAACGGTGGAAGCTTAGGCCTTCAGTTCTAAAAAGGAGGAAAACTGACAGGTGTTATCTCTGAAGGTTTATCATAATTCCCATGACCAATCCTGCCGGAGCCCTTTCGGGGCAGTGGAAATCGGGACAATTATCACTTTAAAAGTAAGGGTTGAAACTAAGGCAGAAAACCTACAATGCTTGCTTAAGCTGGTTGATCATCGAGGTCAAAAAACCGTCCTGCCTATGGTTTTAGAGGAGCAAAAGCAAAAGGAGAATATAGGGCAAGCCGTTTTTGCGGTTAGTTATCAAACCTCCTCTAACCCTAATCTGCTTTGGTACTACTTTCAACTATGGGTTGGCGGTCAAGTTTTTTATTATGGCAATAATCAAACGCAACTAGGGGGAGAAGGAGAATTAAGGCAGCATAACCCCCTGCCCTTTCAAATAACCGTTTTTAAACCAGGGTCAACTCCTGCCTGGTACAAAGAAGGGATTATGTATCAGATTTTTGTGGATCGCTTTAACAGGGGAAAAGATTATTGCGTATGCTTGGCCCAAAATAAATTAGGGCAGGACCCCACAAAAAAAGCAGCCTTGCTTCATCTCAACTGGGAGGACCGGCCTGATTATTTCAAAGATCATGCAGGCCGCGTCACCAGATGGAATTTTTTCGGCGGCAATTTAGCGGGAATTATTGAAAAACTGGATTATTTGGAGACCTTGGGGGTAAGTATTCTATACTTAAATCCCATTTTTCTATCGCCCAGCAACCATAAATATGATACGGCGGACTATTTTAAAATAGATCCCCTGTTCGGGGATCGAAAACTTTTCGGACAGCTGGTAGCCGAAACCGACAAGAGGGGGATGGCTCTCATTTTAGATGGGGTTTTTAGCCACACCGGTGCTGATAGTATTTATTTTAATAAGTACAATAATTTTAAAAATAGCGGTGCCTGTCAATCTAAAAAATCACCCTACTATCCCTGGTATACCTTCAGCGAGTACCCTCAGCAATACGATTCCTGGTGGGGAATAGATGTGCTTCCTAATGTTAATAAAGCAGAGCCAAGTTTTCAGAAATTTATTTATCAGGATCCCGATAGTGTGGTCAGGTATTGGCTAAAAACGGGCATTAAGGGCTGGCGCTTGGATGTGGCTGACGAATTGCCGGATAGTTTTATCAAGGGAATTAAGCAAGCTTTAAGGGAGGAAGAACCCGAAGCAGTTCTGATAGGCGAGGTATGGGAGGATGCCTCCCACAAAATCAGCTATGGTAAACTGAGGGAATATTTTTGGGGTGATGAACTGGACGGAGTGATGAATTATCCACTAAGGAAAGTTTGGTTGGATTTTTTAACCGGCCAAATTGACGGAAAGATGGCCTACAGACTTGTTATGAGTCTGTATGAAAACTACCCCAAGGAAAATTTTTATGGCAGTATGAATTTAATCGGCAGCCATGATCGAAGACGTGCTTTGACTATTTTGGGAGAAGCACCCCCGGAAAATCGGCTAACTCCGGAGGAAAGAGCCCAGTATCGGCTTCCCCCGGAGAAAAGGCAGTTGGCCGTCAACAGAATGAAGCTGTTGGTGCTTTTGCAGATGACTTTTCCCGGGGTACCCTCAATTTATTATGGCGATGAGGCGGGATCGGAAGGCTATTCGGATCCTTATAACAGAGCTGCCTACCCCTGGGGTAAGGAGGACGGGCAATTGCTGGATTGGCATCGAAGGATGACTTATTTAAGGCGGGAATACAGTGCTTTTACCGGGGGAGAGTTTCAACCGGTCTATGTGAATGAAGATATTTACGGTTATTTCAGAACAGATCAAAAGGAAACGATAGGGGTTTTTATTAATCGTAGCTCCGGGCGGGAACATACCCTAGATTTGTCCCAACAGATTCAAGGGATGCAAGTTAAAAAAACCTGGGCCTTGGACCTTTTAGCGGGAGAAAAGCTATCTGAAAATGAATTATCGGTCTGCAAAATACCGCCATTATCTGCCAGAGTTATACTTTTGGAAAATAACCTTCAGCACAAACAAAAAACCAATCAGCTTTTTAGGGGTGCCGGCATCCTATTATCCATCACTTCCCTTCCTTCCCCCTGGGGGATGGGGGATTTGGGGCAAGCTGCTTATCATTTTGTAGATTTTTTGAAGGCGGCGGGACAAAGTATTTGGCAGGTTCTGCCTCTTCAATTGCCGGACAAACACAATTCGCCCTACTACAGCAGTTCCTCCTTCGCAGCAAATGAAGCTTTGCTGGATTCGGAGCAGCTCGTATCCATGGGATTTTTGACTAAAGAAGAGGTAGCAAATCAACTGGCCAATTTAGAGGCCGAGGCTTCCCTTAAGCAAACCGGCTTTAGTTTGGCAGCGAAGTATAAAAATGAGCTTCTCAAACAAGCCTTTCACCGGTTTCGACAAGGCGGCTTTTTAGAATTTAAGCTGGATTACAAAAAATTCAAAGAGAATAATAAAGGTTGGTTAGAAGATTACGCCCTCTACAGAGCATTGAAAAAAGAGTTTAACGAGGCACCTTGGTATAGGTGGGAAAGGGGTATTGCCCGGAGAAACAAAGAAAGTATTAGTCGCTATCAAGAGCTTTTGGCCCGGGAGGTGGAGTACCATAGTTTTTTGCAATACTTATTTTCTCTGCAGTGGGGTAAGCTGAAGGCATATGCCAATCAAAAGGGCATTATAATTATGGGGGATCTGCCGATTTATGTAGCCCCCGATAGCTGCGATACTTGGGTAAATCCGGAATTGTTTAATTTAACCCAGGAGGGGCCTCCCTATAAAGTAGGGGGAGTACCCCCCGACTACTTTAGCAGGGAGGGGCAGTTATGGGGTAATCCTACTTATTGCTGGAAAAACCACGAGGGGACCGGCTATTCCTGGTGGAAAAGCAGAATCAAAAACTCTTTGCATAGCTTGGATTATCTTCGCCTAGACCATTTTCGAGGCTTTGTCTCCTTTTGGGAGATACCCCAAGGGGCAGCAACTGCGGCTTCCGGCAACTGGCGTAAGGGTCCGGGGAAAAAGCTGTTTGAAAGTTTATGCGAGACCTTAGGTCCCTTGCCCCTAATTGCAGAGGATTTGGGTACCCTCTCTCCTGAGGTGGCCAATTTGAAAAATCAGTTCGGTTTTCCGGGTATGAAGGTACTGCAATTTTCTTTAAATGAGATTTTGGAGGATGCTGATTATGAGGGCATTTATTATTCCGGCACCCATGATAACGAGACATTGCTCGGTTGGTATGAAGATCAGCAGGAGGTTTTAAAAAAACTACCGGGTTTCAGAAAAAAGGTTTTGCAGGACCGGGATCAATCAGAGGGGTTAACTGTTTGCAAGCGTTTGCTGGAGATTTTATATTATAGTAAGGCCAACTGGGTAATCATACCTTTGCAAGATCTACTCTTGTTGGGCAATGAAGCAAGGATGAACACCCCGGGTGTAGCAGCGGGCAACTGGCAATGGACCTTTTCCTGGGAGCAAATACCCAAGGATTTAGCCCCCCGACTCCAGGAGTGGGTAAGGCTAAGCGGGAGAGAATAGGAGTGTTTAATATGTGGGAAAGATACAAAAAGTACTTGCTGCATGATGAGGAGCTAGGTCTTACTTTGGATATCAGCAGAGTTCCTTTTCCGGATGGATACCTGGATAAGATGGCAACACAAATGTCGGCTGTTTTTGAACAAATGAGGGAGTTGGAAGGGGGGGCCATTGCCAACCCCGATGAAAACAGGATGGTAGGCCACTATTGGCTGAGAAATCCGGAATTGGCCCCCAAAACAGAAATTAAGCAAACTATTATTCAAAACCTGAAAAAGATAGAGGAGTTTGTTGCCAAGGTTCATCAGGGCCAAATTACAGGCCAAAGAGGTAAGACAATAACCGATGTGCTGATAATCGGAATAGGGGGATCCAGTTTAGGTCCTTTGTTCGTAGCTGAGGCTTTGGCAAATTATCAGGATCCAATCAGACTCCATTTTTTAGATAACACAGATCCCGACGGAATGGACAGGGTTTTGCTCAGGCTGGAAAAAAGATTAGACACTACCTTGACTATAGTGATTTCTAAAAGCGGCGGTACCACTGAAACTTATAATGGAATGGTGGAGACGAAACTCAAGTATCAACAAGTTGGTTTAAACTTTGCCAAGCATGCCCTGGGCATTACTCAGGCAGGCAGCCTCTTGGATCGGCTGATTCAAGAGGAGGGCTGGCTGGCCGGCTTTCCCATGTGGGATTGGGTGGGGGGTAGGACCTCTGTTTTTTCGGCGGTGGGGCTTCTGCCTTTAGGGCTTCAAGGTATAAAAATAGATCAATTTTTGGAGGGAGCCCGTCTAGGAGACCTTCTATGTCAAAAAGAAGCCGTTGCAGAAAATCCTGCCGCTCTGCTGGCCTTGATGTGGTATTTTCTTACCGAGGGGCGGGGGGGCAAAAACATGGTCCTGCTTCCTTACAAGGACAGACTGGAGAAACTATCCAAGTATCTGCAGCAGTTGATTATGGAATCCTTAGGCAAGGAAAAAGATTTAGCCGGGATACAGGTCAGGCAGGGAATTGGGGTTTTCGGCAATAAGGGAACCTCTGATCAACATTCCTTCTTGCAGCAATTATTGGAAGGCCCGGATAACTTTTTTGTGACCTTTATCCAGGTGCTCAAGGATCGGGAAGGCTCTTCACCGATCATAACAAAGGAAAGTACCAGCGGTGATTACTTGCAGGCCTTTTTACTGGGTACTAGAAAGGCTTTAAGTCAAAAAGGCAGGAGCTCCATCACTCTAACCTTAAGGCAATTATCCCCGGTGTCATTAGGTGCTTTGCTGGCTGTTTTTGAAAGAACAGTTAGCCTGTATGCCTTTTTAGTTAATATCAATGCTTACCACCAGCCCGCAGTGGAGTTAGGTAAAAAAGCAGCCGGGGAGATTATTTCCTTAAAAAATAAAGGGGTAGCCTTTTTAAAAGCAAACCCGAATCGTAAATTTGAGTTAAAGCAACTGGCCTTGGAAATAGGCGAGCCTGAAGAACAGGAAGCCCTCTACATTTTACTGAATCACCAAGCAGCCAATCCAGATCGAGGCATAAAAAAAGAACCGGGCGGAGAAGTTTATTGGTTTGAAGGGCAGAAGTAGGGAAAGGCTTTGGTAGGCAGTGGTCAAGCAATGGCTAAGCGGTGGTCAGGCTGCGGTTAAGCAGTGGTCGAGCAGTGGTCAGGCTGTGGTCGAGCGGTGGTCAAGCGGTGGTCAAGCAATG
>JBBAFB010000115.1:0-6893 GCA_041655595.1 Bacillota bacterium
CCCATGTTGGCGGAACAATGCATGGAGAGCACATCTTGTTGTGGCAAAAGATAATTCATTACGCTAAAAATAGACTTTTTAATTTCTCCTGCATACTCGGTGCCGCCGATTAAGACAACCCTTTCTGTAAAGTTAAGAATAACAAAGGCTTCTGAATTGGTACCGTAAATTTCCGGGTCGGCTAAAAAGTCCGGTGCACAGATAACAGTAAATTCAGCCTGATGATCAGCTAATTCCGCTTCTGTTGGCCGGATAAAAAGCTGTTGTGCAAATAAATTGTGCCAGGCATATTGGTTAATCACCCGAATGGGCAAGCGATATTTTTCATGTCCGCCGGCAAACCCGTCAAATACAAATAAATCTTTATCTTGTAAATAACATTCCACAGCTTGATAAAGCTTGGCAAACCTTTCCGGTGTAATAGGGCGGTTAACGGAACCCCAATCTATTTTATCACGAGTGGAAGGCTCTTCTACGATGAAACGATCATCAGGGGAGCGCCCTGTATATCTCCCCGTTTTCACAGTAAAAGCTCCGGTAGAAGTTAGTTCCCCCTCCATCGAATGCAATGCTTTTTCAATCAATTGAGGCACTGATAAATTGAAATACACTTTACCTGTGGTTGATTGAAGAATATTCATTTTACCCTTTCTCCTCTCTGCTTCCCTTGGAAATAAAAATTTTTTTGATACTCATAATATATTACCTTAAGTGTAGAATATTTGCATCTATATTATTTAGCCGACAATTGTTACCGACTTTTTCCGCTTCAATAAAATCTTAAGCAGGGCAAAGGTTTTTTTAGAAGATAAAAAAGAAAAGACTCTTATTCAGCCTCTTAAATTTATTCACCTTGTTGTTGCCTATTTCCTGCTGTAACTGGGAGGATAGTTATGGTAAAGGTAAGGCTCGGTACCGGGTGTATTTCCAAAGCAAGGGAAGGTAAATGGGGCAGGTATTTTATATGAATAAGCAGAATTAAGACAGGGTGGTCTTTTTGCTTTAGTCACCTCGACGGCGCTAACTGCACCGGGTAAAATATTTGAAAACCGCGGGACAAAACTACTCTACCATTGTTCCGCAGAGGGGGAAGATTTGAATTATGAAGAAAAAAATTTTATTGATCGGAATTATTGTTATTCTAGCCCTGGGTATTACTGCTTGCGGATTGAGGGAATCAAGTGGGGAAACGGAAAACGGGGATAAAGCCGGAACAGCAATTGAAACCGAATATCAGTTAACGGCAGATGGCCTTATTGAGCCGCAGTATGCTCAGAAAATCATTCAACAGACAGCGGATCAATTAATTCGGGCAATTAGTGAACAAAATGGGGAAATTATGTCCCAATATGTTCACCCGATTAAGGGCGTAAGGTTTACACCCTATACCTACGTTTCGTTAAATAAGGATGTGGTCTTTAATGAGGAAGAAGTCAGAGGTTTCTTTATTGATCAAAACAGCTATTTTTGGGGAATCTATGATGGCATAGGTGATGAGATCTCTTTAACACCGAGTCAATATTATGAAGAGTTTATTTACTCCAGGGATTTTAAAAATGCCGAACAGGTTGGTTATAATGAGGTTTTAAGTAGCGGTAATACTGTTGAAAATCAATTTGAGGTATATGAGAATCCAATAGTTGTTGAATATTATTTTGCCGGGCTTGCCCCTGAAGACGGAAGCACAGATTGGAAGGGCCTAAGGTTGGTGTTTGAACCCCACGAAAAAGAATGGAAGCTGGTGGGCATCATCCACAGTCAATGGACCATTTAGTGGGACAGGGGGACAGGAGTTTTGTCCCACCTTTTTATGGAAGACCGGATTGGTGGAAATGCCTCTTTTAAAATTTCAGTTTGGAATACAGTGACAAGAGTCCGGCCGGACAAGGAAGCAGCAGGAGAAAATTCCTACTCCCCTGTTTCTAGCTGGGCTAATTTTTTTAAGGCTTGAAGTCGGTCTCTTTCTCCCAGCTTGGCTTTAGCAATTGCTGTTCGCAAAACCTCCAGCGAGTGGGTAAGGTCGGTCCGTTGAACAGGGAAGGGGTAGTTATCCTTACCGCCGTGAGCAAAAGTGTAGCGCACTGGATCCTGAAAGCTGGGTGCAGCACCGTGGGTCACTTCCGCCACCATGGCTAAGGCCCGTAGGGTGCCGGGCCCAACCCCCGGGGTTTCCAACAAGTTTCGGTAGCTATCGGGGGGTTGCTCATATAATTGATATAATATTTTGTCAAGATATCTGGCTGAGGGTATCGGATGATATTTTGGCATAGTCATAATACGGTAATCCCCGGAGTTGGTTATGAGGTTTTTCAACTTTTCCGCTTTACCATCAGTAGGGGCGGCTTCCTCTGTAAAAATACTTAGCTGGGGATTACCTTGATCTTGCTGATTATCATTAGTAATGGATTTGAAGACCTTGGAAATTTGCTCTGGTTTTTCTCTACATAACTCAACAGAAGCCAGCCTGGTGGCTTGATTATCGTGATAAACTAAGTTGAGTACATTAGCTTCCTGCTGCCCGCAAACGCCTGCATGGGGGTCGCTCACAAAGCTGGTTAGGTTTTCACTCAACCAATGGTAACGTCTGGCATAGCGGTTTTCGCCGTTCATACCCTGTTGAACAACAGACCAGTTGCCCGCACGGTCAAAGATGAAAAAATGGTGGTAAAGCTGGTAGCCATCTTGCACAGCGGCCGAATCTACCTTGGCAACCAAGCGGCTGGTACTTTGTAAAGCCGCAAGATCATTAGATAAACCGTATTTATCACCTGCTTCGGCGATCTCCAAAGGTGTTTTTCTGGAAACCTTGCCCTTGCCCCCGGCAAAAAAAATACCCAGTTCAGCCTGACTATTTTTTAACCCCTCCTTTAAAGCCCCGCAAACAACGGTAGTTAAGCCGGAGGAATGCCAGTCAAAACCCAGCACGGAGCCAAAAGTTTGGAACCAAACCGGGTCCGAAAGCCTGCGTAAAATTTCTGTTGGACCGTATTCCATTACAATAACTTCAACAATTGCTGTGCCCAGTTGTTTCATTTTTTCGAAAAGCCAAGGCGGACATTGTCCCCCATGCAAGGGCACATTGGCAATACCGGTTTTCATACGCACTACCCCCTAATCCCTTTTATTTTAACACAAAACGGGGCGGGTATTGAAAAAATGTACCGGGGCGGTTGCTGTTGCAGTGTTGGTTAAAAAAGCTAGGCTTGTCTTAGACAGTTTTATCAGATGTAACAGCAAGCGTCCCCGGGGCATCTGCGGATTATTGGGGGTTATACATACCATGGGAGTTCATATAATTGAAAATGCCTTCTCCGTGCTGTTGCTCCTCCTTTTGAATGTGGTTTAAAGCCTGCCTTACGCTGGAGGAAGTCATTTCAAAGATGGCGGTATCATAAGTACCGGAAACATATTTTTCGGTCATGAGCAAATCAGTCAGGAGAGAAGCATCCCGTTGATTGGCGGGGGCTCCTTGGCCGGGTTGGCTCTGCAATCCTTGTTGCGAGCCTGGTTGTTGCTGGGAACTCAGTTGATGTTGGGAACCCGACTGCTGTTGGTTGATCTTGGGCAGTTGCCCTGACAGCAGTTGGTTAAGGCTGTTCAAATGTTCCTGTTCCTGCTGGGCATAACTATCCAATAGCTGTTTTAACTGTGGATCTTGAACCTGGGCAGAATAATTTTGATACTTTTGTATGCATATTTCTTCGTGCTTTTTCTGATCCTCCAATAACATTCTTTCCTTTTGAGTTAAATTGCTTGGCATTATTAATCACCTCCTGAGTTTATTCTTTACGTAAAAATAATTAATATGCGTTAGCCAAGTGGGACAAAACTCCTGTCCCCTTGTCCCACTTTGTTAGGAAGGATTATTGTGAGGAATGGCGAAATACTAACATACTAATTACCATACAAATGCGAGTGGTGAAAATGAAAAATATCCGTTTGGGAATTTATCCGGAAACTTCTGTTGTAACCCCTTTTTACAAGGAGCTGTTGCTTGGCGGTTACGCCATCCAGCCGTTAACTGAACTGAAAAATACGGGTGATCTGGACCTGATTATTATTGATTTAGATCTTTTATTGGGGGATCTTGGGGAGCTGTTTCTAGTCCTTCAAAGCAGGCCTGTAGTTCTTGTTGCCGAAAAGGGTGAGGCCATCCAATATGCAGCCGAATGGGGCGTGATGGGGGTTGTTGGTAAAGACTGGGCCTTCAAGGACCTGCAATTAGTAATTGATTTTTTCGTAGTTAAAAATAAATTTTTTCCCAGAAGGGATTTTGTGTTTGAAAAAACAGCCGAGGCACCCATCAGCATTTTACTAGTTGAAGATGATTATTTAACTGCCGGCTTGGTTAAAGATTCATTAGCACAAATAGGAGAGTTATATCACGCACTAAATATTGCCGAGGCCAGGAAGATGCTTGTGGAGCAAAAATGTGACTTGATAATTTTAGATTTGTTTTTGCCTGATGGAAACGGCTTGGATTTATTGCAGGAAATTAAAAATAACCCTTTTTTTGAATTAGTACCTGTCCTGGTTTTGTCAGTTAACGACGGCCTAAAGGATAAGCTAAAGGCTTTTGAACTGGGGGCAAGTGATTACTTGACAAAGCCTTTTCATATCCTGGAGCTGATCGCCAGGGTAAGGGCCCTTTCTAGGGGTAAGCAAAAACAGGAGGTGCTGCTTTGCAATTTAAAGCAAATGAGCGTCTTGGCAGAGATAGATGGGTTAACGGGTCTGTATAACCACCGGTTTTTTGCCGATCATTTAAGATATCGCTTCCACCTGGCCAACGAACAAAATGTGCCTCTTGCTATTTTGATGATGGACGTGGATGATTTTAAACAATATAACGACAGCTATGGTCACTTAGCCGGTGATCAGGTGTTAAAGGAAATTGGCAGTATTATTTCCACCTTGGTACGGGGAGAAGATGTACCCGCTAGGTATGGAGGTGAGGAGTTTGCCGCCTTGTTGTGGAATGTAAATGAAAAACAGGCTTTGATGGTTGCTGAAAGGATCAGGCAGTCTGTTAACACCAAATTGTTTCCCAGCTACGGCGATCAGGCTGATCACCCAATTACTATCAGCATCGGGGTGGTTATTTCCCCGGCGGCCAGCCCCACTGAACTGCTAAACAAGGCGGATGAAGCCTTGTATAGGGCCAAGCAAAAAGGCAAAAATCAGGTTGAGATCTGGCTAGAGGAGGCGGTGGATTAATGCTCTATAAACGGCTCAAGGGTCAATTAAATTTTATCGGTTTGCTATTAGCAGTGATGTTCATACTAATCTTAGGGGCTTTTTTATATAATTATTATCTTACCAATGAAATTAATGCCAGGCAGGATGAACTGGTCAACTTGTCCTCCGCCATTGCCCCCTACTCTGATTATGCCGCAGATTATATAGGAGGCAGAGTAGCTGCCGGCGAAATTCCTACCATAGCGCATTGCGAGCTGGGTTTGTTTCTGGCTGGTAAAACGCCAAGAAATGATGAGCTAGGTTATTATGCCGCAGTTATCTTACAACATGAGGAATTTCATAAATTTTTAGCAGAGGAAAACAGGGTAGGAGTGATGGGTGCCTCTCAAAGATTAAATAAGGCTTTGAATCGCTATAATGGTTATCTTGTCAGCCTGTTGGGACAAATGCAAAAGCTGCGGGCACAGGTTATCACTGCCGTAGCTTTGCCCGGTTTGTTTTTTATTATGGCTATTTTTATTTTTTTGTATATCCGTTTACTAAAACTGATGCAAGTAAAGGTTATAAATCCTTTAAAGGGTTCTTTGGAGATTCTGTCGGCACACAATTTAGCAGGTGCTTGTGAAGAAGACGAACCCAGGGCAATTTTAAATGCTGCTCAAAAGGTGACCAGGTATATAACAGCGGATGACTTTAGAAAAAAGATCTACGCTTTCTGGAACTCTGTTTCTACTGAGGAGCAATTAATTAAAGGATCAATTGAACTCTTGGGCGGTAGCCAATTAGTTTCCGGCGTGGCTTTTTATCGGTTTAGCAATGAAAACAAACAGTTGGACTTGGTTTCCTCCTATGCTTTTCCAAAAGAGGGGAAAAAGCAAATATTATACGGTGAAGGCCCCATAGGGGAGGCTGCTAACACGGGAAGGTATATAATTGTCGAAAGACCAGGCCTAGAAATTAACTTAGGCTTTGGTACCGTAGAGCCGGCTTTTTTGGGCTGTTTTCCCATCGGTATATCCCAACTTTTTGGTGTCCTAGTTTTGGCATCCACTGAGGACTCAACCTTGGAAGAGATGGAGGACATGGATATTTTGGCCAGCCAAATCGCTATTGTGCTGGATCGGATCCACCAGCTGGAATTTTTGAAGCAGTTGACAGAAGAGCTAAAGGCCAGTACCAACAGCTTGAACAAAGAATTATTATATAAGGATTCTATTTTAAACAGTTCCGCTGATGGCATAGCTATTCTCAGTTCGGAAGGGATAATAAAACTTTTTAGTAAAGGTGCGGAGGAGATCACCGGCTTTACCGCCGAGGAGGCAGTGGGTAGTAATTGCTGTGATATCTTTAAACACTTGGATGAAAATCTAAACGAAATGTGCAGTACGGAGCTTTGTGCCAACTATTTTATAAACACTCGGCAAACCTCCATTAGCGGCAAGGAACTGTATATTTCCAATAAATCGGGACAGAAGATACCTGTTTTGTTCAGCGCTGCGCCTTTATACAATGATGAGGGAAAAATAATTGAGATTTTGCAAATATTTAAAGATGTTACTGAGCTGAAGAAAACCTTAGTTCAGCTGGAAGAGGCTAGCCGCAGTAAGACTGAGTTTTTATCCACCATGTCCCATGAGCTGAGAACGCCTTTGAATGCTGTTTTAGGATTTGCAGAATTATTAGAGTTGGAGAAT
>JBBAFB010000116.1:0-6836 GCA_041655595.1 Bacillota bacterium
AAACGCCCTTAACAGCCACGAACGTCCTAGTTCCATACCCAATAGAGAACTACCCAAGTAAAAAATATTAGTGCCAATCCCAACAAGTGAATGATTATATGGGCTTTTGCCCATACCCACTAAAAAGCCAATCCCCCAACTAACCAACACGGTACCAAGACCACAAATTACAGCCAGCCAACATAACAATTTACGAAAACGTAGCTTTCCGGTCAAACGAAATTGGGGTAGTCTGGCAATATAAAATCCCACGACCAGCCAAAGTATGGAGGGTAAAGCATAGCTGCCCACAAAGCCTATGAATAATCTATTGGCCGCAAAATTATTAAAAAGGTAAATAACTGTAAGTAAAAACAGTAAAATTCCAGCATATATATATCGAAAACGACCATTTTTATTAATCATTTTGTTCCGCTATTGGCGTTTCAACAACCTCTACCTGGTCATCCCGAATTGTATTTTCATCGGGTTCCCCATCCACTTTTACTTCCTTTTCCGGTTGGGGACCCGTTACAGTTTCGTGTTCGCAATCATTTTGTAAGCAGCCTTCTATTTCCATATCCCCATCCCCATCTGCCGATAGTTCAATAGCCGTCTCCGATTCCATCGTGGGGATGTTCTGCTGAAGGCTACTTTCTTCCTGAGGTATTTCCCCCTCAAGGTCTGATCCCTCGCTTTCAATGATTATAGGGGTTACAGATTGTTCCTCACCTGGCTCTTCCCCAGTAACATCATGGGACTCTTCCCCCCCTTTTATCTCCTGCGCGGTAATAACACCGCCTATAAACAACTCACCTTTCCAAAGGGAAAAGCTACCCTGCACTAAAAGGAGGGATAGGGTAAAACAAAACAAAATTACAAAAACTTTTAATTTCATATTTTGCCACCACCTTTTAGATGCTCGTTGTCTGATAAAAATAATTAATGGCCGGGGAAAGAAAAAATCTTTCCCCGGTTAAAGAAACCAAACTTTGATATGGAGGGCTTACATGTTAAATTGCTTCCAATGGAAGACAAGGGTGAAACCAACATCTTCGCCTTGATACTCATCATTGTTAACATCACCGGCAGGGAGCCAGAATCTAAAGGAATTCATTTCATCATCCTCGAAGCCTCCAAAACGAATTACATCACCCGGCCTCATAACGAAATTTTTTAAATCATTAGTTGCTACAAAGGTACCAAGATCCTTTAATAAACCTGTAACAGCATTTTGCCCGGTTAAACTGTTCCAGCCGTTACCACCATCTTTTGTGTAGCCCTTGGGATTATTGCTCCAATGCATAAAAACTGCTGCTTTTAGTTTTTCCCAAACGGGATCATTTGCATCATTGGGGATCAATTCCACTCTATCTAATTTTACCGGGACGGAACCGACATTTTCGATTTGCATATGGAGTTTTACATGTGTACTAATGTCCCCACCTTTATACACGGTAGGATACAGATTTGCAACCTCGAAACTTACACTATTTTTATCTTCCGAAACCTCAGGCTTTGGCAAAACTACATAAGCAGGACCAGTTAGAGTAGGTTCCAGGGACTTGCCAGTATCTATTTCCACATTCATTGTACCTGTACCAATTGTGCCTTCAACTGTGGTATGATCCGTCCAAGCGGCGTAGCCGGCTCCCATTACTACTGCTGCCACCAGCAACACCATGAATAACACTTTAATTTTTTTCATTCATTTATTCCTCCCAAATTTTTAATGAAGATTGGCTCCCCTTTACTGTATAAACTAGTCAATATTCCATTGCTGGAAGGTGATTGTTACCGCATAGCTGTAATTTGTCTCCTGTTTCGCATCCTCTGTTACATAGTTG
Organism: Bacillota bacterium; assembly: GCA_041655595.1. GTDB lineage: Bacteria > Bacillota > DULZ01 > DULZ01 > DULZ01 > JBBAFB01. The sequence continues at coordinate 1,827 of JBBAFB010000116.1, forward strand.
GAAATAGCGATATTCTTAATGGTCTCACCAACTGCCATTTCCTTGCCTATTAGATCCGAAATTTCGCTAAGATCAACATCTAATTCGGAGTCATAGTACCGCTGAATGGCAACATCCTTAACTTTCACCGGAATTGTGCTGTTATTTTTTATATCAAATGTTACTTGGGATTCGTAACCTGGATACCCATTTGTGATCTCTATCTCTAGCGTTTTCTTTTCTGACCTAGCTATGGTTGCTTCCGTACTGCCAACATTTATTAACTGCATCCATTCAGGAGTGTCACCGGGATCAGTGCTAATAGGATTCTCAAAGATCACATCCAGCCACCCGGTTGTGATTGTACCATTGATCTCAGTAACATCAGTCCAGGCCGCGTAACCTGCCCCCATGACTGCAAAAGCTACTATCATAACAAAAACTATTAGTCTGATTTTTTTCACTCATTCACCTCCCTCGCCCTAAATAGCGCTTCACCTGATCACCTCCCGATATAAAACGGCAATCATTATCTTCTAATTCCATTGCTGGAAATGAAGCCTAATATTGAAATTATATGTTTCAAGGGATTCGATCTGCCCTACTTCTATCTTGGTATATCCCCAACCATGTTGTGAGCCGCCAACAAACCCCCCACTTAGACTATTTTCTATTTGCAATCCAAGGTTGCTATTTTCCACTTGAGTATAAAATTTAATTGGAATGCTCCCGTCATTTGCCACCTGATAATATAGTTCAATTACTTCATTTTCACCTACATCGTTAATATAAACCCTAATGCTTTTGCCATCAGGTGAAATATCTGCGCCCATTTTTTCTGTTTTGTCTCCCGATAACTCCACTCCAACAAAATAAACATCAATATCTCCGGTAGACGCATAACCCAAACCATCCAGGTTATCCTGCCAGGCAGCCAATCCTAAACCTATAAGGCTTAGGGAAATGGTAACTATAGTAAACAACAATGCCAATTGCAACTTATTCACCTTTTCTAGGCCTTGTTTACGAATGATCATCACCTCCATGTGGCAGGTTGTATGTAAAAGGGTACCAATCATCAAATTGTTAATAAGAAAAATTAAAACCCATATCTATAACCCCTTAGTTAGATATGAGCCGGTTGCACTATTGATTCCACACGCCTTAAGTGCCCAGTTAAAAGACGTATATCATTACCACTCACAGGTTTTAATTTGTTATCTTTTTAATTTTTCGTGTGTTTCAGTTAAATAATAAACTCAACGGGGGAAGAAAGTTGTAAAAAGGTGAAGCATAATTTGAACTTTTTTCTTGTATGTTTCACCAGGATTTACCTTAGATCTACTTTTTTGTAGAAAAACAAAAAAGCAACCTTTTATTTCCGGTTACTTTTTATATCCTTACATACTATTATTTTTGCGTTCTTTTATAACCTCACGATAACTTATTTTTTTTAGCCCTTACCGCCACACCTCTTGATGGTGCCGTTACCGAATTTTTCATTAATCCTATCTATTACTTCTGCCAGCTTGTCTTCATTTTTTTCTTCCTCGGTAAACAGGCTGAGTTGCAGTTCTTTGTCTAAGTTGGATACGGTTACTCCAATTAAACGTAGCGGTTTGACAAGTTTGAGTTCTTCAAATAGGGTTTTGGCTATCTTAAAAAGATCCCCGTCTGTGTAAAGGAGGTAGCCCGGAGTTTTGCTCCGGGTAATTGTCGTAAAGTCGGGGAATCTTATTTTTATACTTAGGGTTTTCGCCTTAAAGCCTGTTTTTCTTAATCTGTAGCCTACCTCCTGGCTTAGTTCGTTTAGAATTGCTAGCAATTTTTCTTTATCAGAAATGTCCTCCGTAAAGGTAATCTCCCTACCGATGGATTTTTGCTCCCGATTGAGCTCCAGGGGCCGCTCATCTACCCAGTTAACATAATTAAACAATTCTATTCCCCTAGCCCCTAGGTGGTTTCTAAACCAACCGATTGGGTATTTACTCAACTCCGAAATGTTATCAATGCCAAAGCTCTTTAAAAAGTCTGCTGTTTTCGGCCCCACTCCGGGGATTATTCTGACGGAATACCCGCCTAAAACCTGGGGGGCATCCTTAGGCCAGAGGGCTTTTAAACCATTTGGTTTTGCCAAGTTACTGCTGATTTTGGCTAAGAGCTTATTGCTACTGACTCCAATGGATACGGCCAAGCTCAGCTCCTTTTGTACGGCTTTTCTGATTTCTGTGCCGGTTATAACGCCCCTGCCCTTGCCCACCTCCAGATAAGCCTCATCAATGGATACCACTTCAATCAGGGGGGTAAAGCTTTCATAGATGTTAAGGACCTTTGCAGATAGTTCCTGATAGCGTTTCATATTGACCGGGCGAATAATTGCTTGGGGACAGAGCTTTTTTGCCACCACTGTCGGCATGGCGGATCTGACTCCAAAGGCTCTGGCCTCATAGGAACAGGCAGCTACCACACCCCTATTACCATGTAGGCCCCCCACGATTACCGGTTTCCCTTTTAACTCGGGGTGATCCAATTGTTCCACGGAAGCATAAAAGGCATCCAGGTCGCAAAGCAGAATATCTCCTCTCAATATTGCCCCCCCTTTTTAGGAACCCTTATTCCCACAAGCTTAATCACACGCCGCCCAAATCACGATAAATATGCCACAAATAAAAATTCAAGCACCTGTTTACTGCTACTTGCACGGCTTTTCCTTTTTGGCTAGTTGTAGTAGTTTGTCTCGATCGTTTTCTGCCTCTTCATTAATTACTGCCTTTAGCAGTTGATCTAACATGATGCCAATTTGCTTTCCTTGGGGAATGCCTAGTTGCAATAAATCATTTCCGTTAACTGCTAGGTGTTTTAGGGAAAAACATTGGCCCTCCCGTATAATAGCTGCCAATATATTTTCCAATTGTTGCAGATATTGCAGTTTTGCTGTCCTAAATTGGGGTGCCTGTCCTAGGGCATCCGCCCTTTTTAACTCCAGTAGCAGCCTTAAATTTTCCTCCCCTAAACGGTTCAACCAGCGTTTGACATACTTGGGCTCTTTCAGTATTTCACTATCATGGTAACGCACTAGGGTAAATAACTTTTCTGTGGTCTTGTTATCAAATTTCAACCTTATTAAAATACCTTTAGTTATATCTGCACTGGCCCTATTATGACCATAGAAGTGACCAACTCCTTGATTATCCAAGCTAAAGCAACCGGGCTTACCGATATCATGGAGTAAGGCGGCTAGCCTTAAAATCGCCTGGGGTTTTATCTGTGCCAGACATTCTAGGGTATGTTCCCAAACATTGAGATGATGATGGGGGTTATGCTGATCAAAATCAACCATCGGTAGAATTTCCGGAATAATTACGCCTAAAATTGGGTAGTAATCTTTTAAAACTTTTTTGACGGTAGCACCGCATAAAAGCTTTTCTAATTCCGGCCGGATTCTTTCCGGGGCCACCCTTTTCAGTAAATCTTTGTGCTCTAACATAGCTGCGATGGTTTTTGTATCTATGTTAAAGCCATAGACAGCCGCAAAGCGAAGGGCCCGCATTATGCGCAAGCTGTCCTCTTCAAAGCGGGCCTTGGGTTCCCCCACTGCCACAATAGTCTTGTTCTTTAAATCAGCCAGCCCTCCGAAGTAATCCATTAAACCTGTTTGAGGATGGTAGGCCAGGGCGTTAATAGTAAAATCCCGCCTCTTTAAGTCATCCTGAAGGCTCTTTACAAACTCTACCTCATCGGGATGCCTGCCATCGGTGTAACTTGCCTCCACCCTGTAGGTTGTTATTTCCAAAGCCTGCTGGCCAATCAACAGGGTGACGGTACCATATTTAATTCCTGTTTCAATTATCCTGTAACCTTCAAAGACAGCTTTAATTTGCTGAGGTTTGGCTGAGGTGACCAAGTCCCAGTCCCTAGCCCTAAACCCTAAAAGGCTGTCCCTCACACAGCCACCAACTAGGAAGGCCTCAAAACCTGCTTTTTCTAACTTGGTTAGAACTATTTCAGCTTCCTTGGGAATAAATATTTCCATTTTCAATTCCTTTTCCCATTTATTTGATATAATTGGAAGGCAGCTAATCTTGGGCTACCATCAATTGCTTTCAACTTAGTTTTCTACCTTAGCTGCTCATTATCCTTGTTTTTCGGAAAGGAAGGAGAGACTTGCTCAGAAGTTATTTTTCTAAATTCCTAATTATTATCGGCCTGCTTATCTTTCTCTATCCTACCGCCTCTAAGCTGTTCTATGAACAGCGGCAAAAAAACATTAAGGCCTCCTGGGAGCAAAGTATCTTGGCTATCAACGAGGTTGACCGGGGGGAATTAGAGAATAATAACTTGGATGGGGATATATTAGCAAGCGAACCCCAAAAGACCACTACTAAAATATCGCCTGCAGCAAAAACCGAAGGAATTCTCATCATCGAAAAAATTAACTTATCCCTACCCATTCTGCAAGGGGCAACAGCAAAGAATTTAAATATTTCTGTGGCCAGTATTGACTATACGGCCAAAGCGGGACAATACGGCAACCATGTGATTACGGGACACAGAAGCCATAGCTATGGACGCTTATTTAACAGGCTTGAGGAACTGGATGTGGGAGACCTGATCCAAGTGGAGCAAAAGGGCGGGGTTTTTACTTATCAAGTTACAGAAAAGCTGTTTGTCAAACCAGAGGAAATTTGGGTTATGGAGGGGAGCAGGGATAAAAAAGAAATCAGTCTAATCACCTGCCATCCCATGATCAACCCAACCCTTAGGTTGGTTATCAAGGGGGAATTGCTGGTGGATGAAAGGACTGAAAGGCGGATAGACTAGCACCCGCCTTTCAGTTCATTGCTATTTGTCCTTGGCCATGGCTACCGCACCTCTGGCGATAAAATAGCCCAAGGCCATGCCCAAGATGATATAGATAATAAAAAGAAGGTTATTGGTTTCAAAGCTCCAACCAAAAATATTGGGGAAAAACAAACCCAAGCAAAGGGCAAAGCCCCAAATTAAAACCGGTTCTAAAAAGCCAAACATCAG
>JBBAFB010000117.1:0-6623 GCA_041655595.1 Bacillota bacterium
ATAAAGACCGAGGTGAAAGGTCTTGGTTATAATTGCCTTTTGCCATAAAAATTCCATGAACCAACCCGGGATAAAACTCATCCAGTTGGGATTTTAGATGCTTTGCAAATTCCAAATTAGATTGCATGTTTTGATTTTGACGGCCAACAACAAAACGGATTTTGGTGACGTCCATCCCGGAAATATTTGTAAAGTAAAAATCAGGATCAGGTACACCATCCCTGTGCACATCAATTATAGCGGCGGGATTATTTTTCATCAGTTCAACTGCGGTACGACGCGAACGCCGGTAAGCATCCGCATCATGTGGGTCATGAGGGGTTTTATCATATTTGACTATGATATTTTTTTCTTGCAATTTTTCTTTTATTTTCTCTCCTACCTTGTAGATACCGCCTTTCCCCGGGAGGCTTTCACTACCGTCACTCGGAACGTAGGATTCCCCTGTATGGGTGTGATATAAAGCTATTAAGTTGTTAATTTTTCCCTTAAGAACCGGAACAACATCCGTGTTTGTTTCATTTCTAATATTAAATAATGCATCCTCGGCAAGCAAACTGGCGTATGCCAGGTCCTCAATAACTTTGTTTACCCTGTAATGACGGTTATTACCGGCAATAAATTCATCCCCAACAAAGACATTTCTGCAGGTTTTATCCAAAATATTATTTTTATCGTCAACAATTGTATAATATCCTCCGTCGGTTCTTTCTTGTTCCCATAACCCTAAATCAGGTAAGTTTAACTCAAAATCTACAGCTGAAACACTATGGAAGCCGATTAAATCATCTGAAAAAATAGGGCCTAAAAAGCTTAAAAATAAAACCAGGGCTGTCATGTAAAATAATTTACGCATCCGAGTCCTCCCTTTCCGGTTCACCTTCAATAATGTTTTCTTTTTTAATTGGTTTTAGGGAAGCCTGCGGCATTGGCTGGTCGAGATTTTTAAGCAATTCTTCCGATTTATTCTCTTTTTGGGGGCCGCCCTGCAGCCTTTCCCTACCTTCCCCGATGATTTCCGCCAGTAGAACAGCTATTACACCTGCGATAATTATTGAGTCAAAGATACCTGCGCCGCCAACGACTACCTTTCCCTCTACTCCAGACCTCAATAAACCTACATAATGAAAAATATCCAGACTTAGAATGCCCAAAGTTGCAGCAATAAAGGCGGATCTTCTGGAACGGCCCACGATGTATGCTGCCAAAGCGGCAATAATAGCAAAAATATAAAGGGGATCAAGAAATTCCACACCACTATGCCAGGGGTCCCCTGCCAGTAAAAACCGATTAGTAAAACCTATGATTGCCACAGTAGCCACAGTTGCAACTATGGCCCTCAAACGCTCTTTAGTTGTACCTGCTTTTAGGAAAAGGTAAACAGCCAAGCCTATTGGGACCATTGCACCACCTAGGTTTATAGATACAGTAGGTTTGACTTTGGATAAAGGAATAGTAATAAAGCTGCCAAGAATCATCAAGCCAATTACTAATAAAGCACCTCGATCAGTCAAACGTAAGCGGTCAAGAACCCGATGGGCAAAACCGAAATAAATTAATATAGATAATACAATTAAAAGAACCATTCCTATCGGATATCCACTCATACCGGCACCCCTTAATATGCAATTTGTGGTTTTAGGTTTCCCTTACTTCTTTCCAAATATGCAAAAAGGCCACATAATGTGGCCTAAAATTAAAAATTCATATAAGTCCTTTTAAAGTAATGTTGAATTGCGTTTCTTTGTTCCAACCATTGTCTGGTTTTCCCGGTTATAATTATAGGAATATTACTTATTTCGCTAATTGAACCCGAACCGACCAATAAAGATAAAGCCCGAAACTGATAAATCAAATCATTAAAGAAAACCGATAAAGAATCTTCCTTTTCCTGTGATAAAGCTCTTAGGCAGGAGCCTGCAAAAGCAACCAATTCCGCCCCTAAAGCCATAGCCTTAAGAGCATCCAAGGCATTCCTGATCCCTCCCGAAGCAATTAACTTTATAGGGGCTGACAAAGACGTAATCTCAGCTAAGGAAATGGCAGTAGGAATTCCCCATTCTTCGAAAACCGTGGGAGAAAGTTCATTTTGCCTTTGTCGTTCGATAGTCGCAAAGTTTGTCCCTCCATAACCTCCGACATCCAAATAGGCAACTCCCCGCTCCCATAAAGCCTGAGCCGTATTCCCCGAAATTCCAAAACCAACTTCTTTTACGATAACAGGTACAGATGTGGATTCAACGATACGGGCAATATTTTCTAACATGCCTTTAAAATTTCGGTCCCCTTCTTTCATTGCCAGTTCCTGTGGCAAATTTAAATGCAATTGGATTCCATTGGCTTCCATCATTTCAATTGCTGTCAAAACATCTTCCACAGGTGATAAAGCAGATAAGTTGGCCAAAATCACCCCTGTGGGATTTTCTTTTCTTACTAGGGAAAAGCTATCCCTATATCTCCGATCATCAATGGCAATTTTTTGGGATCCAACTGCCATGGCAATATTAAACCTTCTGGCAGTTCTCGCCAGGGAGCGATTGATTTCACCGGCCAAAGGAGGACCACCTGAGATGGCATTTATCATAAAAGGGGCAGCTAGCTTTTTCTGCAAAAAGAAACAGCTGATGTCTACTTCATCTAAAGCAAGTGAAGATGCTGCATTATGAATTAAGAAAACATCATTAAACCCGGTTTTAATGGGGTCTGCGTACAAACCCTGGGCAAATTTAAGATGATCAAGTTTTCTTGCTAAACGCTGTTCGGAATTATTGTTCCTCATTTTCTTCCTGAAACAGTTCCCCAAAGAGGTCCCCTAACTTTACACCGGAGTTTTCTTCCGCCTGATCTGCTTCGATTTTATCTGTCTTCGGTGAACTTTTAACCTGAGCCTCCCTCAAGCTTAGACTCATCCGGTGAGATTTTTGATCTACACTTAGTACCTTTACAGGTATCATATCACCGACGGAAACTACATCTTCTGTTTTAGCAACATGGTGATCTGCTAATTGAGAAATATGAACCAAACCTTCAATGCCGGGCTCAACTTCTACAAATGCACCAAAAGAGGCATTTCTTAAAACCTTGCCTGTTACTATAGAGCCCACTTGGTAACGTTCCTCCGCCGAATCCCAAGGGTTAGCCAATAACTGCTTTAAACCCAAGGACACTTTTTCGGTTTCTCTGTTTAAACCCAATACCTTGGTGTCGATTTCTTGCCCTTCGGAAAGCACATCTCGTGGGTGATCTACCCGGCCCCAAGAAAGCTCCGAAACATGTAATAAACCGTCAATACCGCCTATGTCTACAAAAGCACCAAAATTAGTCAAGCGGCGAACAATACCTTTTACAACTTGGCCTTCCTCTAGTTTGGCCCATGTAGCCTCTTTCAGCTGCTCATGTTCCTCATCCAAAATGGCTTTTTGAGAAAGAACTACTTTATTTTTACTACTGTCCAGCTCAATGACTTTTAAGCGTAACTCCCTGTTGATATATTGATTAAGATCCTCAACATAGTCCCTTTCAACCAAGGAAGCCGGAACAAAGCCCCTTACCCCGAGATCAACCAGTAAACCCCCTTTTACTACCTCAACAACCGGCGCTTTAATTTCTGCTCCCGTATTCATTGATTCCTCTAACATTTCCCAAGCCACTTGCCGATCTGCACGCCGTTTTGACAGTATGGGATTTCCATCTTCGTTTTCAACCCTTAAAACGTAAACCTGAATTATATCTCCCGCAGAAACCAGGTCACCTGGGTTTTCTATTGTACGATTGGAAAGTTCATTTAACGGAATTATTCCTTCTGATTTGCCTCCCACATTGACCATAATTTCGTTATCATTAATTTGCACAACTGTACCTGAAATAATATCGCCTCTATGCAGCTTTTGAAGTTCCCCTGCCATTTCTAAATCAATTTCTTCAGTTTTACCTTCGGGTTCTTCTGCAATCAACGCCTGCCCTTCTACTTTTGGTGTAGCTTCTTCACCAACCTCTTCCTCATTTAACAACTTTTCTTCATTCAACTCTGTCATCCTTTTAATAACCTCCTCAATAATCCAATCTGGGGTTGAAGCTCCAGCGGTAACCCCCACCCGTTTTGCATTATTAAACCATAAGGGATCAAGTTCGCCTGCATGTTCAATCTGATAAGTCGGAGAACCGGCCCTTTGGCATATGCCCACTAGTTTATTTGTATTAGCACTGGTATAACTGCCTATAACAATCATCAGGTCAACGCCTTTTGCTATTTCGAAAGCGCTTTCCTGCCTTACTCTTGTTGCTTTACAAATTGTATTGTTTATCTTTAAATCCTCAGTTTTACTTTTTAGAACCTCAACAACTTTTTCAAATGTTTCTAAATCAAGAGTGGTTTGAGCTATAATTGCAAGTTTAGGATAATTTGGCAACAACGCAGCTTCCGTTGAATTGGCGACTACCAGTGCTTTATTTCCCGTCCATTCCATAATGGCTTGTATTTCCGGATGCTTTTCATCACCGGCCACAATTACTTGATACCCTAAGAGTATTAATTCCTTTGCAATATTTTGTGATCTTTTTACAAAGGGACAAGTTGCATCCACCAGTTCCAGGCCTTTATCCTTAATTTTGTTAAAATAGCTTGGCCCTACGCCATGGGAGCGAACAATTATTTTGCCTGTTCTTATATCTTGTAGATCATTAATTTTTTTTATGCCCAACGAATCCAATTTATCCACAACATTGTTGTTATGAATTAAAGGTCCCAATGTGTAAATGGGCATATCTGGGGAATTTGCATTAATAGCCATATCAATAGCTCTTTTAACACCAAAACAAAATCCTGCATTCGAAGCCAAAATAATTTCCAAAACAATCACCTGCAACTATTTCTATCGAACAATATCTAGCTTGTACTAAAAACTAAGCATTAATAACTTTCGAGATAAATAAAATAAATCCTGCCAAAATAACAAGCCAAGCTGAATTTTAACCTAATTAAGCAATGTTTAATAGGTTTTCAACAGCCTTTTCCATTTCCCTATTTAGAGTTGCAATATCCTCATCTTTAATTTTACCCACGTGGGTCAAGGTCCAAGTAATTGGTTTGCCTATATTAACCCTTATCTTTCCAAACTTTAAAACTTTTAAACCATCTCTGGTTCCATTTATCCCCACGGGCAGGATCACGCTTTTGCTTTTTAAGGCAATGGCTGCAGTGCCTGAGCGAAATATTATTTCAAAATCTTTTTTACGCGTTCCCCCTTGAGGGAATATACCTAAAACTCCTCCATTATTTAAGACTTTTAAAGAGTTTTTTACAGATTGGAAATCTGTTTTTCCTCTATTCACTGGAAAAGCCCCCAAAGCCAGTATTAAATTTTTCAGGAGAGGGATTTCAAACAATTCGCTTTTAGCCATAAAATGAATCTGCCGAGGACAGGAAATACCTAACAGAATAGGATCAATAATATTTACATGATTTGCCACTATGATAAGAGGTCCACTTTGGGGAATGTTTTCAATGCCGTTTACTTCCAGACGACTCCAGGCTTTAAAAATAAACTTGGCTATTCCTTTTAGCAATCTATATAACAAACTGTTCACCTCTCACATTTCGAAACAATGAATGATACGACTTCTTCGATTGATAAATTTGTAGTATCCAATATTTCTGCATCTTCTGCCATTTTTAAAGGTGCATGTTTTCTGGTTTTATCCTTTGAATCACGAATTACTATTTCGTCCCTTATTTCTTCCAACGTGACAGAAATCCCTTTATTTTTTAGTTCAAGGTAGCGTCTTTTACTTCTGGTCCCAATTGAGGCGGTTAAAAAAAACTTATAATCGGCATCGGGCAAGACAAAGGTACCTATATCCCTCCCATCCATAACCACGCCACCCATCGCTGCATATTGTCGCTGAAGAACTGTCAATTGTTGTCGGACCTTAGCAAAAGAGGCCAGCAATGATACAGCTTGTGCAACTTTTGGTTCACGGATTTTGTCAGTTATATCAATACCATCGCAAATTACCAGTTGTTTGCCGCTAGCTTTATCTTGTTGAAAGCAAATACTCGTAGTTTTGGCCAAGTTTGCCAGGGAGGCCTCATCAAAAGGAATCCCGTTTTGCAAAGCCTTCCAAGTTAAGGCGCGATACATAGCACCTGTATCAACATAAAGGTAGCCTAGTTTTTGAGCTACTAGCTTAGCTACACTACTTTTACCCGCTCCCGCCGGACCGTCTATAGCGATATTGCATTTCATTATGAAATACCTCCCGGGGCTATTGATTGAATTCGCTAATAAAAGTTCTATATTTTAAATTCAGTGTTTGACAAATCAAAATATAGGGCGAAAGGATCGGCCCCATTCCCTGCACTGCCAACATTGTGATAGATTGCTTGAGATGTATTCCAACCATTTAAACCAAAAGGTTGAACATTATCCAAATCAAATAAAAAATTATTAACCTCTTTATAAAGCTTATGTAAATTGCGGTCCGATAAATATTTTATAATTGGTTGAAAATAATCTTCACATTCTTTAGCTGTTTCGCTACCGAGAAACAAAAGCCAATCCAACCTGCAAAAGGTAGTCAACTCTTGGATTGCATAGCGAGCTGTGTTTGCAAACACACCAACA
>JBBAFB010000118.1:0-6601 GCA_041655595.1 Bacillota bacterium
CCGAATCCCATTCAACATAGATTACTCTAACCTTCCCCTTCTTGGGATCTTCCTTCTCCGGCAACCAGCTATTAACCAATTCTTCGTTCTCGTCTATAAATCTCAAGGCATTTTGATAAAAATCCGCGTTCTCCTCAGAATTCCAAACCATGACTTCCTGCATTTTAGCCAAAGGCCAATTAAAATTATCCATAAACTCATAAACCTCGGGCATATCTTTATCTAAACCCACCCTCGCTAGGGTGCAAATTTCCTCTTCGCCGCCAAAGATACCTTCCGGGTCATCCAAATATTTCAGATCCCATCTGGCGAACTTCCAATGAGGCGTCCAGCCTGTAACTACAATCCATTCGTTGTTTTTAATAGCATCACCTAAAGCTGCTGCCATGGTGGCACTGCTTCCCTCCACCAGGGTATATTTATCTAAACCATAAACATCCATGGCTTCTTCAGTGGCAGACATAACTCCGGCACCCGGCTCAATGCCGATTATTCTGCCTTTAAACTTATCCACAACGCTTGCTTCTTGCGGCTCCCCGCCATTATTTTGTGGCGGTTGTTCGCTGTCATTATTACAGCCTGCCGCAAAAACAGTCAGTGACAAAATTAAAATCAGGGCTATTGCCCATAAAGATTTTTTCATTAATAAAACCCTCCAATTATTCTTCTTTTCTTCCCACTCTTTGAGTGATGCGGTCCAGGATAATGGCCAAGATAACCACGCCTATCCCCGCTTCAAAACCTTTACCAGGTTGAAACCTCTGAATGGCCCTCAGTACTTCACCTCCCAACCCTGCTGCCCCAATCATGGCAGCAATAACTACCATTGAAAGCGATAACATAATGGTTTGATTAACACCTGTCATAATGGTAGGTGTAGCTAATGGCAATTGGATTTTTAACAATTTTTGAAAACTAGTTGAACCAAAAGCATCAGCCGCTTCAATTAACTCATCAGGAACCTGCTTAATCCCTAAGCTGGTCAACCGAATAGATGGCGGCATGGCAAAAATAACTGTGGCAAACATGGCCGAAACAATTCCTAAGCCAAAAAAGGGAATTGCCGGGATGAGATAAACAAAAGCCGGCATGGTCTGCATGAAGTCAAGAATTGGCATGATAACTTTATGAAAGCCCCTTTTAAGAGCAGCTAAAATTCCCAGGGGCACACCTAAACCGACGGCTACAATAGTGGCAGCCAACACTAAGGACAAAGTACTTATTGTAACCTTCCATAAACCCAGATTCCAAATTAAAGCCAACCCAAATAGGGTAAAAAGACCTACTTTTCTGCCGCTAATCCACCAAGCCAATAAGGCAAGCACAATAATTATTACCCAAGGCGGGAAAAACAGTATTTTATCGGCAAACCAGTTGATTCCATTCTCCACATTATCCGAAATTGCTTTTGTAATATAAGAATAATTATCTGTTAAGTAGTTTAAGCCATCGTCTATCCAACGACTTAAAGGCATCTTAGGTAGCGGCATTTTATCCATTATTATTTATCCCTCCTGCTAACCCGGCCAACACACTTCCTCTTACAATTACACCCAATAACCTGTTGTTTTCATCAGTTACAGCTATGGGATGTCTGATATCGGTTATCATAGGGAAGATTTCCTGCACCGTTGTTTCTTTACAAACGGTAGTAATATCTTTAATGATAATACTATCCAAGGTGCTTTCACCTGTTTTAACAATTTTGGCCGCATCCTCCGCCAACACAACCCCTTGTAGTTGGAAATCCTGATTAACTACAAAAATACTGGAGATACCTTCCTCCCGCATCTTCCTCAAGGCCGTCCTGGGCCCGTCTTTAGGAAAGGCCACATTATCTACCCTTCGCATCACGGACTGGGCGGTCAACACCTTTGACATGTTTACGTCCTCAACAAATTTTTCCACATACTCGGTGGCAGGATGAGTTAAAATCTCCTCCGGTGTGCCCTCCTGCACCACCATGCCATCCTTCATTAAAATAATTTTATCCCCTAGCTTTAAAGCCTCATCCAAATCATGGGTAATAAAAATAATAGTTTTTTGCACTCTGTTTTGTAATAGAATCAGCTCGTCCTGCATTTCTTTCTTAATTAAGGGGTCCAAGGCACTAAAAGCCTCGTCCATTAACAATATATCCGGGTCTACCGCTAAAGCCCTAGCCAGGCCAACCCTTTGCTGCATTCCGCCGCTTAATTGTTGGGGATAATTATCCTCCCAGCCCTTTAGACCAACCAACTCCAAAGCTTGCATGGCCTTTTCTTTTCGTTCCTCTCTTTTAACCTTTTGAATTTCCAAACCGTATTCCACATTTTCTACTATTGTTTTATGAGGAAACAAGGCGAACCTTTGAAAGACCATGCCAAACTTTTTTCTTCTTAATTCCCTCAGCTCTTCTTGCTTCATTTCCGTAACATCAACACCATCTACAAAAACCTTGCCGCTGGTTGGGTCAATCAAACGATTAATCAACCTGATTAAGGTGGATTTGCCGCTACCGGATAAACCCATTACCACCAATAACTGCCCCTCTTCCACCTCAAAGGACACCTCGGCTACCCCTACCGCCAGGCCGCTTTTTTCCATGATCTCGTCCTTTGTCAAGCCTGCCTTTAAAAAATCTACACCCCTTCTGGGATTGTTGCCAAACACCTTGATCAAGTTTTCTATTCTTATTTTGGTTTTGGTTTTTTTAAAACCGCCTTCTTCAGGCTTACTTTCTTCAAGCTTATCCTCCGACACAAACAAACCTCATTTCAATGTTTAAAATTACCCGGTGCAATTCATGCCCCATTGTATAGGTGCCACCCTATGTTGTCAAAGAGGCTCTCCTTGCCTCAGCCCTATTTTTTTCCAGATACCTAGCCCTACTTTATACATGGTCCGCTTTTCGCCTATTTTCAAGCATTCCCTTAGTTTTTCATTAGTAATCAACAAATATCAGTATCCACCCGGGTTTTTTAAAGCTAAAATAAATTGTTTTCCAAAGATTGTTCGCCCCTTGGTTATCTTTACACTCAAGCCGAAAATTGGCCTTTTAAGCAGGAAAATGGACAATCAAAGAGAAGAATATTAGATAAATCACAAAACTGCTTCTTTTCAGGAGGAATAACCATGTATAGCATTGGACAAACCAAGATTGAAACCTATGAGCTATTTAATTGCTTAACCCATGCCGCGGATTTTGTCCGGGCCGATTTAGCCAATCACCATCTACAAGTGGCTTATTTAAGCTTCAGGATAAGTGAGCAGCTTGGGCTTCCCGCCCAACATAATAAGGATGTATTGCTAGCGGGTCTGTTGCACGACATTGGTGCCCTTTCCTACGAGGAACAACTGGAATTGGTGGAAGAAACCTTCCCCTTCGCCTTTGGACACGCATTTAAGGGTGCCTGGCTGCTGGAAAAATTCACTCCCCTCGTAGACATCAGTAATATAATTCGTTATCATCACCTCCCCTGGAATCACGGCAAGGGCATCACTTATAAGGGAAAAAGGGTCCCCTTTGCCAGCCATATGGTGCATTTAGCCGACCGTATTGCTGTTTTGCTGGATTCAGACAAAGATCCGTTGATGCAAGTTGAAAAAATTGAACATAGTATTCTTGAAAGAAAGGATGTCATTTTTGAGCCTACACAAGTGGATGCTTTTTTAACACTGAGCAATAAGGAATATTTTTGGCTTGACCTTATTTATAAACCCGCCTTGGAACGGTTGGTTAAAGATAATTTATCCCAACAAATAGAAATAAATTCAGAAGAACTAATTGAGCTAACACGAATTTTTGCTAAAATAGTAGACTTTCAAAGTCCTTTTACAGTTAACCATAGTACTGGGGTGGCAAAAATCGCGGAAAGGCTGGCCATTATGGTTGGGCTCTCCAAAACACAGAGTAAGCATATGTTAATAGCCGGTTATTTGCATGACCTAGGCAAGCTGGCCGTGGGAAATGAAATACTGGAAAAGCCAGGAAAACTGGGGGAAAAAGAATTTAGCATAATGAGAAGCCACACCTATTATACCTTTCGGCTACTGCAAATGATCAAAGGGTTTGATACCATCAACCTTTGGGCTTCCCTTCACCACGAAAAACTCAACGGCGAGGGCTACCCCTTTCGCTTACAAGGTGAGGATATTCCCCTGGGCTCCAGAGTCATGATGCTAGCGGATATTTTTACCGCCATCACCGAAGATAGGCCCTATCGGGAAGGAATGTCCAGACAACAGGCCAGCAATGTGCTGATTAAAATGGTAGAAAAGGGTGAAATCTGCCCCTATGTCACCTCTTTGGTCTTGGAAAATTTTGATTTACTAAATGAAATCCGCATCTCAGCCCAAAGGAACACCAGCAAAGATTATGGGGATTATGTTGCCTTTGCCAAGGTTGATCTTTAAAAAGTTAGGCAAGCCCAATTAACCGAAACAAAACCACTTCACAATCAATGACCACCAGGTGGTCATTTTTTATAACTAGTCTTGCTATATTTAGCGAAATATAGTATAATGTTACCACAATTCAAACTATTATGAATAGGGGGAAAAATATATGAAACTGAACGATAAGGTAGCAGTTGTGACCGGTGCGGCTTCCGGAATGGGTAAGGAAATTATCAAATTGTTCGCAAAAGAGGGAGCTAAAGTGGTGGCAGCGGATATTGATTTGGAAAATCTGGAGAAAATTGTTGAGGTAATTAAAGCAAAGGGCGGCACGGCCTTGGCTGTAGAATGCGATATTGCCAAACAAAAAGACGTGGAAAATGTAATTGACACTGCTGTCAAAGAATTCGGGACCTTAGATATTTTGATCAACAACGCTGGCATTATGGACAACTTTGTACCAGCAGCCAATTTAACCGATGAGCTCTGGGACAAAATTATTTCCGTTAACCTAACGGGTACCATGAGAATGACCAGAAAAGCTTTGGCTGTTTTCCTGCCAAAGGAAAGAGGAATAATTGTCAATGTTGCTTCTGTTGCCGGCCTTTACGGCTCCAGGGCGGGAGCGGCTTATACTGCCTCTAAGCACGCCATTATCGGTCTTACCAGAAATATCGGCTTCCAATATGCCAAAACAGGTATTCGTTGTAATGCCATTGCTCCCGGTGGAGTTAATACCAATATTGGCAGATCCATGGCTAATCCTGATCCTTTCGGTATGGATGCCGCTATGGCGGGAGCAAGTTCCAACCCTCGTTCCGGGGAGCCGGAGGAAATTGCAACCATCGCCCTCTTTTTAGCCTCCGACGATGCCAGCTTTGTTAATGGGAATATTATTGTTGCCGACGCCGGTTGGACAGCCTACTAAGAAGGAAAAGCCCAATAGGTGGTCTAGCAATGGCCCGACAATGGCCAAGCAATAGTCCGGCAACTGCTTGCATGGCTTTTTTGGGGGGTTAGTAGTCAGCAACCGGGATGTAGCACTCCTTTGGAGTTATTTTGCAGATGATTCGCACGAGATTCTTCGCTGGCGCTCAGAATTGGTCACGTGCCGCCCACACCACGATAGGGGATACGATAATAAAAAGCCGGGGAATTCCCCGGCTTTTTATTAATCCAAAATTGCTAAAAAATCCCGCTGGACCTCCGTCAGCTTTGCTTCCAAATCATCCCCCGGGCGGCCTTTGATACAGAAATAGAAACGAATCTTGGGCTCGGTACCGGAGGGTCTGGCCATAATATAGCCACCGCCTTGAAAGGCAAATCTTAATAAATCGGCCTTAGGTAGTCCCAAGGGGTAAATACTCCCATCCAA
The DNA here is from genome assembly GCA_041655595.1 of Bacillota bacterium. Classification (GTDB taxonomy): domain Bacteria; phylum Bacillota; class DULZ01; order DULZ01; family DULZ01; genus JBBAFB01. Next base: position 5,753 of record JBBAFB010000118.1, read on the forward strand.
AACATTTTTACCATGCCCAACTAAATAATCTTCTACCTCTTTTAAAGGCAAACCCCCAAGCTTTATATAACTTCCCTGGCGAAGCTTGGCCATCATCCCCTCCATTTTCTTTTTACCTTCCAAACCGTCAAAAGACATAGCTATTTGTCCATCCAGGTAGTAGCCAAATTTTTGGTAGATTTCCTCCAAGACCGCAAAGAGGTCTTGCTGTTTCTCCTGTAGATAGTACAAGGTGGCCTCGGCAAAAAGGGCACTACCTAAAATAGCATCCTTATCCCGGGCATAGGTGCCTGCCAAATAGCCGTGGCTTTCTTCAAACCCAAACAAAAAGGTGCCCCTTCCCGCTTCCTCCATCCCTTTAATTTGCTCCCCAATATATTTGAAACCAACCAATACATTGATCAATTTAACACCAAAACCGAAGGCAATTTCATCCGCTAGCTCGGTGGACACAATGTTTTTGATAATCACACCATCCTGGGGAAGAATTCCTTGGGCTTGTCTTTGAGACAAAAGATAATAGATCATAATTACCCCGATTTGATTACCCGTCAGCTTGCGATAATTACCTGCTTGATCCCTAACCAAAACCCCCATTCTGTCGGCATCCGGATCGGTGGCAATGATCAGCCGGGCCTGTTGCTCTATGCCGTATTTTAAAGCAACCTCAAAAGCGCTTTCATCTTCCGGATTAGGAATAGGTGCAGTAGGGAATTCTCCATCGGGTTCTTGCTGCTCCGGCACCAGGGTAAGTGCGGAAAAACCTAATTCTTTTAACAGCCTGGGCACTAAATCATAGCCCGTCCCGTGAAGAGGAGTAAAAACCAGCTTTAATTGGGCCCCTTTTTC
>JBBAFB010000119.1:0-6494 GCA_041655595.1 Bacillota bacterium
CTAAAAAGTCTATTACTCCGAATTGCGCTAACAATTCAACCAGGATAAAAAACGGGAACAGTCCCGGCAATACAAATTGCCACCAGGTATCCAAGCCCTTTTTAGCTGCAGAAAAAATGAAACTCGGATAAGAAATTAGAAGGGCAGAAAGTAGAAGTAAAGTAAGCAAGTGGAAAAAGGTATTGAGTCCTTTTTTGTACCTTTTAGATAGAAAAAAGAAAAACATAAAGGTTGACCTCCCCCAAACTTCTTTTATAATCTATACTGACGAGAGGTTTCTTAGCACCTTTTAAGGGAAAACTTTAAGAGGAATATGAATGGGGGGAAGAGGATGAGACAACGGCCAAAAGTTGGCTTGGCCCTAGGAGGAGGAGCCGCAAAAGGCTTTGCACACCTTGGGGTTTTGAAGGTCCTGACCGATGAAGGAATACCGATAGACTTAATTGCCGGTTCGAGTATCGGTAGCTTCTTTGGGGCCTTATATGCATTAGATATGGATTTAGACTTCTTAAAAAAATTCTTAATACAATTACCTCAAAACCAACTCCTGGATTTTACTGTTCCCAGGATGGGTTTGATCAAAGGCGACCGACTGGAGGAGTTGTTGAGAATTCTCACCAAGAATAAAGATTTTACGCAGTTAAGAATACCTGTTTATGTAGTTGCTGTTGATATAAAAAGGGGAGAAAAGGTAGTTATTCACGAAGGCTTATTGGCAGACGCAATTCGGGGCAGTATTGCCGTTCCCGGAATGATTGCCCCCAAGTCTTGGCAAGATAGGTTGCTAGTTGACGGAGCAGTTTTAGAAAGGATACCTGTGGGCGTGGCAAGGGAAAAGGGGGCAGATTTTGTAATTGGTGTTGATGTGAAATTCGGAGGTGAAAGGGTAAAAGAACTGAAAATCACTAGCATTTTTGATGTGTTTATAAATTCTATAGAGTTGATGGAAAGGGAAATAGCCAAGGCTTACCTTACCGGGGCTGATATCCTAATTCAGCCTGATCTTTCTCATATTTCCAGTACTGATTTTTCTCAACTGGAAGAATGCATTAACATTGGAATGGAAGCTGCAAAAAAATCAGTTTATTCCATAAAGGAGGCCCTTAAACAAAACAAGATAAATCTAAAAGATATCCCTAATTAAGTGCACAAAGGAGGAAGCATATGAAAATTTTAGTTATTAATTCCGGCAGCTCTTCAATTAAATACCAATTATTCGATATGGACGAGGAGACAGTATTAGCCAAGGGCCTGATTGAAAGGATCGGACTTCCCAATAGTGTTTTAAACCATCAAGTGACTGGTAAAGATAAAAAATTTTTTAGCACAGTTATTGCAGATCATGAGCAGGCCATAAAAATGGTTTTAGCTGTTTTGGTAGACAAGGAAGACGGGGTTTTAAAAGATATTACAGAAATTGATGCAGTTGGTCATAGAACTGTACATGGTGGAGATGAGTTTTCACAATCTACCTTAATAGATCGAAATGTTAAAGAAATTTTGGAGAGGCTTTCGGACATTGCACCCTTACATAATCCTCCTGGTATACGTGGAATGGAAGCTTGTGAGCAGGTTTTACCCGGGGTCCCTCAAGTGGCGGTTTTTGATACAGCTTTTCATCAAACAATGGCCCCCTATGTATATTCATATAGCATACCATATGAGTTATATGAAAAGTATGGTATTAGGCGTTATGGTTTTCATGGCACGTCTCATAAGTTCGTTGCTTACAGAGCAGCCCGGCTTCTAGAAAGACCAATTGAAGAAACAAAGATTATTACTTGTCATTTGGGTAATGGAGCTTCACTAACCGCCATAGATGGAGGTAAATCCATTGATACTAGTATGGGCTTTACTCCGCTGGAAGGAATAACTATGGGAACTCGTTGCGGCGATATAGACCCGGCTATAGTTACTTTTTTAATGAAAAAGGAAGCCCTGTCCCGGGAAGGTATAGATCGTTTATTGAACAGGAAAAGCGGCGTACTGGGGATTTCGGGCATATCAAGTGATTTTAGGGACATTGAGGCAAAGGCCCTGGAGGGCAATGGACGAGCCCAACTTGCTTTAGATATTTTTGTATATAGCGTCAAAAAGTACCTGGGGGCATATATAGCGGCACTCAACGGACTTGATGCCTTAGTTTTTACGGCCGGGTTGGGGGAGAACTCCCCGGAAATGCGCGCAGCCATTTGCCACAATATGGATTACCTGGGAATAGAATTAGATCTTCTTAAAAATCAGGTCAGGGGGCAGGAAGCGGAAATTTCTACTGAAGTCTCCTTGGCTAAAATATTCGTAATCCCTACAAATGAAGAGCTGATGATAGCAAGAGAAACTATGGAAGTGGTAACAGGTTTAATTAAACAAGATTGACAGCCTTTAAAAAGCTGACTATAATTAAACTTGGCTTTTGAACAATTGGTGGTGTATAATTTGTTATTAGATGTATCCTTTATCAAAAATATATCTTTTGAGCCTCAAAAGTTTAAACTTTCGGGTGCTATGGATTCCCCTTTAGTTTGGCAAGGGGATAATATTGTTTTTACCGGCCCTGTCTTTATTGATGGGGTAATCAAACAAACAGAAAAAAGGTTTATTTTTGTTCAAGGAAAGTTTAAAACAAAAATTGCGGTACAGTGCAGTAGGTGTTTGCAGCAGATAGAAACCGACCTTGTCGGCAGTTTTGAAGGGGAGTTTATCCCATTAGGAATTGCTGCGCAAGAGGAAATGGAAGAAGATTTTCCCGGACAATTTTATTCCGGGGACATTTTAGATCTTGCCGGTTTGATTCATGAAGGAATCACTTTTGCATTACCAATGCAATTTCTTTGTTTTGACGGCTGCCTCGGTCTTTGCCCTCACTGCGGTACAAACCTAAATGAAGGGCAGTGCCATTGCCGGAAAGAACAAATTGATCCCAGGTTAGAGGTTCTAAGAAAGCTACTAAAATAGGGTAATTTTGAAAGGAGGGTTTTTATGGCAGTACCTCAAAGGAGACAATCGAAATCCAGAAAAAACAAAAGACGTTCTCAATGGAGAAAAATTGCTGGGCCAAATTTAGTTGAGTGCCCTCAATGTCACGAAATGAGATTATCTCATACTATGTGCCCAAATTGCGGTTTTTATAAGGGCAAGGCGGTAAATGAATAAGAATGATAAAAGCAGGGTAAATTCCCTGTTTTTTTATTTTGTTCTTGCATTCGTATCTAACTTATACTATACTTTTTCTATCTGGTATTAGTAGCAGGTGCTAAAGGTGGTAAAATGGTAAACAAACAATTAAACAAAAAAGAAAGACATGATGAACTGCAAAAATTTTTACATAAGGCTCCTTTCTCTACCGATTTGGAGTTGGCGGAGCATTTTTTGGTGAGTGTACAAACAATACGATTGGATCGCTTGGAACTAGGAATTCCGCAAGTAAGAGAAAGGGTAAAAGCAGTGGCAGAAAATGCTTATTCTCAATTGCGATCCTTAGAAGCCCAGGAAGTAGTTGGAGAATTGCTTGATATCCGTCTTAACGAGGGAGGAATTTCTCTGATGGATATCACCGAGGAGATGATTCTCAAAAGTAAAAAAGTTGTTAGAGGTCATTATTTGTTCGCTCAAGCCAATTCTTTGGCAGTTGCAGTAATTGATGCTCCGGCTGTTTTAACCGGAAGCGCCCGGATTCGCTATAAAAAACCGGTGTTTTTGGGAGATAGGGTGGTAGCGAAAGCGGTGGTCAAGGTTCAAAAAACTAATACATATTTAATTTCGGTATATTCTACAGTGGATAACGAGTTAGTATTTAAAGGGCAGTTTATTGTAACTATACCCAAGTAGGGGGGACAGCAAATGCGAATAGCTTTAGATGCCATGGGTGGAGATAATGCTCCTGAGGAAATTGTAAAAGGAGCAGTAGAAGCAGTTAAGGTCAATAATTATGATATTCTGCTTGTCGGTAAACGGGAAGTGCTGGAGGCGGAATTAGGAAAACACCAAAAAACCGAAAGAATCACTATTATTCATGCACCGGAAGTTGTGGAAATGAGTGAGGCACCGGCTTTGGCTCTTAGAAGAAAAAAAGGCACATCAATAGGCATAGCTTCTGAATTAGTAAAAAAAGGTGAAGCTGATGCTCTTGTTTCTGCCGGTAGTACGGGGGCCCAACTAGCTGCGGCACTTTTAATCATTGGTAGAATTAAGGGCATTCAACGACCGGGAATTATCACGCTTTTCCCCGGTTTAAATAAGCCGACGGTTTTATTGGACGTTGGTGCCAATACCGATGTTAGTCCCGAAAACCTTTTTCAATTTGCCGTAATGGGGGGTATTTACGCCGAAAAAATATTAGCCAGGCAAAACCCGACGATCGGCCTTTTGAATAATGGTACTGAGGAAAACAAAGGTAATGATTTAACCAAAGCGTCCTATAAGCTGTTCCGGGAATCAAATTTGAACTTTATTGGTAATATTGAAGCCAGAGATTTACCAAAGGGTGTTGCCGATGTTTTAGTTTGCGATGGCTTTGTAGGTAACATGATTTTAAAAATGGCAGAAGGGTTGGGAAATACTATTTTTCAATTGTTAAAGAAAGAGGTGGAAAGTTCTTTTAAAGCTAAAATAGGGGGTCTTTTGCTTAAACCCGGTTTAAAGAACATAAAAGCTATGATGGATTATACCGAGTATGGAGGTGCTCCCTTGCTAGGGGTTAAAGGAATTAGCATTATTTGTCACGGCAGTTCCAATGCATATGCAATCGCAAATGCAATTAAAATGGCTGCCTTATGTGTGGAACAAGAGGTTGTGGGTCAAATTGAAAAATGGATTCAAGTAAATGATAGCAGAGGGGAAAGCAATTGATGACATATTTAAAACCTAGGGCGGTAATTGTAGGCACGGGTAGCTATTTACCTGCAAACATAGTCACAAATGATGATTTGGCACAAAAAGTTGACACCAGTGATGAATGGATAAAATCTCGTACAGGAATAAGGGAAAGGCGAATTTTGGCCGAAGCTGAGGCTACCTCCGATATGTGTGTCAAGGCTGCTGAAAGAGCCTTGAAAGATGCAGATATTTCGGCAGCTGAGCTTGATTTAATTGTGGTGGGCACCGTAACTCCAGATATGCTTTTTCCTTCCACCGCTTGCATAGTTCAGGACAAAATAGGTGCAAAAAAAGCTACTGCCTTTGATTTGTCAGCAGGTTGCACAGGCTTTATTTATGCTTTGGCCACCGGCAGTAGCTTTTTGGAGGCGGGCCTTTACAAAAATGCTTTGGTTATTGGTTCCGATGCTGTTAGCAGGGTTGTTGATTGGTCCGATCGGGGCACCTGCGTTTTGTTTGGGGATGGGGCGGGGGCTGTTGTTTTGCAGGCTTCGAATAGTGAAGAAGGGATAATAGGATCCTATCTGCGTTCTGATGGCAGCGGTGCACATTTTTTGCATTTGCCGGCCGGGGGCTCTAGGCTACCGGCAACGGTAAAAACAATAAATGATGCCCTTCATTCTTTAAAAATGGAGGGCCGTGAGGTTTTTAAATTTGCGGTAAAAGCAATGGAGGAGGCAACTAGAAGGGTCTTGGAGGAAAACGGTTTATCCCTTGAAGAAGTTAATCATTTAATTCCTCATCAAGCAAATATAAGGATTATTGAATCCTCATTAAAAAGGCTGGGTTTAGCAGAGGATAAGGTCTTTGTTAATTTGCATAAGTATGGTAATATGTCCGGCGCTTCCGTTCCCGTTGCTTTGGATGAGGCTGCTAAACAGGGAAAGTTTAAAAAAGGTGATTTGCTCGTTTTAGTTGCTTTCGGTGCAGGTTTAACTTGGGGCAGCAGCGCTGTGCGCTGGGCTAAATAAAGAGGTGGTAGCGGGTGAAACCGGTGTTGTATACGGAGATTTGCGAGTTGTTGAAAATTGAGTATCCAATTCTGCAAGGGGGAATGGCTTGGATTGCTAATGGCGAGTTAGCGGCTGCCGTATCCGAAGCAGGTGGACTGGGAATTATAGGTTCGGGAAATGCTCCTCCGGAGGTTGTGCGTCAAGAAATTAGGATAGCAAAAGGGAAAACAAAAAAACCTTTTGGGGTTAATGTTTATTATTTATCCCCTTGGGTTGATGATATCGTGCAAGTCGTTTTGGAGGAACGAATTCCGATTATTACCACCGGGGCAGGTAGTCCCGGAAAACATATGCAGATGTTAAAGTCAGAGAATATTAAGGTTATTCCCTTGGTTTCTTCCGTGGCTTTGGCAAAACGCCTTGAAAGGTTGGGTGCTGATGCGGTCATAGCGGAAGGAATGGAATGCGGAGGTCATGTTGGTGAACTAACCACTATGGCAATCGTTCCCCAAGTTGCGGATGCGGTAAAAATACCGGTCATAGCGGCGGGAGGAATCGCTGATGGAAGAGGTATGGTGGCGGCACTGGCGCTGGGAGCAAAAGGAGTACAACTGGGGACAAGGTTTGTTTGTGCCGTCGAGTCCGTTGCGCACCCCCGTTATAAAG
>JBBAFB010000120.1:0-6466 GCA_041655595.1 Bacillota bacterium
GAGGATGCAATGGTTTTGGGAGATTATTTGGTTATTGTAGATGAAGGTGAGATTTTACAAAAGGGTTCCAAGACAGCGGTTTTTGCCAAACCCAATTGCGTTCATACTGCTAGGCTGTTGGGCATGAAAAACTTTATGTATGGAAAAATTACTAAGCATTATGAAAATGCCGGTATAGGTATCTTGGATTGGGAAGGAAAAGAGATCAAAGTTTTGTGGACAGAAGAACTAAAATTAGGCCAACAGGCTGCCTTTGGCATTCGGGGCGAAAACCTGGCCTTGGTAAAAGAAAGTAATGAGTTCATCAGTACCAAGGAAACAAACTTAGTTTTAGCAACCATTAAGGAAGTGGTTCCAAGCTGGATAGGTAACCGCTTAACTCTTTCCTTTGAACATACGGATCGGGAAATGGAAATGCTGCTTTCCAGTACAGCTTACGAAAGACATGTAAAAAATAAACAAGAAATTATGGTTGATTTCGAAGCTGCCACCCTTTGTTACTTGGGTAAGCCTGATACTTATCCTCCTGCACAGGATGAGGGGCGAGCGAAGCAAAACCAAATAGCCATTGACTTTTAACGATGGAATTTGTATAATGAATAAGGAACTGAGGCAAAAAATTGTGAAACCCTTGGAAGCGGCTACTGCTAAAAAGGGTTTGTTTTATCTCCATGGAGGGGAATAAGATGGCGGTAAAGGGTGTTAGAATAGTAGTAGATAACAGAAGAGCCAGGCATGATTTCTTTATTGAAGAAACCTATGAGGCGGGTTTGTCCCTTACCGGCACCGAGGTAAAATCCCTCCGAAGGGGCAAAGGCAATCTGCAAGACAGTTTTGCCAGGGTAGAAAACGGAGAAGTGTTGCTTTACAATATGCATATCAGCCCTTATGAACAGGGCAACCGCTTTAACCATGAGCCGAAGCGGGTCAGGAGATTACTCCTAAACAAATCCGAAATTCGGCGTTTAATCGGCAAAACCCAGGAAAAGGGCTTGACCTTGATTCCTTTAAAGGTTTATTTCAATCCCAGGGGCTTAGCAAAGCTGGAACTGGCCCTTGCCAGAGGAAAAAAACTTTACGATAAAAGAGATGCCATGGCAGAAAAAGATGCCAAAAGGGAAATAGAAAGAGCCTTCCGAGAAAAACAGAAGCAGTAGAAAAGATATTTGTCAAGCAGTAGTCTAACTTTGTCTAATAGGTCAAACATTGTTTGCATGTAATTCTACATGTTTGATGTGGAAAGTAGAAAAACCACTTCAACGTCATTCTGAGCACAGCGAAGGATCTCGTGCAGAATAGCATGCAAAAAGATCCCAAAAAATGCATGAAAAAGGTTTTTAATCTTCAATCTTTCAGCTTTACAACTAATTCATGGGGGTGTACTGGTTTCGACGGGGGAATGTATTGGCAGAAGTAGCTAGGCGGGATTCCATCAGCCCGTAAAACGGTGGGACTTTTTTAAACGCAGATAATAATTACGCTTTAGCTGCCTAGATGCAGCTAACCTCCTACCTGCTGTTCTCGCGGTGCGGGCTAGGGGGTCACTTTAGCGAGATACTCTAAGCCCACTATCTGCTAAGCTTAGGGGAAACTCAGCGGATTAGTCAAAGAAGAATCCTGTCCTTGGGAGTCCTCTTTGGCGAATGTAAATCAAGGACTATCCTAGTAGAAGCTTCTGTGGGTGCTCCTTCGGACGCGGGTTCGATTCCCGCCACCTCCACCAAAAACAAAAGGTAATATAGATTTATTGGTCTTAAAGCCAGTAGCAATGGGACAAGGGGACAGGAGTTTTGTCCCAGTTTGCGTTGCTAAGATATAAGTTTCGATTTAATTGTTTTGCCTGCAAGCATTCCTAAAATAGTCCCTGTAAAGCAAAGTATGACAGTTAGTATTGCATATGTTGAGCCTGCAAGGTATTTATTTTCTTGAAATAAAACCATAGTTTCAAGGGAAAAGGCAGAGAATGTGGTGAATCCGCCCAAAAGGCCGGTTTGTAGGAATAAAACAGTATTTGGGCTTACTGCAGTTTTATCTTTAGCCAGTTCCGCAACTACCCCGATTATAAAGGATCCCAGAATATTAATGAGCATGGTCATTAGCGGGAAATCCCCTGCAACCGAAATCCTGCCAAGCCCATATCTAAGAATTGACCCCAAAAAACCTCCAAGACCCACAACTATGATTGCCTGCATAAGAACCTCCTAAACCTAATTACAAATTAAAATGGTGTTTATCGGTAATTTTGACATCGCCGAGATTGTTTTTCTTGTTGGCCCCACCTTACCTAGAATAGTATTACAGGCCAATTATACTATGACCAGCTGCAACGGTAAAGGATTCAATATCTTAAATTAACTACACAGCCGGATTAAGGTAACTGTGCTTTAATTATTATAATTTAACTGTTATCATGATAATGAGTTGAGGGTTTTCACTCTCAACTTTTTTGTTTCCATTTATGGATTCTCGCTGCAATTCAAACGGTGGAAGGAGAATTTATATGGCATTGATTAACATCAGTAACTTGACATTCGAATACCCGGGAAGTCTGGAACCCATTTTTAGCGATTTGGATTTAGAGTTGGATACAGATTGGAAATTGGGGTTTATAGGAAGGAATGGTTATGGCAAAACAACCTTTTTAAACCTCCTGATGGATAAACTCCCTTATAGGGGATCAATTACTAAGCCGGTCCCAATGGCTTATTTTCCTTTTTTAGTTGATAATTACAACCTTATGACATTGGATCTACTTGAAACACTACAGCCAAATTTACAATTATGGAAATTGCAAAGGGAAATGAATCTATTGGAAGTAGGGAAAGAGGTTTTGTATCGTTTATTTTCAACATTAAGCGGTGGAGAGCAAACTAAAATTTTGCTGGCCCTGTTATTTGCAGTGGAGGAAAGATTTTTACTTATTGATGAGCCGACCAACCATCTAGATACTCATGGCCGGGAAGTGGTTGCCAAATATTTGGAGGGTAAAAAAGGGTTTATACTCGTCTCCCATGATAGGGAGTTTATTAATGGTATAGTAGATCATATATTAACCATAGAAAAACAAAAAATAGTCCTTCAAAGGGGAATTTATGATACTTGGGAGCAAAATAAGAATTTAGAAGATCAATTTGAGTTGGCGCAAAATCAAAAACTCAGAAAGGAAATTAGAAGATTAAAACAATCCGCAAGAGAGAAGGCATCATGGTCGGATAAGGTGGAGGGTACTAAGAATGCAAAGGTATCGGGGATAAAGCCGGATAAGGGCTATATAGGCCACAAAGCTGCTAAAATGATGAAGCGTTCCAAAACTATAGAAAAAAGGTATGAGCTAGCTACAGAAAAAAAGGAGGCCCTTTTAAAAAATATAGAAGCTATAGAAAAATTGCAGATGACCGCATTGGAGCATCATGCAAAGCAATATGTAAGCGCCGATGATTTTACCATATCCTATGAGGAGGATACTGTTTTTAGCCCCATTAGTTTTTCGATAAGTAGCGGGGATTGTATTGTTTTCAAAGGGGATAACGGTAGTGGCAAATCCAGTATTATAAAAGCAATTCTGGGTGAGAATACAGCTTGGCAAGGAAAACTGGAAATTGCAAAAGGGGTTATAATTTCCTATGTTCCACAAAAGTTCTATTTCGTTGCTGGAAACATAAATGGATTTGTTAATGAGGCACAAATAGATAAAACAAAATTTCTAACTACTTTAAGGAAATTGGGTTTTGATAGGAGTCAATTCGATATTCCAATCAAAAATTTCAGCATGGGACAGAAGAAGAAGATATTTTTAGCCAAATCTATCTGCGAGGAAGCACATTTATATATCTGGGATGAACCCCTTAATTATATTGATGTAATTTCTAGAATTCAGGTTGAAAATATGATTTTAGAGTATTCACCCACGATGATCCTGGTTGAGCATGACAAAAGGTTCATAGATAAGGTGGCCACCGATATAGTAGAATTGGCAAAGTAGAAGGCCTAATTAAACCGGCTACATCGTGCATAGAATGTCGGGTTGATAATTGTATTTTTCGATAATATTGATAATGAAAGAAGGTTATTTGATGGATTCCCTAGTCCATTTCCAGAGACACTTCAAAATGTATGGGGTAGGATATATTCGAAGTGGTTCCTATCATCGGGATGTGAGGCAGTAAAGGGGTTGGGGGTTTTTGGAATAGGGGCCTAGACACTGATAATCCAAAGTATAGAAGTGGAATCCGAACTCTGGTAAAGAAGAAGGGTATTGAGTGAAAGTTTGATTTTTTAGAATGCTAAGGTGTAGTGGATATATGTGATGGGTGGGTATCAATGAAAGGGGGGTGAGCGAGAAAATTTACTGTTTCATAGGCACGGGCAATAGTTTGAAGGTTGCAAAGGACCTGGTCTCGTATTCCGATAGCGTGGAACTGATACAAGCACGGCAAGACACAATGCTATCTAAAAAACCCTGTAGATGAGGTCTGCATTGCAGGTATCCGGTTAAGCGATGTCAAAGAGAGCCCCTAGTGCAAACCCAATGTGGGGCGGATGTTTTCGGGGCCGGGCGAGGTGAAGCAAATGAAGGAAGTAATCAGCACCACCAACCTAACAAAGATTTACGGAGAAACCTATGCCGTAAATAAGCTAAACTTGTCAGTTAAACAAGGTGAAATCTTCGGCTTTATCGGTTTAAATGGTGCAGGCAAAACTACTACGATCAGAATGCTATTGGGTCTAGTGAAGCCCACAACAGGTTACTGTTATCTTCAGGGTAGAAGAGTTAACGCAGGTAATACAAGCATTTTCCGCAATGTGGGGTATATTGTGGAAACTCCATATTCCTACCCCGAATTAACTGTAAGGGAAAACCTTGAGATTGTTCGTAAATTAAGAGGTATGGAAGATAGGGATAGCGTCAATTGGATTATCAAAAAACTTAAACTGGAAGGGTATACATCAAAAAGGGCAGGGCACCTTTCCCTAGGAAATGCGCAAAGATTGGGCATAGCAAAAGCAATTATCCATAGACCAAAGATTCTAATACTCGATGAACCTACAAATGGGTTGGATCCTGAGGGCATAGTCGAAGTTCGCCAGTTATTAATGAATTTGGCAAACAACCAAGGTGTAACTATTTTGGTTTCTAGTCATAAATTAGAGGAGATCTCCAGGCTTGCTACAAATATATCCATCATACATAATGGGTGCATAATAAAAGAGTTGGATAAAAAGCAGCTAGAAGGACAGTTAAAAAAGGTGTTGTTGGTAGGCGGTGAAGAAAGAAACAACATGAAATCTATTCTTTCCGAAGCGGGGTACAGAGTAGTTGATGAAGGAATAGACTTTAACGACGAAATCAAGCCATTGCAAATCCAAGATGATGATGCAATAAATAGTCCCGAAAAAATCGCTACTTTGCTTGTAAAGGCCGGTCACCCCCCAGCCCTTTTAAAAGTTCGACAAGAAGACCTGGAAAGCTATTTTTTAAGAGTGCTCAAAGAAGCAGGGGAGGTATAAAATGAAAATTTTAACCTGCATTTCCATTGAAATAACAAAACTTTTCCGGTCTAGGATTCCATTAATGACCATCCTGGCTTCAATGTTAATACCGTTTTTTGGGGGCTTTTTTATGTTCATTTTAAAAGATCCCGACCTGGCTAAGGGGCTTGGTTTTATTTCAGCAAAAGCACAAATAATGGGGGACGCAGATTGGCCCTCTTATTTAGGCCTGCTTGCACAGGCAATAGCAGTTGGTGGGTTACTGATATTTGGGTTTGTTATGAGTTGGATTTTTGGTAGGGAGTATTCAGACAGAACTATAAAAGATTTGTTGGCCCTGCCCATATCACGCAATTTGATTGTGCTTTCCAAATTTATTGTTACGATTTTATGGTGTCTAATTCTTGCTGTGCTTGTGCTGGTTTTAGGTATTCTTGTCGGAAAAATAGTTGATATACCCGGCTGGTCGGCGGATATAATCCTACAAGGTATTTCAGTTTTTATTACTTCTGCTACATTGACCATATTACTATCCACACCGGTGGCTTTTTTTGCAAGTTCCGGGCGTGGGTATTTATCCCCACTTGGGTTTATGATTTTTACCCTTGTGTTGGCACAGATTGTCGCAGCAACGGGTTATGGACAGTTTTTTCCTTGGTCCGTACCGGCACTTATAAGTGGCATTGCCGGGGACAGCGATGCAAAAATTGAAGCGATAAGCATTGCTATTGTATGTCTAACAAGTGCCCTTGGACTATTTAGCACTACCTTTTGGTGGAGGTATGCGGATCAGGAGATATAGTCACTGCCTTTATCAGCTTATGGCAAACAAAGCGTCCCCCTGCCACGGTGCCACGGGATGGTATTTATGCTCATAGCAATGTATACATGTAAATATTTATTTCTAAAGCCCGTTGGATTAAACTAATGGTATAATTAAATAATTGTGAATAAAAGCAGCCGCCTGTGGGCTGCT
>JBBAFB010000121.1:0-6405 GCA_041655595.1 Bacillota bacterium
AAATATCAAATATAGTCCACCAGGTTTCCGAGGGAGCCTATTACCAAGCCCAAGAAACAGAAAAATCAGTAGAAATCCTGACTAATAATGTAGATAACCTTAATACCCTGGCAGAAAAAGAATTGGACACAAAAAACAACCTAGAAGCCGCCGTCCAAAATATACTGCTTTCTTATGAAGAAATCCAAAAGGTTGCCGATTACCTTTTAATCACAAGGAATCAATTCAGCCAAGTTAATCAGCAGGGCAATGACCTGGCCCGCCAAGTAGAAGGTATTATGGAAATTGTAACCACGGTGGAAGGCATTGCCGAGCAAACAAACCTTTTGGCTTTAAATGCTGCCATTGAGGCCGCCCGTGCAGGTGAGCAGGGCAGAGGTTTTGCGGTGGTTGCAGAGGAAATTAGAAAGCTGGCTGATGATGTTAAAAATGCGGTCCAGACCATTAATAGTAATTTGCGCTATTTTATTGATCAAATCAACCTACTGGTAGCCGATATCGAAAACCAGTTTTCTCAATTGGAGGAAAGCAATAAAAGCTTGGAAACGGCTGTAAAAGATAATACGGAAGCTACCAGGGAAATAACCAATGTTTCCAACATAATCGTTCAGTTAGTGGAGGAATTGTCTCAGGAAACCCGAAACATTTCCACCGTTTTTCAAAACATGCATTCGCTAAGTGCGATAGCGGAAGAAAACGCCGCCTCCAGCCAGGAAATGAGCTCCAATGTAATGGACTACTCAGAAAAAATAAAAACTCTAACCTCCTATATTAATCAACTGGGCACACTAACAACCGGTTTTAAAAACGAGTTAAGAAAATATAAAATTTAAACCAGGACCTATAACGCGAAAATTTACTGTTTTATCTGGTTCACGGGTGGTTTAACAATTTTGCCTGTAGTTTTTAGTTACAAACAGCTATGTTTTTGATATAATTTAAAACATCTTTTTAAAAACTCATTGATTTCAGCAATGGATCTTTCAGGAGGGTTTCTATGCAAAATTTCATTAAGGGTGGCCGTTCTCCTAAGCGGTGGTCGAACAGAATAAGTATACGCAACCTTACCTATGGCAGTCTGACGATTGCATTGGTTTTGGTCACTACTTTTGCCATTAAAATTCCGATCCCCTTTACCCAAGGCTATATTCATCCCGGTGACAGCATGATTTTTATAACCGCCATTCTTTTTGGTTGGCGTTTTGGTGCTTTGGCCGGCGGAATCGGCTCCGCAATGGCCGATTTACTAGGCGGTTATGCCCATTGGGCTATTCCAACCTTAATCATCAAGGCTATTATGGGCGGTCTGGTAGGTTGGGTCGGTCATGACTTATTGAAATTAAAAAAACACCACCTTTTCAGTTCATTGCTCACGGCGGGTGCTATTATTGCCTGGGTCGGCTTTAACTTTGGTATCCAGGCTTTCCTGACAAAAGCAATGCTGTCTGAAACATCATTGGAACTAACCAAATCTTTGGAGCTTACCCAGGAAGAATTAATTTTATTAATACAAAAAACAAACTTTTGGTTGAGCATAACCGCCATTGCCATCCCCATAGGTATCATTATACTGGCATACTACCTGAAAAAGTGGGACAAAAATCTTTTTAACCCGGTACAGTTATTAGGTATGTTTATGGCAGGCCTTTGGATGGTAGTTGGTTACTATCTAGCCGGTAGCTTTATTTACGGCAGCTTTATTGTCCCTATTTTAAGTATCCCCGCTAATATTGTTCAGTTTATCGGAGGGCTGGTTATTGCCTATCTTATCCTTATCCCTTTAAAAAAGATCGGTTTTGATAACTATTTTGGTGTTTTGGGGCAAGAAAGGTTTAAAAAATAGCAGCACTACTAATTTTGTTAAAAGCAATATATACTAGTAAAGAGTTATTGTTTTAGGAGTGATGGTAGTGATACCACCAGAACCGACCTACTTTGATATCTTCCTGCGCCTGATTATTGCCACCGTTTTAGGTGGCTTAATAGGCTATGAAAGAGAGAGCTCCCATCATTACGCCGGCTTCCGTACCCACATGTTGGTTGCTGTCAGTGCGGCTTTGGTCGGGGTTGGTTCTGCTATGCTGTTTTATATGTTTGATGCCGCCCCCTCAATGGACCCCCTTAGAATTGCAGCCAATGTAATTTCGGGGATCGGCTTTTTAGGGGCCGGAGCCATCCTAAAACACGGGTCCAGCATTAGAGGGTTGACAACAGCCGCCAGCCTTTGGGGCATTGCAGCGGTTGGCTTGTTCACCGGTCTTGGTGTTATTATCCCCAGCATTATGGCGACAATTATAGTCTATTTAGCCCTAACCTTGGCCCGCTATAGCGACCGGTTAATTAAAAACAAAGGTTTAATTTCATTACAGATTCATGCCAAAGACCAAATAGGTCAAGTAGGTGAAATAGGCAATATCCTAGCTTCCTTCAAAATAAATATTAAAGGCATTAACATTGAAAGCCTCGAGGACGACGAAGTGCTTTACCATCTGCTTTTATCCGGAATTGACCCAAGAAACGGGGAAAGAATAAGTCAGCTCATCACTTCCCTTGAGATAGTTCATGGGGTCAAAAAAATAAATTTGGAATAATAAAAAGGCCCTAGGGCCTTTTTATTTATCTTTCTTGTCCCATAAAAAATAGGGCAATGGTTCCCGGACCGGAATGGGCACCGATTACAGGCCCCACATAGCCGATCACCACTTCTTTAACAGGGTAAGATTCCAATATTATTTCTTTTAAATGTTCTGCATCCCCCAAGGAATCGCCATGACTGATAAAAATGACCTGCTTTTCCGCTTCTTCAATTCTTTCCCCCAGTTGGTCCTTTAAATACTTAAGCGACTTATTTCTTCCCCTCACCTTGGCGATGGGGATCAGCCTGCCTTCCCTATCTATATTCAGTACAGGTTTAACATCCAACATGGAGCCCACGAAAGCAGCAGTACCCGATACCCTACCTCCTCTTTTTAAATGATGCAAATCTTCTACCGTAAACCAATGATTGAGGCGCAGTTTATTGGCCTCCAACCAGTTGGTGATTTCCTCGGAACTTTGCCCCTGATCCCTTAATTCAACTGCGTAGTGGACCAAAAGGCCAAGGCCCAGTGATGCGGAGCGGGAATCCACTAAAGAAATTTTTGCCTCGGGATAATCCTCCAATACCATTTCTTTGGCGGCCACTGCACTGTTATAAGTACCACTTAGGGCAGAGGAAAAGGCAATATATATCAGAGGCTCCCCTTTTTGAGCATGCTTCGTAAAAATCTCTACAAAGCTATGGGCATTAATTTGCGAGGTTGTGGGCATGGCCCCCTGCCTGACTGCTGCATAGAACTCCTGATAGGGTAAAGATTGCCCTAAATCGTCAGGGTAATCCTTCCCATTAAGGAGAAAATGCAAATAAGTTACTTCAATTTGGTTTTTTTCAATGTATTCGTAAGGTAAATCACTGCAAGAATCAGTTAGGATTATAGTTTTCATTTGCCTACTCCTTTCTCCGGTTGTCAATCTTAAAAAATTAAAATTATTATAAATTTAAAAATCCAACTTGCTGATCAAAAGTTAATCGGGATTTATTCCAGATACACCAACCCTTTTGTCCCGTCCACTGTAACCTTTTCTCCGTCTTTCAACAGTTTGGTAACCCCCGGGACGCCCATCACCGCCGGAATCCCATATTCTCTGGCGATAATGGCCGAGTGTGACAAGGCACCACCGTATTCAACTATTAAAGCGTTGATAGAAGAAAAAACCGGTGTCCATGAAGGATTAGTGGCTTGAGCAACCAAGATATCTCCCGGGCGTAAACGATGCAGTTCCCCGGGGTTTGCTATCAATCTACAAATTCCTTTCGCCACACCGCGACTAGCGCCGACACCTCTTAGAATCCTTTCTTTTTCTAAATCATGTGCTATCTCCCCTTCCCTTTCCTTCCATTTTGAAGTCCTTTCTGCAAATTGTTGAATCCTATTTTCAACCTTAACTGCAATTTGTTTTTGGCTGATTTGTTTCAGACTATAAATATCTTCAACTAATGCTTGGACCTCCCAATAAGTTAAATACATAATCTCGGCCTGATTTCGCAAATACTTTCTTTTTACAAGCTGCTGTCCTATCGTCAAAAAAAGTGTTCGAAAAACAAACATTACCTGAGTCAAATAATAATGACTGTCCTCCCTGAAAGCCGTATAACGCCTGCTATATCCTATCAGAAAAGCAAACAACCTATGTAGCGGCAAAATCCTTCCCCAGCCCCCGGCGGTTAATTTAGCTAAGTTTTCTTCTGCTGCCAGTCGCCTTTTATTAATTAGATTAACAGTGTTCTCCGTGTCCGCAGCAACTGTCAGCAAGGCTTTGATCATCCCCAAGGGTATTTCAGGCTGATCCTGCCATGTGGCTGCCCCGATACCACTTAAACCCTGACTCACTTCCCGATGTCCGTGCTCTAAAAGAAACGCTTCAAAAGCACGTTTCACACTATTCTCCTGGGATAAATCAGCAATTATGCCGTAAAGTTCCTGCTGATTTTTGCAACCTTCGAAGGCTTTACGAACTTCTTCCTGTTCCCTAATCAAGTGAACAATTTGCTCCAAGTCTTGGTTCAGCCTAACAGTGGCTTGAGGCTGTCCGATGACTATATCCTCGAAGATAGCCAGTCCTTCCCCGCCATAAAACAACTTCAGTATTTTTTTTAACAATTTATAAACAGTTCCATACTGGACATAAAGCAGGTAACGAAAGGTATTGGCCCTTTGAAAATCTTTTAATCCATCCTCTAAATATTCTAGGACAATTTCCATGGGAAAGGTTTTTAAGATGTCCTGCTTCATCAAATCAACATAACGATTAAAAGCAGTTTCATTATCCTTCCACTCTTTGATTAAATCACCTGCTAACATTTTACCGAGGTGAAAAATTCTCCTCCAAGATATTTTAATTCTCGGCGGAAGAAAATGATCGGGGAAAAAACCTTGCTCCACTTTCCTCCAATCGGTAAGAGGCACTGTAAATCCCAGATCTCGATAAGCCGCGAAAAGACTTAAATAATAAATTTTAGCAATTACCGTATCCAAGGGAAGCATGGGCTCAGGAAAACGTTCCTGAATATTTATAAAAATTTCCTTTTGGATGGGGGTCATACTTAGGCTAGAAGGGGCTTTCAGCTCCTCTTCCTCTAAAGTGGTAATGCTGCGGGACTGAAGCACATAAAGCTCCTCATTGAGAAAAGCCCATTCAACATCCTGATAATCAGCAAACAAAGCCTCTAGCTTTCGCCCTTCGTGGGCTAGCTGCCTTAAGGAAAAGTCTGTTAGCAATGGGTAGGAACCTAGGGTAGTCCTGGCAAGAATCCCTAAGTTTTCTTTATTAATAAGATAGCTTTCTCCCGCAACTTCACCTTGAACAAGTTTATCGCCCAAGCCTTGGACCGCTTCTATGTAAATCTCTTTTCGAGAGTTGGAAATCGGGTTTGCAGTAAACATCACTCCGGAAACCTGGGCTGGCACCATTTCTTGAACGATAACGGCCATTCCAATTCTATGTTGATCCAGCCCTTTTTGGTTGCGATAATGTATTCCCCTTGGAGCCCAAAGAGAGGCCCAGCAAGCGATAACTGCCCCCTTTACCCCCTCCCAACTATCCACATTTAAATAGCTTTCCAGTTGTCCTGCGAAGGAAGCAGTGGGTAAATCCTCGGCAGTTGCCGAAGAACGTACTGCCACTTTAACATTTTTTCTGCCATTTAAAAGCTGTTGGTAGGCTGAATACAAAGCATCCTCTGTCTCTTGCGGTAGCTGTATGTTATTTATCAGATCTTGAATTTGCAATGATACTTGCTCAAGTTCCTTTAGATCCTTATCGGCCATAAAATCCAGTAATTTATTGATTTCAGCCTGAATACCCTGAACTTTCAAGCTCCGAAAATATGCTGCTGTAGTCAAACAAAAACCGGGACTGGTTTGCGATCTTCTCGCAATGGCACCTAAGTTTGTAGCCTTCGTGCCACAGATGCCTATATGACGGGGTTTAATTTCTTCTAACCTGATAACTAGCTGCATCCTTGATCCTCCCAAAGCTAAAGCCAACTGTAATTACAAAATGTTATTATTCAGTAACTATTTAATTCCATCTTACCATTATTATTATAGCCATTCAAGCTAAACCGCCGATGTTCTGTTAGCCGTGAGGGTTCTAAAGTAAGTGGCGAACAGCACCCTTCCGCCCCACAGCGGTCAATCATAATTTTAGTCGGCAAACATAATCATTAAGGTAGGCTGTTGCTTTAATGATTATGGGTTTCAAGCGGGGTGAACTAAATGAGCCTCATATTTGCTTTTTTAATCATCAGCGGTCTTTTAACAGCTGCTTTCACGGGAAAAATTAGTGCAGTAAACGAAACTACCC
>JBBAFB010000122.1:0-6329 GCA_041655595.1 Bacillota bacterium
GCAGGAACAAGAAATAAACGCAAGAGCAAAGGCTTTTGCCGGTTATCAAATAAATGAGGAGTTGCTTAAAAAAGCTGCTTCCAAGGCGATAGTCCTACATTGTCTGCCTGCCCACCGAGGAGAAGAAATCACCGACGAGGTAATGGAAGGACCCCATTCCGCCATTTTCGATCAGGCAGAAAATCGCCTCCATGCCCAAAAGGCCATCCTGGCTCTTTTAATGTAATGGAACAAATTGCTTTTTAATTTCGTCTGAGTTACGTGCCTGAAATGAGGTGAAGGAGTTGGGGAGTTTAAGGTCAGCTGGCTATTAGTAGTTTTGATACCTGCACTAATTTTGATGTCTTTGGTTTTGCTGGTTTTAAGTATTGTCGTGGGGGTGGGAAATCTTTTGGGCTCTATACTTATAATTTCAATACCTTTATTGGCCTTACTGATGATTATTATGGTAATTGCGGGTTCCATAGGCTCTAAAAACAAGACAAAGGAAGGCGGGGAAAACATGGTGAAAAACGTTTATGTATATTTTGTATTGTTTGCTACCTTAATGATGACTATCGGAGGTAGTGTCAGTGTTTTTATGGCAGTAGCCGATATTATTGCACCAACACCTTACTACCAAAGCTATGAGGATTATGTGCGAATCAATAAAGAAAGGCCCTCACCGGTTGATGGGGAGGCTAGGGAACAACTCAGTGAGGAGGAGTTAAGAAGTCAGTACGCTTCCTTGGTTAAAAGTGAAACGGAAAGGCAGGCAAGCAGGGCAAAAAATACCTTGATAAAAAGTTTTGGCTGGATTGTGATACCTTTACCTGTCTTCTTATATTTTCAAAGAAGGTTGGCGGCCCAAAAGGACCAAACAGCTTAAAAAATTACCAGTTTAGAGAAAAATAAAAAGGGAGGAGATTTATCTCCTCCCTAAATTTATGAAATTTGTTACCCCTAGGCCTCTTTTAAAACCCCTGTTTTTAGTAAGGCAATTACTATTAAAGTAAAACCTAAAGCTGTTGGGAAGTAAACAGCTGGGTCGGTTGCCCCGCCGGTTAAAGCACCGGGCTTATGAGCGGCTGCTGCCCATTGTACATAGCTGGCGATAGTAATTAAAATCCAGCCTGCTGTTGCCCAAAGGGCATGGATGTTTGATTTCCCAGTAGCAAAGGAAACAATCGGCCCGCCGATGCAACCAATCAAACTCAGTGTCATAATGCCTGCGAAGAAAGGTGTTTGCAGCACTTGTCCGGGAACCCCATCCCAATAATGTCCAATAACACCATAGAACATTACACCGGTGAACATGGTAATGATGACATAGGGTACCCACTTCGTGCCCCTGAAAGCATGTGCCCAATAGCCTGCACCCCAAAATGCAAATGCTAACAGAACAGATACTAACATATACGGGTTGACCGCCAAATTACCTTCTCTGCCAATGGCTGTTGAGATAGCCGCAAAGGCTAAAGCGCCGGCAAACCAAAAAGATAGATGCATTTCAGAGGATCTGCTGGCAATTCTGTTGAACAAAATCACAAAAACAATAATGGCCATAGCTTGGGCCAAGGTGTCCATGTACTGCATAAAGGACAGGCTACCCATTTTTTCTAGTACAGCAACCATTATTTAGCACCTCCTACTTCAGCTTTGGTAATTCGCCTGAAGGTGGATACAACCCAAGTATCGGGGTTGAAACCAAGCTTTACCAAGGCAATTAGTCCGCCGCCGATAACTACCAGAAGGCTAGCAATAATGTTAATTTGCGGTTGCAAGGTAGCAGCCAAATTAACTCCATCAATAGTGTGAGAACTTGCAGACATCATTGGTACAAAGAATAACAAAATGCCGCTTACTAAGAAAGCCGCACCAGTAGGTATAGCATAGGATGCGTCGCCCTCCGGTTTTTTGGTTAAGTCAATCTTATTCCAAATAAATGGCAGACGCACTATAATTAAAACAATTAGGGTTGCAATATCGGCTATCATGCGGATATCGTTAGGTAAGCTGCTTCCTCTTAACATTCTGGATAAATAAACATGAATAACACTATAAACTCCACTTACTAGTACAACGCCAACAGCTGACCAGAAAGCCCACTTTTCAGCTCGAATGAAAGCATAAGTAATAATTACGAGAGCAAAGCCGGCTAGGGTGTACAAATAGACGGAAGCTTGATAAAAGGTAGCATAATCAGCTAGTTTTTTGAATGGCGGATAAGAAGCTGCGTCAAACGCCAAGCAGGTTGTACCGATACCGGACGACATGTTAAAGAGAGCCGTGGCACCTAAAAAAACGATTATTAGGCCACGAATAAAGCCAGTCAAATCTTTTTTCACCTTATAATTCCCCCTTTTCAAGGTTTTAACAAAGACAAAAAATTTTTGTTGGTTACCGGCCTTTCGGCATGCAACACCTCCCACAAACATATTTGTGAATAAAGATCCAAGCAATCTTATTTTAGCATAATCTTGTCAAGATTAGATTTGCCTAAAGGCAAATCTAAATAGGAATCTGTATTAATAATAGAAAATTCTATGAATGGCTGTTTCCCTTGGTTATAAGGAAAAACGATATGTAGGGTGGCTGTGATTAGATAAAATAATAAAAGGGTTTTTAAATTACATGCTGAAATTTATAATGTGAATTATTATAATAAATAAAAACAAGTGAAAGGAGGAAATAAATATGGTAGTAGGCCATATCAAAGAGTTAGAAGGAATCAAGTTGGAGGGTGAAAACCTTGCCGGGGTTATAAAAAAAGTTTTGATTTCTCCCCAAAATGGCTGGGAAGGCTGGGTAATGAGGGTTTTTGAAATAGAACCGGGAGGCTACACACCTAAACACATTCATAATTGGCCACATATTAATTGGATTATAGAGGGTAAAGGCACTTTGTTGCTGGATGATAAGTTAAACAAGATTGAAGGCGGCAGTTTTGCTTATGTCCCAAACAATGTTCCCCATCAGTTTAAAAATGAAGGTGATAATAAGCTGTCCTTTATCTGTATAGTACCTCTGGAAGGGGAGGTATAATAACAAAATAAAAATAACTTTCAAAAGGAGCGTTTGTATTGACTAAAATATATAAAAATGTTGCTGAATGCATAGGGGAAACACCCTTAGTTACTTTAAATAAAATTAACAACACTGGGGCGGAGCTGTTAGCAAAGCTAGAGTATTTCAACCCCGGGGGTAGCGTGAAAGACAGAATTGCTTTAAACATGATAGAGGAGGCTGAAAAACAAGGTCTGCTGGACAAAGACACAATAATAATAGAGCCAACCAGCGGCAATACAGGCATCGGGTTAGCCTTAATTGCTGCCGTTAAAGGCTATCAATTGATTTTAACCATGCCTGAGACCATGAGCATAGAAAGGCGCAATTTGCTTAGGGCCTACGGGGCCAAGCTAGTGCTAACACCGGGTGCGGAGGGAATGAAAGGTGCTATCAAAAAAGCGGAGGAGCTTTTGCAGGGCTATGAAAAAGCTTTTATGCCCCAACAATTTACCAACCCGGCTAACCCGGAAGTCCATCGAAAAACCACGGCCCAGGAAATTTGGCTCGCCACCGGGGGTAAATTGGATGTGTTGGTAGCGGGTGTTGGTACCGGCGGTACTGTTACAGGTGTCGGGAAGTTTTTAAAAGAAAAATTACCTCAACTTAAAGTGGTTGCAGTGGAGCCCCTAGCTTCGCCTGTTCTGTCGGGGGGCAACCCAGGCCCCCACAAAATCCAAGGCATAGGCGCAGGCTTCGTGCCCCAGATTTTGGATATGACTGTGATTGATGAAATTATCACCGTTGCCGATGATGATGCCTTGGCAATGGCAAGGCGATTGGCAAAAGAAGAAGGATTATTGGTTGGCATTTCTGCTGGGGCAGCAACCTATGGGGCCCTCCAATTAGCCGGGAAAGCGGAGTACAAAGGCAAACGAGTAGTAGTTGTTCTACCCGATACAGGGGAAAGATATCTTTCTACGGCTTTATTTTCCTAAAGGGGTCCGGTTTTAAATCATTTGTACTATTTGATAATTGGTGTCCCTGCTTAAATCAATCAAGCGATCACCAATTCTGACAATCGGTTTGGTAATGTTTTGCTGTAAAACAGCGGTTATTTCTCCGGTTTCACCGGTATTCATTAATACTTTTGCCCCTATGTAATAATTTACAATGTTGTTAAGGAAGGTTATGATGATTTTTGGGTCGAAATGGGTGTAGCCTATTTTTTGCAGTTCTTGAAAGGTGTCAAAGGGTGTAAAACGCTTTTTGTAAGCCCTTTCTGAAGTTAGGGCATCGTAAACGTCGGCAACTGCAATGATTTTTGCATAGGGGTGTATTTTTTCATTGGTGAGTTTTAAGGGGTAGCCTTCTCCGCTGGCTTTTTCATGATGCATCAAAACTCCGTTGCAAATATCATCATTTATCTGTTTGGTATTCTTTACAAGTTGGTAGCCAAAGATGCTGTGTTTTTTCATTTCTGTAAACTCTTGAGCCGTCAAAGGTCCTTTTTTGGAAAGCACTTCCTGGGAAATCTTTGCTTTTCCCACATCATGGAGTACGCCTGCTTGAATTATCTCCTGTATAGTGTGTTGCGGCAAGTCAAGCCATACCCCAAGAAGCCCTGCATATAAGGAAACATTAAGGCTGTGATGGTAGGTGTAGGCATCGGCAGTTCGCACTTCATTAATACAGTCAATTAAAGAATAATTTTGTGAGACCTGTTCATACATGGAGGAAAAAACCGGCTCTATGGTTTCAATCTCCAATTTTTTACCTACAACTAGGTCATTTAAAACCTCTTTGACAACATTTGCACTGCCCTCATATTGGGATTTAAATTCTTCCTTGAGCCTGATTAACCCTTCCCCTTGTATTTCCGGGGATTTTTCTTCGCTGTAGATATGTAGGTATCTGACACCGAAGTCAAGGAGCCTTTTGATCGCATGAGAACTAAGCCGGAGGTTTTTTGGGGCAATTAAAGACATTTCCGGCTCACTTTGAAAAACATCTTCTGCCAAAACTTGCCCTGGCTGGGCATTGATAATGTGGATTTTTCTCTTGTAATTCATAGCTCCACCCTCGTTTTATCTGTAGTACTTAATTGTAACTATTGGAACTCATTACTAATAATTTCATATTATCATCTTTCCTGAAAAAAAACTACTTGCCGGGGTTGTGTTTTATTAAAAAATATGGTTTTGTTTTTCTAAAGTTTTTTTACTAATAGAGTTGCTGTCCAATAAAAGGAGGCAACTCTATTTTGAAATTATTCACCCTTTAAGCAGGAATCTGTAAATTTGTCTTGAAAATAATAATATTAATGTTCTTTTAAGCTAGTTTAGATTGCAATATGCAGTACGGGGCTATTTAACACTAATTTACACCAGCATGGGAGGAAGGTAGTATGAAATGGTCTATTACCGTTTTTTTTGGAGGATTTACTTTCTTAAATCTTTACGGTAAAGGGCAAAAGGAACAAGATTATGAATTAGAAGGGCTGGTTTTCTATGATTTGGGATGAAAAGTGGGAATGTGCTTCTAGGGAAACAATTGAAACGATCCAATTGGAGCGCTTACAAAAAACAGTCAAAAAGGTTTACGAAAGGGTTCCTTATTATAAAAAAGCTTTTGCCGAGGTCAACCTTGAACCGGGGGACATTAAAAGTCTAAGTGATTTGCAAAAATTACCCTTTACGACGAAAGAGGCCTTGAGGGATAATTACCCCTTTGGGCTTTTTGCTGTGCCGATTAATCAGATGTTGAGAATTCATGCCTCTTCCGGTACAACAGGTAAGCCCACAGTGGTAGGCTATACAAAAAAGGATTTGGATACTTGGTCTGATTTAGTAGCAAGGGTTGTTACCGCGGCAGGGGTCAGTGCCGGCGATATAGCCCAAGTGTCGTTTGGCTACGGTCTATTTACCGGAGCCTTTGGATTGCACTATGGCCTGGAAAAAGCAGGGGCGCTAGTAGTTCCCGCTTCTACCGGTCAAACAGAGAGGCAAATTATGCTGATGCAAGATTTCGGGGTGACGGCTTTGATTGCAACCCCCTCCTACGCCCTCTATTTGGCGGAAGTAGCGGAAAAAATAGGCCTAGATCCCAGAAAGATGCCGCTGAAATACGGCTTGTTTGGTTCGGAGGCTTGCACGGAGGAAATGCGGGCTAAATTGGAGGAACGATGGGACATTTTGGCTACTGATAATTATGGGATGAGTGAGGTAATCGGTCCCGGAGTTTCGGGCGAGTGTGAATATAAAGATGGGCTCCATATTGCGGAGGACCATTTTATTGTTGAGGTCATTGATCCGGAAACGGAAAAACCTGTTCCGCGAGGCGAG
>JBBAFB010000123.1:0-6307 GCA_041655595.1 Bacillota bacterium
TTTGGTTGGTAATCACAGTTTAAAAGATCATGCTTCAATGGAAGGGAAAGCAGGAGAAACCGTTATCTTTACTACCCACACCCTTACCAATACCGGAGCCGGGATAGATACTTATAAACTTACTCTAGCCGATATAGGCTATCCAGGTATGCTTAGTTACAAGGTTGACGAGGAAACAAAGGAGTTTAGTCACGGGAAAAACAGCAATTGGAATGACAGTAAAGAGCCTGAAATAACTCTAAATCCTGGTGAAAGCATAGAACTGACTTACGAAGTTAATATCCCGATTACAGCACCAAAGGAGGATTTCAAAAATCATAAAATAATAGCAACCAGTAAAAGCAAATCCGGACAAGAACGAACAATTACAGATACGATCACAGTAATCGGCATTGACTATAGTGATGACAGTAGCAAAATTTACTTTGACGGCATTACCCAGCCTATTGATGATAGTAATTGGCGAAATAACTGGGAAATAAGCACCTTTGGTCCCGGACAAACAATAAAACTAGCTGCCCTTACCAGCCATGATATTGACTTGGTTGAAGCAAAAATCAAGGTTGTCGGTGATGGCGGTGGTTATCTATTAAATGGGGGTAGTGCGCTTGTTATTGATCTAACTGAAAAAGATGGCCCAAATTCAGGAAAATGGGAAACCACTTATACACTACCCAGTAATTTATCTTTGGGAAAATACTTTATTGAGTACTATTCTTATAACCGCGAAGCCAGCACAAATCCACTGGATGAGGATGTTACAGAATCCGACGGTGCACCCGGCTATAACAATTACTTTAATGTAGCCTCACCAAACTTAGGTATCAGCCTGACAACAAATGCAGGAACCTTTGTAACATCAAATGAAGAAGTTACTCTAACAATGGAGGTATATAATAGTTTTGGAGAAACAAATGCTTATCGAGTTTATCCAAAGGTTACCCTGCCTCAGGGAGTTAAATTTGTAAGCGTAATAGATTCTGAACAAAATGTAGTTGATGCGGTTTATTATAACTACAGTGAGAGAAATCGTGAATTAACCTTTTATTCCGCAGATAAGACACCCTATATTATCAATAAGGATGAAGGCATTAAAACCTATTTCGTAGTAAAAACAGTAGCTGATTTAAGCGCTAGTGAAGCACTTAACTTTGCAGCTACCACCGGCAACTACTATACTGCTGCAACCGGAGGGGAAGAGAAAACCGAAGCAAAAACCTATGCTGCCTTAAAAACAGACACAGTTAGTTTTACTAAAACAGTAGACAGTACCACAAACTCAGGTGAAGACTATGTCAGGCCCGGTGACCAAGTTGTTTATAAGGTAGAGATTGATATTCCCCCTGGCTTGAGCATTAATAATCTTAAGCTTGAGGAATTAGTAAACGAAAACCTTATAATAGAAAAAATAACAGTCAACGATGAGGAAAAAGATTTTGATGAAGATAATACCTTTGATTTCAACGGAGAAGATAAAGACTTAAAAATCCTCATCTTTGCAAGGGTGAAAGATACAATTAAAGAGGGCACTATCACTGCCACGGGTACAGCTACAGTCACCTGGGAAAGTAAGTACACCAAAGACGGAGAAGTCAACAAAAAAGGTTCTAAAACTATTGAAATAACTACACCAATCAAGGAACCAAGACTGACCTTAGATAGTTTTACAACCAAAGACAGCAAAACCGAATTTGCAGATCCAGGGGATGAAATTGAATTTACCGGAAAAATTAAAAATAATGGAAGCAGCAAAGCCCATAAAACTAAGGTAGTTGCCAAATTGCCGGAGGGAGTTATCCCGGTAGAGGGTAGTTACGGAGATGGTGAATATGATGAAAGCAGCAATACCATCACTTGGGCCACAAATGTGCCTGCGAATGAAGAAAAAATTTATACATTCAAAACAAAGGCCGATAGTGGAAAGTCCATAGGCTCTAATGCAACTGTAGTGTTTGAGTTGGAGGAGTATTATTCCTCAGACAACCCGGATTATACAAGAAAATATACTGGGGAGCAAAAAGAAATCAGCCTTACTACAACGAGGGACCATGCCATTGAGGGCACGGAAGACAAAGATGTTAAAGCAGGTAAAAAAGTCGTTTTCGAACACAAGCTTACTAATAAGGGCGGCAGCTATGATGAATATGAAATAACTGTGGAAACGGATTATCCTTATGAATTATTAATCAATGGTCAACCCCCGGAGAAAAACCATGAAGGTAAAATTATTGTACCCTTGGCACCGGGTGAAAAAGTGGATATTGAGATAAAAGTTTCAGTTCCAGAAACAAGCAGTAAGGCAGAAAAGCAAAATGTCACCCTTGCCGCAAAAGAGGAAAATGAGGACAAAACTCTTAAGGCTCAAAATATCATCACAGTTATCGGTGAAGATCTGGATGGCTGGGTATCTAATGCCCTTTGGACACAATGGGATAAGGCTGGGTACAAAGATAATTGGAAGGAAGCAAGCCTTTACCTTGGTTCTCCCTTAAAACTCTCTGCCATAACTTCTATTGATATTACCGGGGTTAAGGCGAGAATTGTAGAATTGAATGAGGATGGCGAGAAGGGATCTACCCTAGGAAATGACTTGATTTTAGAAGAGCTTTCCTTGGAAAGGGTTGGCGAGCTGGAAGACAAACTGAATATATCAATATCAGGGGAGTTTAAACTCTGGGATGTAACCGACTATATTTTAGAGGGCCTTGATTCCGGCCGCTACTTTGTAGAGTTTGCAGCATTTAAAAACAGCACCTCCGAGGAGAAGGATGAGACCCTAACAGACAAGAGTGGGGACCTAGGTTACAACAACTATTTCTCCATTGAAAGCCAAATTAACTTAGAAGGTAAAATTACAGATGCAAAAGAAAATAAACCTTTGGAGGGTGCAACAGTTACCCTACTAGATTTAAGCGGTAATCCTGTAAAAGACGAAGATGGCAAAGAATACACGATGGTAGTAGGTCCCGATGGCAAATATGAATTTAAAGATGTTCCCATTGATCGCTATATTCTAAATGTAAGCCATAACAAGTATAAAGAATACAACCGTCAAGTTTATGTGGTACCTGAACCCGGTGAGAGCAAAGTAACGATTGATGCAGAATTAATCGGTTTCACCATAGAATTAAAAGCAAATCCATCTACCATTGTTGGAGACGGAAAATCAAAAACAATCCTAACTGCCAGAATCCTTGATGAGGGTGGGGAGCCGGTGGAAGGTATTGAAGTAACTTTCGAGGCACTTTTAGGGGAACTTCTGGGCGAACCGAAGGATCCAAAAGACCCGAACACTGACGCAAAAGAAGATTGCGAATGTACCGATAAAGCTAAAACCAATGAAAAAGGGGAAGCTTATATTCTCTATCAATCAGCAGAGATTGAAGGCATAGTTTCTCAAGTAATCCCTGTCAAAGCCGAGGTTGATGATAAGGAGAGAGGCCTGAGGGGCGAGGACTACATTTTTATTACCTTTGAACCTGCATCTATTAAAGGAATTGTCAAGGACAATAAAACAGGGAATGCCATAGAGGGTGCAAAAATTATTGTAACCTTGGTAGATGAGAACGGGAAACTGGAGTTTTATGCCGAGAGCGTAACAAATTCCAGGGGTGAATACAAAATAGCCATTCCTAAAAAGGGAAATTATCTAGTGGAAATTATTAAACCTGGTAGGGATGATGGCCAGGAAGTGCCGAGTTTTAAACAAACTGTAAATGTCACCTCAATAGATCCGTCTAACAAGGATGAGGAAATACCGGCAATAAAAACCTTTACAGGAGTTATTTTAGTTAAGGATAAGGATGGTAATGAAAAGATTGCAGGTAAAGGTGAGGGAGAAAATCCGGTTAAAATTGAATTGCTGGATTTTAGCAGCGAGGATAGCGGAGATAATTGCGGTGGCGGTGAAGTTGACTCCGATACGGGTGTTTTCTCTATCCAAGGCTTAACGCCGGGAGTTGAATATACCTTCGCCATTACTACCGAAGTGGACAATGAAACCTTGGTAATGGGCAAAATAGTGGTTACTCTTGATGATGATGGGGAGATCAGAATTCATGAAGAATTAATTGATCCCTATGGCACCATCAAAGATGTCATAAGTAAGCAAGTCTTGGAAGGGGCCCATGTAGAACTGTTCTATGCGGATACCCCAAGAAATACAGAAAAGGGCAGAACGCCAGAAACATCTGTCAGCCTGCCACCGATGAATGATTTTGCCCCTGCAGACAACGATAACCCCCAGTGGAGCGATGTTAACGGTAATTATGCTTGGATGGTCTTTCCCAAGGCTGATTACTATATTATCGCTACTAAGGCCGGATATCAGACTTATGATAGCCGGAAAGATAGCAATTCTAACAGTGGCACTGTAGGTAATTACTATATTTCAGTAGAATATGATATTGTAAAGCATGACTTTGAGATGCAACCCATTTATTCCGGTGGCGGTGGTGGGAGTCTTACCCCACCTACTGACCCAGAGGGTGTAATAGTTGATTTGACCAGTGATAAAAGGTCTTACTTGGAAGAAACTACTGGAGAATTAGAAGTTGAATATTTTAATAATAATGGTGATATCGAGGATGCCCAACTGGTTGTAACTATTCTGACCGGAGCAACTGTGGAAGACCCCGACGGAGGCACGGTGGAAGGTGGTAAAATCACCTGGCACCTTGGTAAATTAAAGGGTGGAGATAGGGGTAAGAGAAATCCGGTAATCAGATTTCCGCTGATAAATGGTCCGGAAAAACCGGTAACATTAGAAGCACAACTGTATAGTAAAGCTAAGCCTATCGGAGAGCCTTCAACCATAGAAGTAACCATCTTCTCTAACAGATTTGGTGAGGGACAGCATAGCAGATATATTCAGGGTGTACCGGAAGGGCTTTTCCTGCCGGATAAGTCAATTACCAGAGCCGAGATTGCCGTAATTTTTGCCAGAATACTGCATCTGGAAGACTTGGTTAAACATGAAAAACTTTATTCTGATGTAGAAACAATTGCTTGGTATGCTAAAGGGGTGGAGGCTGCTACAAAAAGAAAGCTTTTTACAGGCTATGAAGATGGCAGCTTTAAACCGGACCAAGCCATTACAAGGGCGGAATTGGCAGCGGTTATTGCCAGATTCTTAGAATTGCCTAATAGACCGCCTGCTAAAGATGCTTTTAAGGACACCGCAGGCAACTGGGCAGAAAACTATATTCAGGAGCTTTATAGAAATAATGTGGTCAAAGGTTATGAGGATGGCAGCTTTAAACCCACGGCGGAGCTAAGGAGATCCGAGGCCGTTACCATGATTAACAGAATGCTGAATAGGGGGCCTTTAATGGGAGTTGAACCCTCTTTCCCGGATGTGGATAAAAACCATTGGGCTTTTGGTGATGTGGAGGAATCCACTAGAACTCATGAATATTTCAGAAATCCGGACGGCAGCGAGACCCATCTCAAAACCGTGGATGAGGATCTATTCTTCTAAATTAAAAGGGGCAGGCAGTAGCCTGCCTTAAATTTATTCTTAATAAATTAAAAAGTTCAATATTTATTCAGAATAATTTGGTATAGTTAATAGATAGTTAATTGCAAAAATAAAGGGGATTGTTATGAAGCGGTTATTAATTATTTCGGCTTTGATTTTATTAATGGTATTTAATTATGCTACCGGCGTTTTTGCAGCAGACTCTGGGGTTAATCTGACAGAGAGAGAAAAAAGGTTTATTAAAGAGCACCCCATAATTCACTTAGGAGTAGATCCACAGTTCGTTCCTTTTGAGTTTATGGATGAAAAGCAGGAGCATAAGGGTATTGCTGCTGATTACTTGGCTTTGATTTCGGAAAGAACAGGTTTAGAGTTTGAGGTAGCCAAAAATTTAAGCTGGCCGGAGGCTTATGATTTGGCCCTCAATGGTCAGTTAGATGCATTGCCTGCTATTGGCAAAACTGCAGAACGGGAAAGGCATTTTCTTTTTTCAGAACCTTATTACTATTTTAAAAGAGTAATTGCCACCAGAGATATGGATACTAATATTTCCGGCATGAAGGATTTGGAAGGCTTGGCGGTGGCCGTACAAAGAAATAGCTCTCATCATAGTTATTTGTTGGATTATAAGAATGTCAACTTGAGTCTTTATGATTCGGTAGAAGCTGCCTTGGCCGCTGTGGCTACGGGGGAGGAAGTTGCCTTTATAGGTAATTTGGCTACCACTAACTATTTGATTCGTGCCAACGGAATGACGAATTTGCGTTTCGTAACTTTTGAAGCAGAAAAGCAACAGGCTTTATATTTGGCCGTTCGCAAGGACTGGCC
>JBBAFB010000124.1:0-6266 GCA_041655595.1 Bacillota bacterium
ATTAGCCTGAATGACCTGGCTAAAACAGATATTTTAAAACTGCTTCCCAAAAGCAAAAAGTTAATTATAGTTGGCTACGATGGCATGGATGCCAGCTTCGGAGTACGGGCCTTGGTAACCATGGGCTACAATGCGGTAGCTTTAAAATATGGCCTGAGTTTTTGGAATGATGAGCTAGTACCGTCAACCTCGCCCCTTCATCCTGAACTGATCCCGGAGTATTTTGAATTAACGCCTCTAAACTACCTCCCGCCCAGCACCGGTCCTGCCGGCTGCGGCTAAATCGAAACATGATCGGGAGATTAAAGAAGGAGGAAAAAGAATGAAAACTATTTCAAGGCGTTCCTTTTTAAAAATTACTGCTGCAACCGGGGCGGCCATTGCGGCCTCAGCAGGATCCGTCAAGGATTTTAAAGCCTTTGCAGAGGAAATAGAGGACACGGAAGTAACCAAGATACCTTCATTGTGTAATGGCTGTTCCAGCTACTGCGGAGTTTGGGCCTATGTTAAAAACGGCCGTCTTTGGAAAATAGAGGGTAATGAAACCCACATGAAATCCAGGGGGAAAATCTGTGCCAGGGGCCATGGCGTAGCCTATAATATCTACGACCCAGGTAGGGTTTCTCAACCAATGAAGCGTGTTAGCGATAACAATTTCCAGCCTATCACCTGGGAGCAAGCCTTCCAGGAAATTGGCGGTAAGATGAAGGACATCGTGGAGGAACATGGTGGAGACAAGGTAGTCTGGGCCACCCATGGCGGAAAAGAATCCTATGCCCAAAAGTTTTTAGATGTGCTGGGCTCGGATAATTATATTACCCATTATGCAACCTGCTTCACCGCCAAAACCAATATTTGGGATAAGATGTGCGGCGGCATGTTTAATCCGGATTTTGATCAAGCCAAATATATAGTTTGTGCCGGCAGAAATTATGCAGGTGGAGTTATGCCGGCCGCCATGAAGCGTATTTCCAGGGCCAAGGCGGAAGGAACAAAACTGATTGTTGTTGATCCCAGGTTTTGTGAACTAGCCACAGTGGCGGATGAATGGATACCCATTCGGCCGGGCACCGATCTGGCTCTCTTTTTGGGAATAGCCCACACCCTAGTAAGCGAAAATTTATACAATTACAATTTCATTGAAAAATATACCTACGCCTTTGATGAGTTCTGGAAATATAATCGGGATTTTGACGCGGAAAAGGCCGCCGAAATTACAGGTATTCCGGCAGATAAAATCAGAGAACTGGCAAGGGGCTTAGCTCAAAATGCGCCCCAGGCTTTTCTGGACCCCGGATACCACGGTTTATATGCCCATTACCAAAATTCTAACGAAACAGCTATGGCTAATATAGTGGTTAATGCCCTCTTGGGTAATTTCTGGCAGGATGGAGGTTTATTCCCTGCTGCCAGCACAACTTTCGGGCAAGTTGAGGAAACCTATTACGGTTCAAAAGCCGCTAAAGGTTCCCGGGCAGACGGTGCCGGAGTTTCCAGAGAATACCCCTTGGTAGAACCGAGCAGGGGCATACCCCAAAGAATCCCAGACATGATTGAAAAGGGTCGGGCCAAGATTGTGTTTTTCTACTCCTACAACCCGCTGCGCTCAGCCCCTGAACCAGAATACCAGAAAAAAATTAAAAATGCTGATTTGGTGGTCAGTATCCCCTATGATTGGAATGAGACTTCCCTATACACGGCGGATTATATTCTGCCGGAAACCCACTACTTGGAAAGGACGGAGCATCCAAAGGTCATTAACGGCAATATCTATTGGCCTTCGGCTCAGATTGCCACGCGCTTTAAGGCTTTGACCGCAGCCACAAGCACCTTGCCTTTATTGGAAATCTTACAAGGGATTACCACCGCTTACGGAATTGAAAACCTGTACGGTTTTACCGTGGAGGAAGAACTGGAGGCGGCACTGGCACCCCACGGCATTAGCCCGGACACCTTGAAAGAAAAGGGCTGTCTTGAACTGTTGCCCTCCGTCACGGCAAAGGAGGAAGGCTTAAGCTTCAACACCTTTACCAAAAAAATAGAATTCAGCATTGGGGCCTGGAAAATGGAGGGGCTTTTAGGGGTACCTACCTGGGTGCCGCCCCTAGTGGAACCCAGGGAGGCAAACGAGTTCCGCCTTATCCACGGCAAGCAGCCCTGGCACTCACATATTATGACCACCAACAACCCCTATCTGATGGCAATTACAAAAGAGAAAAACGGGACATTTATGTGGATGAATGCCGACAGAGCAAAAGAGCTCAATATCTCCGAAGGCGAAACGGTAACTGTTAAAAGTGAGTTGGCAACTAAACAAGTACAGGTTCATGTTACCGAGGGGTTGCATCCCGAATGTGTCTGGCTGCCATCCACCTATGGTACCTTTTCCGAAAAGCTGGTCAATGGATACAATCAGGGCGTTAATTATAATGACTTTATCCCGGCCAGGGTAGATGAAAAAACGGGACATGTAATGGGACAGGAATGCATTGTTACTGTCAGCAAAGGAGGTAAATAAAAATGGCCAAATACGGAATGCTCATTGACCCTAACAGATGCACCGGCTGCAATGCCTGCCGCATTGCCTGTCAAATGCAGTGGTCTTTAGAACCTGAACTGAATTTTAATTGGCTAGAGGAACATCTGGAAGGCAAATATCCTAACCTGAAAAGGGTTATTGTTCCTATGCAATGCCAACACTGTGATAACCCTCCTTGCCAAACCGTTTGTCCCACCGGTGCCACTTATAAAAGGGAGGATGGAGTGGTCCTAATTGATGCGGAAAAATGTATCGGTTGTAAATATTGTGTGTCTGCCTGCCCCTACGGAGCAAGGGTTATCAACGCAGCAGGAATACCGGAAAAATGCAGCTTTTGCGCCGTGCATGTTGCTAACGGCAGCACCCCGGCCTGCGTTTCCACCT
Organism: Bacillota bacterium; assembly: GCA_041655595.1. Lineage (GTDB taxonomy): Bacteria > Bacillota > DULZ01 > DULZ01 > DULZ01 > JBBAFB01. The sequence goes on from JBBAFB010000124.1 coordinate 2,924, forward strand.
GTATGAGTGAGGTGCGTGTTTTTGGTGATGTATCGGACCCCAATAGTGAAATCTCCAGGCAAATTGCCACCCTAGGAGCTGTTAACATTAAAGGCACCAGCATGTACTATGTTCCCCCAAGGGAAATGGGCATGGATGTTTTGCCCCCTGAATGCGTTAACCCGACCTATCTGGGTGTCTTAAAAAATATCAGTCAACCTGCCAGCAAAGGGATTTTAGGCTTAGCTGCGGCGGCCATTGCCACCGGGATAGTTACGAATAAAATCATAGAAAGGAGCAGCAAAAATGACGAAACAAATTAAAAACAACAAAATTTTGCGTTTCAGCCTTGGCTCACGGCTGGGCCACGGAGTACAAGCAATTTCGTTTACATTATTATTGATTACCGGTTCATCCTTAGTTTTCAAAAGCTATGGTGCCCTAATCGGGCCCGGCGGGTTAAAGTTGTTTTCCCAACTCCATCACATACTGGCCTATGTCTTGACCTTCGGGCCGATCTTGCTGTTGATACTTTTTTCTTGGGATAATGTAAAACGCTGGATCTATGACTGCATCCATTGGACTGAGTCAGATGTTAAATTTGTAGCGGCTTTTCCAAAAATATTTTTTGGTCTCCGGGCGGACACACCCAAACAAGGAAAGTTCAACGGAGGGGAAAAAATTAATTCTATTTTGCAAATCCTGGGCACTATTGTCATCGGGATTAGCGGTTGGATTATGCTACTGGGTTTGTTTTCACCTGCTGTTGCCGGCTGGGCCCACATTATTCACTCCTTTGCCGCACTGGTGTTAAGCGGGGTAGTAGCAGCCCACGCTTATCTGGCCTTGATCCACCCCGGCTCCAAGGAAAGTATTAATGGCATGCTGAGCGGTTATGTTGATTTAGACTGGGCCGCGGACCACCACGCCCTCTGGGTTGAGGAAGTAATGAACGAAGCTGTAGCCCCGCTGCCCGCACCGGCAAAGGTGAAAATAAAAGCTGTTGGGGAAACAGTCAATGTCTAGTAAAACTAGACAGGAGTTCCGGGATTCTTTTTCGGGCCCCAATAACAATTATGCCGAACTACTGCAATTATTTGCCGAGCTCTTCAAATTCCCGGAGAGAAACTTCTATGAAAGCATTAAAAGTGGTGGTTTTGATAAGGAAGTCAAAAGACTGAGTCATCTGGCGGGCAAGCCATTAAATACAGATTTTCACGCAATTGCAAAGGGCTTTAATAATTTTCTTGAGGATTACAATAACTGCTTTTTGGGTAAGAAACAACCCTTTGCACCGCCGGTGGAATCGGTTTATAAGGTTTGGACCAGAGACCAAAGCTACCGACTGCCCCATAAGAATCAAACAGGATATTTGATGGGAGATTCGGCCCTTCATATTAAGTACCTGTTAGAAACCTTGGCCCTGGAAATACCAAAGGAATATGAAGGAATGCCCGACCACTTAACAATCCTACTGGAGATTTACGCCTTTCTCAACCAAGAAGGGATGGGGCAAGAAGCCGATGATTTTCTGGGGGACCATTTTGATTGGCTACCGGCCCTTTCAGAAGCATTGGCCAAAGTGGAAAACTCGGACTTCTATCTTTATGCGGTTTTACAGCTACAACAACTATTGGGTATTAGCCCACCTATCAATATAAATTAACTTTCTAAGTTAATTTATATATAAAAAACACCCTAAGGAGGCATATTAAATGATGTTTAAAAGGTTTAGAATGTCCAAAACAACTACTCTTCTAATGGCTTTATTGCTGACTATTGCTTTATTGGCCGGTTGTTCTCAGCCAGCAGCAACACCGCCGGCTCCAGCACCAGCTCCGGCACCTGCTCCGGCACCTGCTCCTGAGCCTGCTCCCGCTCCCACCCCTGAACCCAGTGCCAGTCTACTGGAATGGGATGAGTGGAAGGCAAAAATGACCGGTACCATTAACAGCGACTACTACGTCATTGACCTCCGCACACCAGATGAAATAAAAATGGAAAAAGCATTGGAAGGCTCTATCAATATAGATGCCAACGAAACCTTATCTAAAGGTGAACTAGACATTATTGATGAAAAACTAGCAATGGTACCAAAGGATGCCGTTTTGCTGATACACTGTAAATCCGGCGGACGAGTAAAAGCCAATATGGCCAAATTTACCGAAAAAGGCTTTACAAATGTTTTTGGACTGGATGGCTGGACTGCCTTTGACGGTAAAGGTTATATCGGGGCAGCCAAAATAACCGCCAACTCGGAACAGTTAAAGCCGGAAGCTTGGCAAGCTAAAATGGTAGGAGAAATCGGCAAGGATTATTATGTAGTTGACGTACGCGATAAGAGCGAATATGATGCAGGACATATCAAAGGGGCCCTTAATTTCGGGGTGAGGGATCAACTGACTGTTGATCACAAGGCGACTATGGAAGCCTTTTCAAAGGCAATCCCCGACAAGGGAGCTTTGGTGCTGGTCCACTGTGCGGTTGGCAAAAGAGCTAAGGTAGCCCAAGCTCACTTTAAGGCAGACGGTTATAGTCAGGTTATTATCTTAGACAACAATATCAGCATTGATAAAGATGGCAATGTTAAATTTGAATGAGGCAAAATAGCAATTTCAGGGTGAAACCATAGTATTTTACCTTCCTTTCATCATAAAAAGAGAGGCCCTTCCTGAGCAAGAGGGCTTCTCTTTTAAATTTGGAACCAACTCCGATTCTCCGTCGGCCGCCAAAGACCATGCCTATGGCACAGTTAAGACATTAAAAACAGCCATCACCCGGCGTCTCCAGTTTGCCCACTATCCGGCTTGATTTTATCAATCAGGATTGCACAATCGGGACAAAAAAACTGACAAAGCTTGCACGCAATACAGGGTTCCCCATGTCCCGGCTCCACCGTTGAGGTACCAAAGACTCCTAAGGTATCTGCCCAGCCAATGGTTTTAACAGGACATTTTTCGATACATAGACCGCAACCCTTACACAAGGCAGGGAACAGATAAAAGATTCCCACCCCGTCTTCGTAAACAATAGGTTTAAAAGCAACCGACATAATCCTTCCTCCTAAACCGACCCTTGGGCCCATGTGATGCCCTTATCCAAAGCCCTCAAATTTAGTTCCCGCAGTTCCGGCTGTTGCTGAAATTTATAGGCTAACTTCTTTTCAATGGCCTCTTCTGCCTGTTTCTGACTGATAATAGGCTCCAACCCTAAAATGGCCCCCAGAATGATCATATTAAAGACTCTGGGATGCAGTTCCTCCTTAGCAATTTTAACTGCGGGTATCCCAATTAACCTTTTTGCGTTAACCGGCAAATGTTCCAAGTCCGCTTCAGCACCTGCATCGTAAACAAAGACGGTCTCT
>JBBAFB010000125.1:0-6062 GCA_041655595.1 Bacillota bacterium
TTAGGAGGCTTTGATGAGCCCCCAAAAAAATTGACTCCGATTTGACCCCTAATTTTCATTTCTTTGCAGTCGAAGAATATATGAGCTTAGAAATATCTGCTTAATCATTGTACTGCTTCACTCATACATGTCAAGATTCGCTAACGCTTTCCCTCTTGACATTCCTTCATTACGCAGTGGGTATTAATCAGCAGCTTTTCAAGATAAATATTTATGAGGCCGTGTCACAAATGTTTGACTACTCTAGAGTCAAAACTTAGTAAATTGAAATTAACTATAGACAAATCTTGAGGCCAGTGGTATAGTGTTTAAATGAGCGGGAAAGTTAATAGAATCAATATGCGGGCGTGATGTAGTGGTAGCGTTCGACCTTCCCAAGGTCGCTGTGTGGGTTCGATTCCCATCGCCCGCTCCAAACAAAAACTCTTAAAGCCTTATAAATCAAGGCTTTTTTTTGCCTGAAAATAGCCGGAGAGCTGAAAACCCTCATTGGTGGTGTTTTTGGGTTCCAGAATCTTTCATCACAAAACAAAAGTTAAAGTCTTTAGCCTTACCTTGCCCTTATTAGTTTTATTGCATCTTTCCTGGTTTTGGCTATTTTATAAAAATGGCTTCAGGTTTTAAAATGGAGGTGGAAATATGCATAAAAATGATGAAACCGTCTTTTATCCCCAGGATGAAATGAATACCTTTTTATTGCCGGTTACATTGGGTTGTTCCTACAATCGGTGTGCTTTTTGTTCCATGTATAAAGGTAATAAATACAGTGAAGTACCTTTTACGACAATAGAAACCCAGTTAATGAACGGGGAACCGTATACTGATAGAGTTTTTTTAACCGGAGCGGACCCTCTGACTAGCGGTTTTTCTAGGATGGTACGTCTATTGGAAATGATTCAAAGACATTTGCCCTATTGTGCCTGTGTCGCTTCCTATGCTTCCGTAAAAAGTATTGCTAAGTATTCGGTTGAAGAACTGTCTATTTTACATGATAAAGGCTTGAGATTGCTTTATATTGGTTTCGAAACGGGCAGGGATGATATTCTAAATAAAATGCACAAAGGACATACAGTGGAATCCGCGATTAAACAGGCTAAAAAACTTAACGAAGCAAGGTTGCAATTCAATTCTATTATTATGTACGGGATAGCCGGCGAAGGGGAATCCATAGCCAACGGAGTAGCCACCGCGGAAATGATCAATCGGTTTGCAACCAAAAAAGTGATTACGATGAGCTTAATTCCCTTTGTAGATACCGAGTTGAATAATATGGTGGCAAAAGGTGAGTTTATCCCTGCCGGTAGGGGGGAAAGGCTGAAAGAGATTAAGGCTTTGCTGGAGCATCTTAAACCTCGGGAACCCTTGCTATTTGATACAACCCACCCTACAAATATTATCAGGATTAAGGGCTACCTGCCTCAGGACAAAAATAAATTAATTGCACAGGTTGAAAAGAACTTTCAAAATTAAAAGTGCTGCTTAAAAACCGGCATAGCCGCCCACCTTTGGTGAACGGCTATGCTTTTTTGTTAAAATTCCCTTCTGCCGACCACAGACATCAAAGGCCTGCGTCTGGCACTCATCATGGTCAGCCTTTCTGCTACCAGTGCTATTTGGGCATTGCACTCGCCGCAGTAAAGGGGAGAACCTGCGCCTCTTTCCAGTATGGATTTGCCGCAAATTTTGCATTCCATTTAATATTCCCTCCCGCCTGCTTATTCTTAATTCTAGTCTGCCATTTTTAAGTGATAAATATGCTTTGTTGGTTAAATTTTGTGACTCTTTTAATGATTTTTGTATTTTGAGTAAAAAAGACCATTTAGTTTTAAGGGCAAATTAGTGTAGCCTTTTTATTTTTTAATCATAAGATAAAGTGATTAAGGGGATAAAACTGGGGTGAGTTAAGATGCATATGGTTTTGCAGCAAAATTATATAGGGGGTAAAAACTGTTTGGTAGAGGAACAGCATCGGGAGGCACTGATGGACATCTTGAACTTGCTCTCGGAAAAAGCTCAGTCAAGGGAGGAGGCAGAGGCAGTGCCGGCACAAAAGCATGAGGAGCTGCCAGAGATTGCAGGTGAGGAACAGCAGGAAGCTATAATTTCGGAGGCAGAATTGATATCTAAGGAGGAGCAAACCGGGGAAGAAGGCAGTGTGCAAGAAGAACAAATGGAGGATCAACAAGTTATCATTGAGGAGGGTGTTGTAGTCAAGGCCGATGTTGGGGAGGCCCAGGAAATGTCTTCGGGTAACAGTGAAGACGATTGTGGAAAAGTGCCCATTTGGTATTATTGTCCCAATGGTTCTTTGATTAAAAGGTAGCTAAATAAAAAAATGGTTAATAGCAAAAGGAGCCTTCTCCACATAGTATAGACTAGTAACAAGTACACACCGCTTGACAGTGGTTCTTGTAACATACAAGGTAAAGAAAGGAGTGTAATAGTCGTGACGGAGGAAATTATGCATCACCACAGTAAGCCTGTTACTATAGTCACTCCCATTGAAGTGGGTATTGGCGAATCCCAGGTTTTAGTGGTGACGGAAATACCCCTAAGGCCACCAGCACAAAGGGTAGTGGAAATTTTTAGGGAGGTTGAGGTAACCAGTTGCAAACCCGTTAATAATAAAGTAATTATTAATGGTGAGTTACATCAGACTATCTTTTATCTGACGGAATGTGGAGGACCCGGCTCCGGTTCCGTTGGCGGAATTGGTTCTTCCCCCTTAAATCCCAAAAAACCCCCCGGCCACGGTCCTGAATACGGTTGCGGGGACAGCCATATGCAGTGTAGGGTTCGTGCTACCGATGTTAAGGGAGTTTGTGCCGATGTGCCGTTTGCCATGTTTATAGAGGTCCCCGGCTCTCGGGAAGGTGATATTTGTATAATTGAAGAGGCGATAGTGGAGGGCTCCAAGGAAATAGAGTTGAATCCGCAAAGCAACGGTGCTTTTGGAACACTTTTAGATAAAACCGTCATCAAAGTGGTGGCCAAAGTTGCCAGACAAAAGCAGATACCAATTCGTCCTGAATGGCCCTAATTAGATTTACTCCGGGCTCTCCAATTTGGAGAGCTTTTTGTTTTTGTTAACAAAAAAAGACCCTAGGGTCTTTTTCATTATAAAGAAAAACCTTGCTGTCCCGGGTGGTACCATTGTACCTTTATTTCTGAGGATGGGATTGTGGCGGGGTTACCCCTTGAGGAGGAAGGGATAAAAATTTTTACATCATCAATTTCCGGCTCACCGCTTTCTTTCTCCTGTTCAGCAGCCAACTGTTCCTGCGTTTCCAGTTGTTCCAATTGTCTAACTAAGTCTTGATGTTCTGTTGCGGCGCGTTCCCTGGCTTGATCCGCTTCGGAAACAGTATCTCCCAACAAGGATTCAACTTCTTTTTGCAGTTGGCGTATGTTGTTTGTTTCAATGGATAGGGCCTCTGTCAGCCCTTTTAACCATTCTTGTCTCCTTTCTAAACGCTTTTTTGTTAACTCAAGGGTTCCGCTTACTTCTTTAAGTACTCTTAATTGCTCTCTTTCCGAACTTTTCAAAAAACGCTCCGCCCTTTGAAGAGACCTGTGTTTTTGAGAAAGTAAAAAAGGATCCAATGCTTTTCACCTCCCATGTAATAGTCAAATTATTTTATGCCCCGCTGAAAAAAATGTGCCTTACTGTTTTTTTCCTCTTTTTTTATGTTATAATGTTAATACCAGTTTTCTTGGTTAAGGAGGTAGTACCTTGAAGAAACATATTATTACTATTGCAGCTCCGGGGCTAAAGGCAAGTGTCCGGGATGGTGGCTGCGGCCAGTGTAAGGTTTCTTGTCAGTCTGCATGTAAGACTTCCTGCACCGTTGGCAATCAAGTTTGTGTTAGATAAATAAAGGCCCTTAAGGGCCTTTATTTATCCCAGTCAGAGGAGGCTAAAAATTGAATCTCTTTTTTGATATTGACAATTGGGATAAGGACCTTCACCTTTTCTCCTATAAAGAGCTGAATATTTTGATGGATGTTAATAGTGGAACGGTTCACTTAATAGATAATTTAACACGAAAAGTTTTAGAAAACCTAAGATGTTACGCAGGAGACGGAGACAAGGTTATCCGGTGTCTGCAAGAATTTTATCCAACTCCCGAAATAGTTGAGGTAGTAGAGGAGCTTAAAAATCTGGGGGAAGCCGGACTTTTATTTACGAAGGATGAACCTGTGGATCCCTTTTTGAACAGGGATACCATTATTAAATCATTATGCTTGCATGTGGCCCATGACTGTAACCTGCGCTGCCGTTATTGCTTTGGAGGGACCGGGAATTTTGGCGGAGCCAGAAAGCTGATGCCCCTGGCGGTAGGGCAAAGGGCTATTGATTTTTTGGTGGCCCATTCAGGTACAAGGCCTACTGTGGAGGTAGATTTTTTCGGCGGAGAGCCATTGATGAATTGGCAAGTGGTAAAGGAGTTAGTTTTTTATGGGGAGGAAGCGGCCAAAAGGGTAGGCAAAACCATTGAGTTTACCATTACTACTAATGGGATGCTTTTAGATCCGGAAAAGGACGCTTTTATAAAAGAGCATAAAATCTTATTGGTCTTAAGTATTGACGGCAGACCTGAGGTAAATGATTTTATGCGTCCCATGGCAGGTGGGCAAGGGAGCTACCAAAGAATAGTACCGCGTTATCAAAGAATAATCAGCTCCATGGACCCCCGGGATTATTATGTGAGAGGAACCTTTACCCATTATAATTTGGATTTTGCTGAGGATGTCAAGCACCTGCATGATTTAGGTTTTACCTCTTTATCTATGGAGCCGGTGGTAGCCGCCGAAGGTGAAGATTATGCTTTTCAAGCCGATGATCTGCCCTTAATTTTTTCAGAGTATGACCGCTTAGTGGATTTATATTTAGCGAGGAAAGGGGAGAATAAACCTTTTGACTTTTTCCATTTTAACGTAGATTTAGAGGGGGGGCCTTGTTTACTAAAACGCCTGACCGGCTGTGGTGCCGGTTTTGAATACTTAGCAGTTACCCCCGAAGGGGATCTCTATCCCTGTCATCAGTTTGTAGGTAGGGAGGCCTACTGCTTGGGCGATGTTTGGCAAGGTGTGGTTGATGAGTCCATTGGCGAAAAATTTATGAAAGCCCATATCTATAATAAAGAAAGCTGTAAAAATTGCTGGGCCCGTTTTCTGTGCAGCGGGGGCTGTCATGCCAATGCGGAGGCCAGTCACGGCAGCATTTTGGAGCCCTATGAATTAGGTTGCCAATTGCAGAAAAAGAGGCTGGAATGTGCTATTTATCTTTATTGCGTGGATAAAATAGAGCAGGGGTAATCTAGTACTTATCTGATTGTTTTTTACTTAGGTTCAAAAATGAGTGGAAGGGAGCTTACCTTAGATGCTCAAGGTTCGTCATTTGGAATTAATATCACTGCCAGTATTATTATCCTTGTTACAAGAAAAAATTTTAAGTGAAAAAGTAGTCTTTTTTAAAAAAAATTCAACTACCTTTTTTTTGGACGAAAGCAGATTTTTACAGTTTCTGGTGAAAAGTTTTAAAGATGGTGATTTTCTAATAACATGGAGTGATTTAGAAGGTTTTGTTGAGCTCGTTAATATAATACCTTCGGAAGATGAATCCAATGAAGTTAATAAGTCTATTTTTGGAATTAAATCAGATAGCGGGGATATAATTGGTTGGGTTTTCAGTACAGAGTTTTATCGTTATAGATTTATCCAAGAAAAAAAACAAAAAGTCGAGCTTGAATTAGTAAGGGGCGATTTAGAAACTATTCTTGATTCTTCTTATGATGTGATATTTGTAGCTGATGGCAGTGGCAAGACTTTAAGGGTTAGTGCCGCTTGCGAAAATATTTGGGGTTTCAAAGAAGAAGAATTAGTTGGCAAGAGTGTTTTTGAGCTAGAGAAAAGGGGCATATTTTATCCCTCCGCTACCCGGCAGGCATTGGAAAAAAAGGAACGGATTCTCACAACGCAAACTACAAAACAGGGTAAAAGATTATTAGTTGTTTCAACTCCAAGGTTTAATCCAAAAGGCGAGATAATTAGGGTAGTTA
>JBBAFB010000126.1:0-5810 GCA_041655595.1 Bacillota bacterium
CGAGGAGCTAAGCGACGAAGCAGTGACCCCAAAGCAATGCAAACAAGCAATTTTAGACCACTTTAGACCATGTTTGACAACCGTTAGACGAAAGCTGAAGGCTTTCAGCACAAGGAGCGTAGCGACGTGGCAATCTCATGCAGAATCGCATGCAAAAGCAATTGCTTGTCTACCGCTTGACCATTGCTTGACAATCGTTAGACCACCGCCAACAACCGCTCGCCCAGTGCCGCTTTCTACTTTCTACCTTCTACCTTCTACCTTCTACTTTCTACCTTCTACCTTCCCTTTACCTACCTGCAAACTCGGGTTTTCTTTTAGCCAAAAAGGCCCCTATGCCTTCATTTTTGTCTTCGCTAGAAAAAACCACCGCGAATAAATCCGCTTCGTGGACCAATGCCTTTTCCAGATCCATTTCCAAACCGTCATTAACGGCTTCCTTGCATAATTGAACTGCTACCGGACCCCTAGAAGCTATGCGGCCAGCCATTGCTTTACAAAAATCCATTAACTCTTCAGGTTCAACCACATGGTTAACCAAGCCCATTCTGTGGGCAGCATTGGCATCGTAAGTATCAGCGGTAAACAAAATCTCTTTTGCTAATCCCGGATTAACCAACCTTGTCAGCCTTTGAGTACCGCCGAAGCCGGGTATCAACCCTAAATTAACTTCCGGCTGGCCCAGCTTGGCCTTGGTGCTGGCTACCCGAAGATCGCAGGCCATTGCCAATTCACAGCCACCTCCTAGGGCGAAACCGTTAATGGCGGCAATTACCGGTTGGGGTAGGTTTTCAATCCTGCTGAAAACCTTTTGCCCTAGTCTAGCAAATTTTTTAGCATCTAGGGGAGTTAGGCTTTCCATAAAAGAGATATCGGCACCCGCTACAAAAGCCCTCTCCCCGGCACCAGTGATAATCACAACCCGGGTTTCGTTATCTTGTTCCAATTGTTCCAAAACTCCATCCAAATCCCTTAGCACATCCTCATTTAAGGCATTCAACACCTTAGGTCTGTTGATGGTCAGGATGGCAATTCTTCCTTCCCGTTCCCAGGTTACATTTTCTAAACTCATAATAGCCCTCCTTCAATCATCATTTAAATTAATCTTCGGATATACTATTCATACTTGTAAAAACCACGACCGACTTTTCTGCCCAGCCAACCGGCGGACACATATTTTCTAAGCAAGGGGCAGGGACGGTATTTACTGTCCTTGAAGCCCTCATATAAAACTTCCATAATTGATAAGCAAGTATCCAGCCCAATCAAGTCAGCCAAGGCCAAGGGTCCCATAGGATGATTCATCCCAAGTTTCATTACCTCATCAACGGCCTCGGGAGTGGCAACTCCTTCGTAAACACAAAAAGCAGCCTCGTTAATCATGGGCATCAAAACCCTGTTGCTGACAAAACCGGGAGCATCGTTAACCTCCACAGGTATTTTGGCCATTTTTTCGCTCAGTTCTTTTACAACTTGAAAGGTTTCGTCGCTGGTGGCCAAACCGCGAATGATTTCCACCAGCTTCATCACCGGCACGGGATTCATAAAATGCATACCAATCACCTTGTCCGGCCTTTTAGTTACGGCTGCAATTTCCGTAATGGGCAGAGATGAGGTATTGGTGGCCAAAATGGCATGGGGATAGGTAATTTGGTCTAAATCCTTAAAAATTTGACTCTTGATTTCCATATTTTCTACTGCTGCTTCGATAATGATATCCGCATCTACTGCGTCTTGCAGACTGGTGGAAGGCTTGATACGGCCTAGTACCTGGGCCTTTTCTTCTTCGGAGATTCTTCCCTTGGAAGCCATTCTGCTGAGGCTTTTATCAATAGCGGCCAAACCTCTTTGTACAAAATCCATCTTAATATCATTCAAAATTACATCCAAACCAGCAGCAGCGGCTACCTGGGCGATTCCGGAACCCATTTGCCCTGCTCCAATTACCATTGCTTTTTTAATTTCCATTTTATTTTCCCTCCAAATTTATTAATCTCTGAGCAAGTTTTTGCTGATAACCAGACGTTGAATTTGGTTGGTGCCTTCATAAATTTGTGTAATCTTGGCATCCCTCATAAAGCGTTCCACCGGGTACTCACGGCAATAGCCATAACCGCCTAAAATTTGCACTGCATTAGTGGTAACTTCCATAGCTGTATCTGTGGCATACATCTTAGCCATGGAGGCCTCTTTACTGTGGGGCAATCCCATTTCTTTTAATCTGGCAGCACGATAAACCAGCATGCGGGCAGCATCAATTTTAGTTGCCATATCGGCCAGCATAAAGGATACAGCTTGGTTTTCTACAATGGGCTTGCCAAACTGCACTCTTTCCTTGGCATAATCCTTGGCCACATCAAAAGCCGCTTGAGCAATTCCAAGGCCCTGGGCACCAATCCCAATCCTTCCGCCATCCAATAAAGCCATAGCCACTCTAAAGCCTTCCCCTTCTTTACCTAGGAGATTCTCCTTGGGGACTTTAGCATTATCAAAAATCAATTCAGTGGTTTGGGATCCATTGAGACCCATTTTTTCTTCTTTTTTACCCACGGAGAAGCCCGGGGTATCTTTATCCACTAACAAGCAAGTAATGCCCTTATAGCCTTTCTCCTGACTGGTCCGCACAAAGGTGACATAAACATCGGCCACACCGCCATTGGTAATGAAGATCTTGCTACCGTTGACAATGTAGTGATCCCCTTCTAAGCGGGCCGAGGTAGATAAGTTGGAAGGATCGGAACCTGCACTGGATTCAGTTAAAGCAAAGGCTCCGATAAACTCTCCGGCTGCCAACTTGGGAATGTATTTTTGTTTTTGTTCTTCGGTGCCGGCGTTTAAAATAGGCATGGTTCCTACGGAGGTATGAACGGCCAAAATTACCCCCGTAGCGGCGCAAGCCCGGGAAATTTCCTCAATGGTTAAAATATAGGAGAGGTAGTCACAACCGGCTCCGCCATACTCAGCGGGAATGGGTACTCCCATTAAACCCAATTCACCCATTTGCTTAATGTTTTCCCAGGGAAATTCATGGGAAGCATCAATGGCTGCTGCTCTTGGGGCAATATCGTTTTGGGCCAGTTTTCTAACCATGTCCCGCATCATTTTCTGTTCATCATTTAATAAATAAGGCATTTTAATTTTCCCCCAGTCTTAAATTTAGTCAACCTTAACCATAATAGCATCGCCCTGAGCCGCACCGCTGCAAATAGCTGCCACTCCGATGCCGCCGCCGCGACGCTGCAATTCATAAATAAGAGTCATCAATACCCTGGCTCCACTGGCACCAATAGGGTGTCCAAAGGCAATTGCACCGCCGTTAACATTAACCTTATCCGGATTCCAGCCGGCAATTTTACCGCTAACCAAGGCTACCGCGGCAAAGGCTTCGTTAATTTCAAACAGATCAACTTGATCTACAGACATACCCTTTTGTTCCAAAAGCTTTTTAACCGACAGGCCGGGAACAGTGGCAATATACTTGGCATCTTTGGAAACCGCAGCATGGCCTAGAATGGTAGCCATTGGCTTTAAGCCCAAATCAGCGGCCTTGCTGTCAGACATAACTACTAAGGCACCGGCACCATCATTTACTGAAGGCGCATTACCTGCTGTTACCGTGTTTTCCTTAGCAAAAACGGGAGGCAACTTTCTCAGTGCTTCTATACTGGTATCTCTACGGGGACCTTCATCTGTATCAACAATGACCGGATCCCCTTTTCTTCTGGGTATGGTCACGGGAACAATTTCGTCCTTTAACCTGCCGGCATCTATAGCTTGAACAGCAAATTGCTGGCTACGTAAAGCCCATTCATCCTGCTCTTCCCTGCTGACTCCGTATTCAATGGCAACCTCTCCCCCATGAATAGCCATGTGGCGATCATAGAAGGCACACCACAATCCATCATTCACCATTAAATCCTTAAATTTTGTATCCATCATCCTTAAACCCCAGCGGGGACCATCCACAAAATAGGGGGCATTGCTCATGCTTTCCATGCCGCCGGCCACCATAATCTGGGCATCGCCGGCCCTAATAATTTGATCTGACATGGTAACGGCTCTTAAACCGGAGGCGCAAACCTTGTTGATGGTTTCCGAAGGTATTTCCCAAGGAAGACCTGCTTCTCTGGTGGCCTGCCTGGAGGGAACCTGTCCGCAGCCCCCTTGCAACACCTGACCAAAAATCACATTGTCAATAGTTGCACCGTCAATACCGGCTCTTTTAACCGCTTCTTTGATGGCGATGCCACCTAATTGGGTAGCTTTTAAGGGTTTTAATCCACCCCCAAATTTACCAAAGGGTGTTCTGGCAGCACTAACAATTACTGATTTAACCATTTTCCTTCCTCCTCATTTATTAAGTTTGGGAGAAGACAGGAGGACTTTCCCCCCGTTCTGCGTCTCCTTGTATCCTAAGCGATAAATAAACCTTCCGGGTCAATTACCTGATTTAAAAGATATAACTCGTGATAAGTTGGAGGTGTTGTTTCTCCGATACAGCGGGAAACATCCAACTCAAAACCTACATTATCCTGCACATCTTTGGCGGTAAAACCAGCGTGCACAGTGTGCAGGTACATTTCACCGGTTTCTTCGTCGAAGCGAAAAACAGCCATATTAGTGATTACGGCCACAGGACCACCCCTAAAATTTTTACCATAGGCTTCCTGACGACTGATCCACTCTCCGCTGGGCCAATTCTTGATTCTCCAGCCGGGGGAGGTAATATAATCCACTGCTTCCTTAAACCTTCTTTTTTCCTGATTCATAATAAAGACGGTTCTTCTGGCCAATGAATTAATGTCCGGGTTGCCGCCGCTGCCTGTTAGGCGAACCTTGGGATTCTTATAGTCTCCGATCACAGTGGTGTTGACATTGCCATACTTGTCTACTTCTGCTCCGCCTAAAAAAGCCAAATCTACGGAACCCCTTTGCAATTGATTAAAAACATCAAACAGCCCGGAAACTACGGAAGCCTGATATTCACATCTGGCATCCCCCACCGAGGCCGGTAGGTCTACCGGCCTGCCATCGGCAGAACCCGCTTCATAAATAATGGAGGCCTTGGGCGCTTCTGTTTTTTGTGCCAGAGTAACCGCCAACATGGGTAGGCCTGTACCGGCAAAGACCACTTCGCCGTCTTGAACTTCCCTTGCTCCTGCTACAGCCAGATATTCGATAACTTTGTACTCACCAGGTTTTGCATAATTATGATTGTTTAATGCTTCCATTATACAGCCCCCCTCTTGACCCTATTGCTATACTTAGTTGCGGAGTTGGCCCTTAAAATATCCAGCCTGTTAAAGCCCAATTTCTCTAAGTATTCGTTAAAATCCTTTACTCCAAAAATCCATTCCTGAGCCCATTCGTCAAAACCTTCCTGGGTCTTGGTCCTGTTATAAAACTCTCTGATAAAGGCCCCGTCAACCTCATAAAAACCGTAACAACCTGTGGGATGAGCACCCCAAGGCACTTCCACTATAGCGTCTACTAAGTAGTGAGGAATCAAGTTGGCACCGGGATCCTGCCTGATGACATGCTCCGGAACAACTTCCTCCGCAACTACAATTAATGTTTTAGCCGCTTTCATTGCCTCGGCATCGGAATACCTTTGCCCAATTACCTTAACTGTGCCGTCTTCCCCCACTTGCTGAACATGAGCTATACAAACATCGGGACGTGCTGCGGGAACATGAATCAATTGACCTTCTCCATAGAAGGTATCTTGGGCAAAATCAAACTTTTTCTGAGGTATAACCGGATTGTTGCCGTCCCTTAAGTTATGAGCAGCCAACATATCATACTTGGGG
>JBBAFB010000127.1:0-5730 GCA_041655595.1 Bacillota bacterium
CATAAAATCGCTCTGCTCAAATAGGGACCAGCCGCTCAAAACCCCAACAAAATTATTTTCTGTTATCAAAGGTACTGTACAATTAACTAAACCGTGATAGCAGCTATAATAATGCTCTGCACCTCGGGTTATGTAAGTTTTTTGCTCCTTCAAGGTGAGACCGACTGCCATGGTCCCCAGGCTTTCTTCGCGAAAATCCGTACCTATGTTCAAGGGCCCGGTCAATAAAAAGCCTTTGTTCCCTTTCCAATTGACCAGAACACCTTTAGCATCTACCAGAGTTAATAATAATTTATGTTCGGCTAAACGATCAAAAACTATTGCTATAAATTCACCAAAAGAAGCCAATAGTCCTGGCGGAAAAGCCTGGATTGTTTCTGGGTAGAGAGGGAGCTTCTCCGGCAGCAGCTTAACTGCTGACAAATTATTACTTTGGCAGCGCAACCAAGATCTAACGATTGGCGCGGATATATTATACATTAATTCCCCGTTTTGAATAAAGCGCTGCCAGCCTTTTAGAATGCGGGCTTGCTCAATATCAATTTTCAACAGCAACACCTCTAACTTATTTGTGTTTTATCATTGCCGCCGATTGGAATTAAGATTTCCAATGCCTTAGGTATTATCGCTACTTCTATGGGAGTTTTCCCGATAATTTCTCCATCGGCCTGCACGGTCACCGGATTTTTAGTCTTAACTGCAATTCTTTTGGCGGAAAGACTACTGATCTTTGGATGGGTGAGATGATTGCCAGAAAATAGCTTAGAGACATTTTTCAGAACATCCAATTTGGAAGCATCTCCTATGAGACATAAATGAAAGATGCCATCATCAATAACGGCCTGAGGAACAATCTTCATTCCGCCGCCAAAATAACTGCCATTCCCGATAGCTATTAAAAGCATCCTTCCTTCTATGGTAATACCCTCTGTTTCAACTACCATCTCTTCATTTTTATATTCCCTTAGCACCTTAGTTATAGCTGCCAGATAAGCTAGGGTACCGCTTAAGTTTTGATATTCTTCATTGGTGGTGCGAGCAACTTCCGCGTCAAAACCGACACCAATGGTATTCAAAAACCGCCTGCCGTTAACTTCGCCTATATCCACAATTCTAGTCTTTCCTGCCAGCAACTGTCTGATTGCTTCTTTAGGTTTATTTGATATTGCTAGCATACGACAAAAATCATTACCTGTGCCTGTGGGAACAATCCCCAACTGAATGGCATCCAACTTAAGGCCGTTAATTACTTCGTTGACGGTTCCGTCTCCGCCGAGCACAAATACTCTTTTATAACCCCTCTCCGATAAACCCTTGGCAAACCTTTTAGCATCCCCGGGACCCGTAGTAAAATAGGCATCACCCTTAGTCTCAACAATTAAGTTGGTATATTTTAAATCCTCCCACACCTTAGCAGTTTTACCCCTACCTGCCGACGGATTGATGATAAATGCTGTTTTCAAATCTGACATCCCCTTCTGCCATAAGCTTAGCCCTTATTTCCCCATTAATTTGACAAAACCCTGCAAACCTTTTAGAAAATTATCCTTCTTGGTAAAAATATTCTACCGATAAAAAATAAGCCTCGCTAAACTGCAAGGCTAGTAAATTAATAGATCTATTAAGCTGGATTATCATTACTACCATTAGCTTCAAAAGAGGGGGAAGCAAATTCTCCCACCGAATTAAAAGGGAATACCTTGTTTCCGGGATCATTCACTTGACGGGTTAAATAATAAAGCCCAAAACCAACCAAAATTAAAACGAAAGCAACCATGAACCAATCCATTTTCTCACCTCCGGCTAAATCTGTCTCAAAATCTGCTATGGATGACTATTCTCCATCGAAAGGCTATTTCCTTTTTAGCTAGCAAACATCTTCCATGACATCAGACTTGTTAATGGAGCTGACATTTTTCATTACTTTAATTTCGTTAATTTGCTTGTCCTCGGTACCTTGCAAATCAGCGTGCTCTTGTTTTAGTATATTCACATAATCCACAATGCTTTGAGTAATTAATTCCCCGGGGCAAATTAAAGGGATACCCGGCGGGTAGGCCATGATGGATTCCGCACTAATTTCTCCCGCGGCTTCATCCCAAGGGACAAGGGTTGTATCCCCATAAAAGGCTTCCCTGGGCAAAAGCATTTGAGTTGGCAGTTCCGGTAGCGGAGGACAGTGCTTTAAGATATTTTTCAGGGGATTGGCCATAGAGATTGCTTTAACGGACTCCACCAAGTGTTGTACCGATTTCGGGTTATCACCAATGGTTATGACAAACATTACATTGTATAGATCCGATAACTCCGCTTGAATCTGATAGCGCTCCCTTAACATGTGCTCAACTTCATAGCCGGACATACCTAGACCGGTTACATTGATAATTATCTTAGTGGGATCAAAGGCATAACAGCCCGGCGTGCCCGCTAAATCATCGCCAAATAATTTAATCCCCTCTATATCTTTAATCTCCTGTCGCACTTGGTTTGTTAATTTGAGAGTTTCTTTAATCAATTCCCGTCCCTTTGTGGCCATTTGTTTTCTAGCTAAATCCAAAGATGTCAACAACAAATATGAAGGACTGGTGGTCTGAGTGAGGTTTAAAACCGCCTTCACCCTTTCAGGTGCGATTAAACCCTTCCTCATTAACAGCATGGAACTTTGCGTCATTGAGCCTGCCAGCTTGTGGGTGCTGCTCGCTACTATATCTGCGCCCGCTTCGATAGCTGCAATCGGCAATTCATCACTAAAATAAAGGTGTGCCCCATGGGCTTCATCCACAATCACGGGGACCCCATAGGCATGAGCTATAGCTGCGATTGATTTCAGATCCGAGGCCGTACCATAATAATTAGGATATACAATAAATACTGCTTTAATATCGGGATGCTGATAAAAGGCTTTTTCTACCTGCTCGGGAGTAATTCCCATGGAAATACCAAAACTCAAATCCACCTGAGGCTCAAGATAAATGGGGTGAGCACCGCTCATAATAAGGCCGCCAATAGCAGATTTATGTGCGTTGCGAGGCAATAAGATCTTGTCCCCGGGTTGACAGACTGCCATAATCATCCCTTGGATACCGGCGGTTGTGCCATTAACCAGAAAAAATGCTCTATCCGCTCCAAAAGCCTGAGCGGCTAAGGATTCTGCTTCTTGAATCACATTTTTAGGGTTGCAGATATTATCTAAACCTAAGGTACAGGTAAGATCCATTTTCAAGGCATTTTCCCCAATAAAGTCGCCAAATTCCACCAATCCCCTACCCTGTTTGTGCCCGGGTACATGAAATGGAATGGTACCATCATTAATATATTTTTTTACCGCATCAAAAATGGGAGTTTTAAACTGTTCCATTACACTACCCCCTAACTAAATCCTCTAGAAATAATTATATGCTAAAAAACGCATAAGTACATTAGAACATATTCTTAAACTGAATGCAATAGGTCCTAAAGCTGATTAAAAATAAATTTTTAGACAACAATACCCCAATTTCTTAGTTCTCTTTAGAGCAGTAAAATGCCTTTTTTTGAAAGGTGGTTTTTTTGTTTTTCCAGTTATTTAAGCAGGTAAGTTGTTAAGTAAAAGCGAATTCCTTTTTATATTTTAATATAAGGAGCTGTCCCATGAAACCAGTAAGGAAAAAATACCTGTATTATTTTGTATTGCTGATAACATTATTGGCCTTAATAGCCTTTGGTTGTACCAATAAAACCAACCCCGGGGAAAATTCACCCGAATCACCTCCCCCCGTAGAAGAACAGGAACCAAATCCTGAGCAGGAGCAGGAGCAGGAGCCCGAGCCGGAAACACCGGCGGAGCTAAACCCTTTAACCGGGGAGCCTTCAGGCGATAACAGGTATTTAATAGCCATTATGGTTAATAACGCACCCAAGGCACGCCCCCAAACAGGGCTAATTAATGCGGATCTAGTTTACGAAATGGAAATGGAAGGCGGTTTGACTAGGTTTTTAGCTTTTTATTATAGCGAGCTACCGGAGGATGTAGGCTCTGTTCGCAGTGCCAGATCCTATGCCTTGATGTTGGCCAAGGAATGGGATGCCTATTATGCCCATGTGGGGGGATCTACGGATGCCTATGCTAAAATTCCGGAATGGGGGATTAAAACTATTGATGACATAAAGGGACATCGAGGTTTTTGGGTAGATCCAAAGGAAGTACGGCCCCACAATACCTACCTTAACCTCAAAAGGGCTTTAATAGGCAAAAAAGAAAACGGTGTCTTTCATAATTGGGTTTTTGAAAAACCCGCCGATGAAGCCCCGGATTACCGGGAAATTCGTTTTTCTTATGATCAATTTACCAAGCCCAGCTATGTATATTCTGAAGAAGATAATTTATATTGGCGTTTTATTAATGGTGAGCCTCACCTGGATTTTGCTACAGAGGAACAAATAAAGACACGTAATTTGATAGTTCAATATGCCAAACACAGAAGCATAAACGATAAGGACCTTCACATTGAGATTGATTTGGTGGGTGAAGGAAAAGCGGAGTATTTTCTAGGTGGAAAGTATCAGGAAGGCACTTGGAGAAAAAAAGACTACAAGTCCCCTACGGAATATTTGGACAAGGATGGCAAGCCAATTGTTTTTATTGAAGGAAGGACTTGGGTACAAGTAGTTAGGGATAATGTAGAAGTAAAAAAACAGTAACTAAAAGGGAGGGGCAGAGCCCCTCCCTTTTTATTCCCACTCCAATCCCAATTGAAATGCCCTCAAGTTTACATCCAAAAATTTTGCCGGTACCAAATCCTGCAATACCTTTTCCCATATCTCAAGCTCAATATCCATTCCCTTAGCCAGAACACCTAATAAAACCACATTAATTGTTTTGGAATTGCCTGCTTTTTCTGCTAGCTCCAGGGCAGGTATCTGGGATACCCGGCCCCGGGCTTTTAATTGTTCCATCACATTTTCAGGGTAAGGTACTTTTCCCATAATTACAGGCATGGGGTCTATCTCTTGATCATTTACCACCACCTGACCGCCCTTCTTTAAATAGGGTAGCCAGCGCAGGGCTTCAATTTTTTCAAAGGCTAAAATAATATCTGCCTGATTTTTTTGGATGGTCGGGGAATAAACTTTTTCTCCGTAGCGAACTTGGGTAACCACATTACCTCCTCTTTGAGACATACCATGAATTTCTGCCACTTTCACTTCCTGCCCCAAACTTAAGGCAACTTGCCCCACTACCTTACTGGCCAAAATAGTGCCTTGACCACCAACTCCTACCAATAAAATATCAGTTGTGTTAGACAATTAAACCACCTACTTTCCGAAGGGCATCAAATTTGCAGACCTGAACGCATTGACCGCAATTATTGCATAAGCTTGTATCTAAGGTAGGCTTTTCTGTTTTAAAGACCAAGGCAGGACAGCCCAACCTTTTGCAACGGCCGCATTCTGTACAGTTTTCCTCAATAAAAATCACGGGCCCACCGGTAGGCTGCTGTCCCTTTAACAAAACACATGGTCTTTTAAAGATAATTACCGAAGCTTCCTCTGCCGCTGTTTCCTCCCGTAAAACTTTTTCAACATTTTTTAAATTGTAAGGGTCCACTACTTGAACCCTTTTCACGCCTAGGGAACGCACCAACTGTTCCAAGTCTACCTTTGGAGCGGCTTCCTGTCCCACAGTATAGCCCGTACCCGGATTTTCCTGGTGACCGGTCATAGCAGTTGTGCTGTTGTCCATTATAATGG
>JBBAFB010000128.1:0-5704 GCA_041655595.1 Bacillota bacterium
GGATGAGAACTACCGGGAAATTGTAAGCCATAAAAGGCTCTACGGAAACACCAAACAGCAAAGCATGGATTGGCTGCCATACCTTAAGCAATTATCTTATCGGCCACGGGCTCTCAAATATTCCAGCATCTATGAGATGATGCCCAGCCAAATGAGGCAGTTTTTGGGCAACTGTTCAAATACGGAAACGGGAAAAGTTCTTAAGATCCTTTCCGAGTTGACAGAAAAAACCGGTTTTGAAAGCGCAATAAATACGGTTAACCAAGCGCTCAGCTATGAAGTATCTGATGCGGAAAGCCTAAAGAACCTTTACCGCCGAATCTATGCAGATCTTCCGGAATTGCCGCCAATGCCCCTTGGTTCAGAGATACCGAAGGTATCACCAATGACCACCAATCTGATTTCCTATGATGTCTTTCTAAAAAGAGGAGGAACATCCAATGCTTGACCTGGAAATCATTGATTGCTGCAAACGGCTTAAAATCAGCCGAAATCTGGCCGATATGGCGCAAATAACAACCGGGGAATCCCATCAGGAATTCTTACTGAAGCTTTTGACTGCAGAACTAAAAAACCGGGAGCAAATGCGGGTATCAAAGTTAATTAACGGAGCAGGGTTTTACAGTATTAAAACCTTTGAAGGATTCCGTTTTGATGAAATCACCCTACCCTTTGATCTTACGGAGGAAAACCTAAAATCCCTTGATTTCATAGGGGAAAAGAAAAACATCATTATGTACGGCAGAACAGGCACAGGAAAAACAATGCTTTCTACGGCTTTAGGTGTCGCCGCCTGCAAAAAGGGAATTCCCGTAAGGTTTTTTCGCACAGCAGCCTTGGTTAACTACCTTTCGGAAGCCAAGAAGGCGGGCAATTTGAAGGCGCTGCTGAAAAAACTATCTAAGGCCCAAGTTATCATCCTTGATGAATTTGGCTATGTACCTTACGATCGCACCGGCTCCCAGTTATTGTTTGATTTTCTTTCGGAGATACATGAACAGAAATCCGTCATACTGAATACCAACCTGGAATTTTCACGGTGGGTCAATGTTCTTTATGATGAACAAATGACAGCAGCCCTGGTAGGAAGATTGATGCATCACTGCTACCTGCTTCTGTTTCCAGGAGAGAATAATCGTTTAAGGGAGTCAAGTATCAATGAACTGTATCATTCAATGGCAACGACTGAAAAAAGGGTGACGAACAGTTAAATCAAGCGAGCCATCGGGGAGGTTGAAAATGAAGCATTTTGTGGTTCTTACGGTTTCTTAAAAAGATATCACGAAACTTGGAAAAATACCTGGAGGTGGTCGGATAGATATGTAATTCAAAGCCAGAGCGCACTTTTCAAAGGCTATCGATGCTCCATAAAAGACAAATGTGAAAAAAGGTTATTGCTTGGCAATGTATGTATGCTCATCTTAATTTTTATGCCCAGGATGGCTTGCAATAGTGTGGAAAATGGAGATACAATACTATGGAAAAATTATTTGCAACTTTCTCCAAATAGGACTTGCAAAAAACACTTAAGGCGGTGGGTGAATCAGTAGCAAAGCCTTTAGAGTATTATTACAATAACTTGGTTTCTACTATGATGCTTGGCAAAATGTGTGTAAAACATGGGGTTAATAAATTTGTTTTCAGCTCATCTGCCACAGTCTACGGGGATCAGCCCTCTCCACTAAAAGAAGATATGGAACTAAAAGAAACAACCAATCCTTATGGCGAGACCAAGGCAATGAGTGAAAGAATACTTATGGATACAGCAAAGGCCAACCCTAGTTTTGCAGTCAGCCTGTTAAGGTACTTCAACCCGGTAGGTGCCCATGAAAGCGGTTTAATTGGTGAAGACCCTAATGGCATACCTAATAATCTAATGCCTTTTGTAACTAAAGTGGCTAAAGGGGTACTGCCTGAATTGAGCATATTCGGTGACGATTATGAAACTGTAGACGGCACCGGTGTGCGGGATTATATTCATGTGGTGGATCTTGCCAAAGGCCATGTTAAGGCTGTAGAGAAGTTGGATGAGGGCGTAAAGATATATAATCTGGGAACCGGAAGGGGTACATCTGTTCTAGAATTAATAAATGCTTTTATTAAAGTTAATAAAGTAGATGTTCCTTATAAAATCGTTAACAGGCGCCCGGGTGACATCGCTACTTGCTTTGCCGATGCAAGTAGGGCCGAGAAAGAACTGGGCTGGAATGCTGAATCAACCATTGAAGATATGGTCCGGGATGCTTGGAGGTTTGAGCGGCTGAACGAAACGGTATAACAAATTTATAAATAAACCCCTTGGCAAGTTAACAATCCTATTAGTTATTATCTTAATTTTCCTTCTACTACTACTATTATTATCCCGCCCTGCCCAAGGCAATTTCTTGGTTGCAGAAGATACCCCCTAACCCACTGATATCATAGTGGTCCCAATGGGTAGTAGCCCTAATGGGATGCTTGGGGCAGTAGATTTTACGAAAAGGGGTATTCAGGTAAGATAGTAATGGTTAGAAAGATGGTAAGGGGTTATGACCCAGTTGTTGCCCAAAGTGTAGATATTCCCCATGACGTTGATATTGCCAAGGGTGTGGCGGTACAGCTCGGCGTGTTGGAAAGTTGTAAGAAAATATTGCCCGGGGATGCTTTAAGTACAAAGGGTGAAGCGTTGGCTATTAGGGAATATTTAAAGGATGCGCCAGAGGCAGACTCGTTGATTATTGTCACTTCCAAATATCATTCCGGCAGGGAGGAGAAGATATTTGCTAATGCGATGAGGTCTTTGGATAGGAAAGTAGAGGTAATATCTTGCCCCACAGAGCATGATGATTTCAATGCAGATAGATGGTGGAGGGACCGGTGGGATTTAAAGCGTGGGGTTTTGCAGTATTTGGAGTTGATGAATTCTTTGTTAGGGTGCAATTTGGGGTGTAGGGGGGGCAAATGGACAAGTTGATTTTCACCGGCCAAATCGAAGGATACCTCACCACAAATACTCATTCCAGCAAGGAGTGGATGTGAATTTTTAACTTTTTAGGTGGTACACTTTTCAGTTGACAAAAGCAGAGGTTAAGGAAGCCAGGGATGTGATTTGGTGAAATTCAAGACATCGGTAAAACTGTATAAGCTGATCCTAAAAATACTAAATGCTAATATTTTTTATTACTTATTTCTAATTATATTAGTCTATGTTTTATATGATACTTTTTCACTTGAACAAGTTAATATAGCCGACTTGTTTGATTTAACCATATGTTTTTGGTAGTATAGAACCCGGGCACAACGGAAGTTAAGAATCCCTGCGAAAAATGGAAAAACTCCATTGCAAGCACCCCACAAATAATATACCCTTTTTAGTGACTAAGCTGAAAAGGGGAATAGGGAGATGCTAACAATGGAGCAGATACATCGTATCAAATATTTAAGAAAATTTGAAGGCAAAAGCTTAAGAAAAATTGCTGATATCACAGGTCATGATTTTGAAACAGTAAAAAAATATGTTAAAAAAGATGATTTTAACCTTGAGACAAAACCTAAACAGACTAGGACGGGAAAATTAACGCCTTATAGGGATTTAGTAATCAAATGGCTGGTAGATGACCAAAAGGCCCCCCATAAACAGCGTCACACTGCCAAAAGAGTTTATGACAGGCTGAAAGAAATGTATGGGGATGAATTTAACGCCTCAGATCGGGCGGTCAGAGGGTTTGTAGCAGAAATAAGAAAAGAACTGAAAACAGGGGCGGATGGTTTTTTGCCGCTGGAACACCCACCAGGTGAGGCCCAGGTAGATTTTGGCGGAGCAAGATTCATCGAAAATGGAATAACATATGACGGGCATTATCTTAACGTATCTTACCCACACAGCAACGGCGGCCACACCCAGCTTTTTAAAAGTGAAAACCAGGAATGCCTACTGGAAGGGTTAAAATCCATTTTCGAGCATATAGGCGGCGTACCAACCGCCATATGGTTTGACAACATGTCCACAGCAGTAAAAAAAATCAGGGCATATGGAGAACGAGATCTTAGTGAAGGCTTCCTTAGATTTATGATGCATTACGGCTTTAACAGCAATTTCTGCAACCCCAACAGCGGAAATGAAAAGGGATCAGTGGAAAACAAAGTGGGCTATCATCGTCGCAACCTCTTCGTTCCTGTTCCGGAATTTAAGGATCTACGCCAGTACAACAAGGAATTGCTGAAACGCTGTGATGAAGATATGATAAGGCAACATTACAAAGGCATTGGGCTAATCAGTGAACTATTCCAGGAGGACATGCAAGAATTTTTTAAACTTCCGAAGGTCCCTTTTGAGGTATACCGGCATAAATTTGCCAAAGCCGATAATTACGGAAAAATTAAATTTGACGCCAGAACATATTCCACGTCCCCCAAACTGGTAAACTCACAAATAATGATAAGAGCTGGGGCCCATGATGTTGAAATTCTTGATAATGACCACAACCTAATTGTCAGGCACAGAAGGCTTTATGGCGATGAGAGGGAATCCATGATCTGGACCCCTTACCTGGAACTAATGGCCAAAAGACCTACAGCACTAAAATACACGGGCCTCTTTAATCAGCTACCACTAACATTAAAACAGTTTCTGGAAAATTGTGATTACATTTGCAAAAAAGAAACCCTGAAACTATTTAGCCGTATGACAGGGGAAAGCGGTATAGAAGCAGCAGTTCTAGCCATGGAAGAAGGTATCAAGCATGGAGCCAGGGGTGCTGATGACATATGGGCTACCTATTGCCGCTTAACTTCCGGAAGTTTGCCGGAAATTGATATCACGCTTCCAGATACGGTTCCGGAACTTAAAAGGTTTACCCCAGACATAAATATCTATGACAAACTAATAGCCTCCGGAGGTATACACTAATGAATTCAGATGCATTAATCAAGCACTACTGCAAGGAACTCCGGTTTGGCAAGAACCTTTACGAAAACTATTCAAGGATAAATGCAGTTGATTATGCGGATTTTTTGGCCCAGCTTCTAAAGCTGGAATTGGACAACAGAGAATTGACACGCAAAAACAGAAATCTGAAGGCCGCGGGTTTTGATGTGATTAAAACCTTTGAGGGCTATAGCTTCAGCCAGGTACAAATACCGAATGCAATTGATATTGAGGATTTAAAAAACGCCAATTTCATCAACAAAAAAGAAAACCTAATACTTTATGGTCCCGTGGGAACAGGTAAATCACATTTGGCGACTGCAATAGGGGTGGCCGCTTGCAGCGGCGGCAAGAGGGTAAAATTCTTTCGAACGGCATCACTTGTTAACCAATTAGGCGAGGCCAAGGCTAAAGGTGAATTAAAGCGCTTTATGAGAATGATTGAAAAAACAGATCTGTTGATCTGCGATGAATGGGGTTATATTCCCTTTGAAAAAGAGGGGGCTCAACTTCTCTTTCAAGTAATCTCAGAGTGCTATGAAAGGAGGAGCGTGATAATCACAACGAACCTGGAATTCAGCAAGTGGAACGGAATTTTCTATGATGAAAAGTTGACCAGTGCCATAATTGACAGATTGGTTCATTACAGCCACTTATTGATTTTTTCCGGTCCAAGTCATAGGCTTACACATTCAACCATGAAATCCCAATAATGGGAATGGGGTGCTCGGAAAATTAAGTTCCGCAGTGCATGGAAAGGTACTTGCCAAAGACATCATCAACACTTAAACCGGATTC
>JBBAFB010000129.1:0-5574 GCA_041655595.1 Bacillota bacterium
CAAAAAACCTCCTTCAGGGGATTATCAGGGCGGTGAGGGCAGTGCAAGAATTGCTCTTATCACAGAAAGCGTAGTTAATATTAGGGTGGGTCCCGGTACGGAACACGAAGTGATTACACAGGTCATAAAAGGGGAAGCCCTAACCATTTTTGGGGACAGCGAGGATTGGTACTATGTTAAAACAAAGGATGGGTATCAAGGCTGGGTAAAAAATTCCCTGGTGGCCGTTAGGACAGATCCCAATGCTTCTTCCCGTAGTCCGGAGCCCGGTGACAGGCCTCGGCCCGCACCACCCTTATATACAGGGCCCAATAGTTTGCAAAAGCTTGATATCAAAGACTTAGGCAACGAATTGGAATTGATAATTGATGGTGCTCATCCATTAAACTACTCAATTATGACCTTAGGAAACCCTCAAAGGGTAGTTATTGATTTGCAAAACACAAGCTTAGCTTTAAATTGGGATAATGAAAAAAAGCTTGTTAATAATGAAATCGCTACGGCAGTCAGGGTTGGCCAATTTACAGAAAGTCAGGCAAGGGTAGTAGTAGATTTAAAAGCCGTGGCAACATATTCTGTTTCTTTTAATGATAATGGTAGCCAAGTGATTGTTAAGCTCAGTCCCCCTTCGATTAAGGATAAAATAATTGTAATTGATCCGGGGCATGGCGAACAAAAGCCTTGGGGCTCAGACCCGGGGGCTATTGGCAAGAATGGGCTCGAGGAACGGGATTTAACCACTGATATCGCCTGGAAATTGTGGGAGATTCTTCAGCAAGAAGGAGCAACCATTATTATGACCCGTACAGGGGATACAACTAGTTTGAATTTAGCAGGTAGGGCAGAGGTGGCAAATGTTAACAATGCGGATATCTTCGTTTGTATCCACATTAACTCATCCACTTCCGCCACCGTAGCCGGCACCTCCACCTATTATTATGCTCCTTGGAGCAGCGAACTGGGTGCTCAAAGAGCTGAAAGGCAGCGGTTGGCAACCTTGGTGCAGCAGGAGTTAGTAAATAAACTGGGACGTAGAAATATTGGTATCCTGGAAGAAAACTTTGCCGTTTTAAGAGAAACAACCATGCCGTCAATTTTGGCTGAAATTGCCTTTATTTCAAATCCGGAGGAACTGCAATTATTAGGTACGGAGGAATTTAGGCAAAAAGCGGCGGAAGGCCTGGCAAAAGGAATTATGCGCTACTTTGCGGAACAATAGAATCATTAGAGGCGGTGCTGGCACCGCCTCTAATGATTCTGGCCTAAAGCTATCCGCTCCCTCTGGTGAGTTCCGCTAAAATAGGTTAATATAGGGGTAGCAAAGAACTTGGAGGGAGTTGTAGAATGCTAACGCTGTTACCGGGATATTTTTTAATTTTCTTTTCGAGGGTAATTGACGTAAGTTGTGCAACCTTGAGAATGCTTTTATTGGTTAGGGGTAAACGGTTTCAAGCGGCTGCCATCGGTTTTTTTGAAGTTATCATCTATATAGTTGTTTTAAGCTACATAGTGGGGCGCTTAAATGATCCTGTTAGCCTGATTGTTTACGGTTTAGGTTTTGCCACCGGCAATATAGTAGGCAGCTATATTGAGGAAAAAATGGCCTTGGGTTACTTAACGGTACAGGTTATTACCTTGGAACGCTCAACGGAGTTAGCGGCAGTTCTTCGGGATAAAGGTTTTGGGGTTACTATTTTGCAGGGCGAAGGAAGAGAAGGGATTCATTTAGTACAACATATTCTTTTACCTCGAAAAAGATTAAAGGAACTTTTCAAGTTAATTAATGACTGGGATGAAAAAGCCTTTGTCACCGTCCTGGATGCCAAAGCCACCTTGGGGGGTTTTGGAGGAGCCGGCTGCTATCAAAAAATAAAATGATGGATTATTGGTTAAATTTATTCTATATTTAAAGTAAGCTTACTAAGTCAGGAGGATTATTGTTGAAACAAAGAATTGATGGACGTAAAGTTGATGAGCTTCGCAAGGTTATTATAACGCGTAACTTTATTAAGCCTGCGGAGGGTTCGGTTTTGATTGAAGTTGGCGACACAAAGGTAATTTGCACCGCCACAGTGGAAGAAAAGGTGCCTCCTTTTTTAAAAGGGACCAACAGCGGTTGGGTTACCGCCGAATATGCCATGCTACCCAGAGCAACCCAACAAAGAACGGTTAGAGAAGCGGCTAAAGGACGTTTAACCGGCCGTACCATGGAAATACAGCGGCTGATCGGCCGTTCCCTGCGTTCGATTATAGATTTAACTCAATTAGGGGAAAGAACAATCTGGCTGGATTGTGATGTTATACAGGCAGATGGCGGAACCAGGACCGCATCTATTACGGGTAGCTTTGTAGCCCTGGTTGATGCTTGCGGAAAGCTTCTGCAAGATGGTTCTATCAAAAAAATACCCATTAAGGATTTTCTCGGGGCGGTGAGCGTGGGCAAACTGGAAGATAAGATTTATTTGGATCTTTGCTATCAGGAAGATTCTCAAGCCGAAGTAGACATGAATGTGGTTATGACCGGCAAGGGTAAATATGTAGAAATTCAAGGTACTGCTGAAGGAATCGCCTTTAGCAGACAAGAGCTGGATCAGTTCTTAAGCCTTGGGGATAAAGGCATCAAGGAATTGATTAGTTTACAGAAGGAAGTTCTGGGTGATTTGGCTGAGGGGATTGGGGAATAGGATGAGGGAAATTGTTTTAGCAACACATAATTTGGGAAAGGTCAGGGAACTGCGGGAATTATTAAAGGATCTCCCTCTAAATATTAAATCCTTGCAGGATTTTCCCGATTTGCCCGAAATCAAAGAAACCGGCCGGACCTTTCGCGAAAATGCTAGGATCAAAGCCGCTGCAGTTTTTAAATATACCGGGATAACATCCCTGGCGGATGATTCCGGTTTAGAAGTGGGGTCCCTTAACGGAGCCCCGGGGGTTTATTCCTCCAGGTATGCAGGTGAGGAAAGAAATGATCCGGCCAACAATAAAAAATTGCTACAGGCCCTGGCCGACATCCCCATAGCAAAAAGACAGGCGGACTTTCGCTCCGTAATTTGCTTAAAACTAACTACCGGTGAGGAGCTTTATACAGAGGGTATTTGTCAAGGCAGAATTGCCTTTGAAGCTAAAGGGGAGAACGGCTTTGGTTATGACCCCCTTTTTTTAGCGGAGCCGGACTACCTTAAAACGATGGCGGAATTATCCTTGGCAGAAAAAAACGCGGTTAGCCATCGGGGAAGGGCCTTTAAAAAAATGAAGACTATTTTAGAACAACTGTTAAAGGAGGGTAAAATTTAATGCTGCTCGGGATTATCAGTGACACTCATCAACAGCATAAGGAAGCAAAAAAGGCAATTAAGCAAATGGGACAAATCGAACAGCTTCTCCACGCCGGAGATTTTTATGAAGATGCCATGAAATTAGCTGAAAAGTTGGCTGTTCCCGTAAAAGCAGTAGTAGGTAACTGTGATTGGTATCTGGCGGATAAGCCCGATGAACTGGTCCTGGAATTTGAAAATGTTAAAATCCTTTTAACTCATGGTCATATAAACAGAGTCCGTTTCGGTTATGATAATTTGCTGGAAAGGGCTAAGAAAATGGGTGTAAGGGTAGCAATTTTCGGACATACCCATGTTCCCGTGCTTGAAGAAAGGGATGGGGTTTTGCTGTTTAACCCCGGCAGCGTGGCTACTCCTAGGGGTGGCTCAAAGCCTTCCTTTGGGTTACTGAAAATATATCAAGGTAAAGTTCATGGGGA
Source organism: Bacillota bacterium (assembly GCA_041655595.1). Taxonomy (GTDB): domain Bacteria; phylum Bacillota; class DULZ01; order DULZ01; family DULZ01; genus JBBAFB01. Next base: position 3,758 of record JBBAFB010000129.1, read on the forward strand.
AATACTGTCATTAATCGAATAAAACCTTATATATCCATCCTTTACCGCTTTGTCTGCCGCAAAAAAGGTAAAAATATTTTTTACTTGCGCAGAGTTTTTTAAAATGCTATAATAAATTTTGTTGCAAGATTTTGACCTTTGGCCAGGTTACTTTAGTAAGGTCCGGGCTGTGGAAAAAAAAGTCTTTGACCGGGGCAGTGTTTTTGGATATACTATATTTGCCCGTTTTTTAGGGGAGACTGTGCGGGTGTAGCTCAATGGTAGAGCGCTGGCCTTCCAAGCCAGTTACGTGGGTTCGATTCCCATCACCCGCTCCAAATGAATGCGCCTGTAGCTCAGCTGGACAGAGCAACGGACTTCTAATCCGTAGGCCACAGGTTCGAATCCTGTCAGGCGTGCCATATTTATTACTTGTTACGCTTCTTTCCGTGGTGGGTGTAGCTCAGGTGGCTAGAGCACCAGATTGTGGCTCTGGGGGTCGTGGGTTCAAGTCCCATCATCCACCCCAATTTTTGCTGGGGCGTAGCCAAGCGGTAAGGCAGCGGATTTTGGATCCGCCATCCCGTTGGTTCGAATCCAGCCGCCCCAGCCATTTTTTTTTGAGCCATTAGCTCAGTCGGCAGAGCACCTGACTTTTAATCAGGGTGTCCCGCGTTCGAGTCGCGGATGGCTCACCATTTTTTAACTCAATATGCGAGTGTGGCGGAACTGGCAGACGCGCTAGACTTAGGATCTAGTGGGTAACACCGTGGGGGTTCAAGTCCCTTCACTCGCACCAACTTCTAACCCTTGATATGTAAGGGTTATTTTTTTTATACTTCTAGGGGTGTGCCTTAAAAAATGAGTTTTTATCTTAGTTGGGGTGTTTTTGGGGTTTTTTATTTGATATTCTTTTTTGAAACAAACATGGGCAAACATGGGGGGCAAACATGGGGGGCAAACATGGGGGGCAAACATGGGGACGGTTCTCCGTTTGACAAGCATCCGCAGGAGGCTTATTATATTCTTGAGGTGATAACATGGCACGTACGGAAAGAATAGAAAGTTCTACAGGAGTCTACCATATAATGGTAAGGGGAATAAATAAGCAAAACATCTTTGTAGAAGATAGTGATTATTACAAGTATCTGAATACCCTAGGAGAATATCAAAAAGAAATATGTTTTGAACTTTATGCCTATTGCTTAATGGATAATCATTTACATTTGTTAGTCAAAGAAGGAAATGAAAAAATAGGCAATACCATGAAACGAATAGGAGTGAGTTATGTTTCCTGGTTCAACTGGCAATATAATAGAAGCGGACATCTGTTTCAGGGAAGGTTCAAGAGTGAACCAGTGGAAGACGAAACTTATTTTTTAACCGTTCTGCGCTATATACATCAAAATCCTACTAAGGCAGGCTTAACTAAGGAATTGGAAAAATACAAATGGTCCAGTTATTATGAATACGTTAATCAAAGTAAATTAATAGATAAAGATTTTGCCTTAAAAATTTTCTCGGAAAATAGAAATATCGCCTTAGAAAAATTCCGTGATTTTCATCGGGAATTAAACAAGGATGTCTGCCTGGATATTGAAGAAGCAAAAAGAACACTTTCAGATAGAGATATCAAAGATTTAGTCTTAAAAAAATATGAGATTGATTTAATAAGCCTGCAAAATGTGGAAGAAAAAATACAAGATAAAATCTTATTATATCTAATGGAAAAGGAAGGGTATGTTTGGTAAAATAAAATTACCACAGAGCGGAAGCTAAGAATTCCCACAGTGGAAATAAAAACTCCATTGAAACATCCCCTAAAATCAGATACCCTT
>JBBAFB010000130.1:0-5569 GCA_041655595.1 Bacillota bacterium
ACCTTCAGCCATTAGGGCAGCTATGACCAAGGCCGCCCCTGCCCTTAAATCTGTTGCTTTCACCGGTGCGCCGGTTAGCCTGGGGACTCCTTTAACTACTGCGGTGTGACCTTCAATTACTATCTGAGCGCCCATTCTTTTTAACTCATTAACATGCATAAAGCGATTCTCAAAAATGGTTTCCGTAATGACACTGGTACCCGGGGCCAAAGTCATCAGGGCCATAATTTGGGCCTGCATATCAGTGGGAAAACCGGGGTAAGGTAAAGTTTTAATATCAATTGCATTAATAGGTTTATCCGCAACAACCCGGACACCGCCATTTTCCTCATAAATATTAACTCCAGCCTCTTTGAGCTTAGCAATAATAGGTTTTAAATGATCCTCAATTACATTGTCAATCAGCACATCCCCACCGGTGGCCGCGGCAGCTACCATGTAGGTCCCCGCTTCAATCCGGTCGGGAATAATGGTGTGAGTTGCCCCTGAAAGCTCTTTAACCCCTTCAACTCGAATAATATTTGTACCTGCACCCATTACCCTGGCTCCCATATTATTTAAAAACATGGCCAGAGCAACGATCTCCGGTTCTTCTGCGGCATTCTCAATAATGGTGGTGCCTTCCGCCAAAACGGCGGCCATCATGATGTTTTCTGTCGCTCCCACACTGGGAAAGTCCAGATAAATACGGGCCCCGGACAATTTATTCGCTTTCGCTTCAACCAAACCATGTCCCAATTTTATTTGGGCCCCCAGGGCGGCAAAACCCTTTAAATGCAGATCAATTGGTCTGCTACCGATGGCACAGCCTCCGGGCAACCACATCTTGGCATGGCCTTTTTTAGCCAAAAGAGGTCCCATTACTAAAAAAGAGGCTCGCATTTGGCGCATAAACTCCTGGGATGTTTCTATATTATTGAGAGAATTGCAATCAATGGCAAGTGTGTTTTGACTTTGCCAGCTTGTTTTAACTCCCAGTTGATCCACTAAATTGATCATAGTATAAACATCCGCCAGCTTAGGTGTATCGTGAAGAATGGTGTTTGTTTCTGCCAACAGGCTAGCGGCTATAATCGGTAAAACTGCATTTTTTGCTCCGCTGATACTTACTTTACCTGTAAGGCGATTCCCGCCTTTAATAGCTATCTTTTCCAAAGGTAGTTCCCCCCCACATTGCATCTTGTGTTTAATTCCACATAAAACCCCTTTTTCCTCCCTGTGATTCTTAGTAGTTCTTGGTTCATTTAGTATTCAATGTAGATTAACGGGCTCCCCAAATAAAAATAGGTGAGATCTTCTATGCTGTTGTACCGCAATGCTCCTTGTATATTAACCGGTGCCCCGGTTAAATCCTTTAAAAGGAGTGGAATTTTTGGAGAATAGCCCCCCCAGCTTATTAAGTTTTGATCCCTCATTCTTTGAATGCTCTCTGCTTCTAAATCGGTGAAAACTTTAGCTAAAATACTTTCTGCCTCATCATATGATAAATCGCCGGAAATGGTCCCAACGAACAAATAAGGCGATGTGGCCGACTCCGGGGGCAGTTCTTGAAACCACCGAAAAAGCCCGCCTTTATCATCCCCGTAGTTGGAAAGGGCCTTTAAAACACCAAAGACATCAGCCCCCTCGGCCGGGCCTGGGAATGACAGAGAAAAAAACCCCGGTTCCCCGGCGGCGGGATCAAAAGAGAAGTTGCTTCCATAGTTTAACCCGCAGCTGGCAGGAACTTTGTCCGGTGCTGTTTTCATGATTATAATATAAAGGCCAAGAATTAAAAAGATGGCAAGAGCAATATAGTATAATTTTCGCATCGTCCCTCCTCCTTATCTGGGTATTTTTACCCAACTGAGGGACTAATATACACCTACATAAAATCGAGATTGCCCAGCCGCTACGCCCCTGACAATGACATAGGTGGGGTTTTCTTGCCTCTTGCCTCTTGCCTCTTGCCTCTTGCCTCTTGCCTCTTGAATCACAATAGCCCCGGGAAGACCCGGGGCTATTGTGCCCTTTGGTTAATTGCTATGCTTTTACTAAAAAAGCAAGCTCCAAACTATTTCTAGCTTGAAGCCTTTAAATCCTGCTTAAAATTTTAGCAATTTCTATAAATATTGTTTGTCTGACGAACTAAATTCTACCTGCAGCACCAAGACGAGCCAGGGATCTTTTAAGGGCAGCTTCAGCTCTGATAAGATCCACATCAACTCCCTTTTTAGCGATTCTTTCTTCTGCCCGCTTTTTAGCCCTCAGGGCCCGTTCTACATCAATTTCCTCGGCCAACTCCGCCACATCGCATAGGAGAGTTACTTTGTCAGCCACTACTTCTATAAAACCACAACAGACTGCCATCTTTTCTACTTCGCCATCAACCTTAACGCTGGCTACCCCCGTATCAAGCTGAGAAACCAAGGGGGCATGTCCGGGCAAAATTCCCAAGTAACCCTCTGCAGCGGGGACAATCAAGGAATCTACTTCCCGGCTGAGGACAATTTTTTCCGGGGTGACTATTTCTAATAAAATTTTCTTTGCCATGGGTATCCCACCCTTTTAAGCCATTTCCTGAGATTGGGCGATGGCTTCATCAATTGTTCCAACCATTAAAAAGCTTTGTTCAGGTAAGTGGTCATACTTTCCCTCCAAAATTTCCTTAAAGCCCCTGATGGTTTCTGCTAAAGGTACATACTTGCCAGGTGTGTTGGTAAAGGCTTCGGCCACAAAGAAAGGCTGGGAAAGAAATCTTTGAATTTTACGGGCCCTGGCAACAGTAATTTTATCCTCTTCGGAGAGTTCATCCATGCCCAAAATAGCAATGATATCCTGTAGCTCTTTGTATCTCTGCAAGACCTGCTGCACTCCTCTGGCCACCTGATAGTGCTCATCCCCTACCACCCTGGGGTCCAAAATACGGGAAGAAGAATCCAAGGGGTCCACCGCGGGGTAAATACCCAACTCGGCAATTTGCCTAGATAAAACGGTAGTAGCATCCAAGTGGGCAAAGGCTGTAGCCGGGGCTGGGTCGGTCAAGTCATCTGCAGGTACATAAATAGCCTGCACGGAGGTGATTGAGCCCTTAGTAGTAGAAGTAATCCTTTCCTGAAGAGTCCCCATCTCCGTTGCTAGAGTCGGCTGGTAACCAACGGCTGAAGGCATCCTGCCCAACAGGGCGGAAACCTCAGAGCCTGCCTGGGTAAAACGGAAAATGTTATCAATAAATAACAGCACATCCTGGCCTTCCCGGTCCCTAAAGTACTCTGCCATAGTTAAGCCGGTTAGGCCGATTCTTAACCGGGCACCCGGCGGCTCGTTCATCTGTCCGAAACAAAGGGCGGTTTTGTCAATTACACCGGACTCCTTCATTTCCAACCAAAGGTCATTGCCTTCCCTAGTCCTTTCACCTACCCCGGCAAAAACAGAAAAACCGCCGTGTTCGTAGGCAATATTACGAATGAGTTCCATGATCAAAACTGTTTTCCCTACTCCGGCTCCCCCGAAAAGACCTACCTTGCCGCCTTTAGCATAAGGGGCCAAAAGATCCACAACTTTAATGCCCGTTTCCAAAATTTCCGTTGAAGGGGTTTGATCTACAAAATCGGGGGCCGGTCTATGGATGGGCCATTTTTCCTTGGTTTCGATTTCCCCCTGACCGTCAATGGGTTCACCGACAACATTTACCATTCTGCCCAGAGTATTAGGCCCCACCGGCACTGCAATGGGCTCTCCCGTATCCACGGCTACCATACCTCTTTTAAGACCGTCGGTGGAGGAAAGGGCAACACATCTGACTGTATCATTGCCCAAGTGCTGCAGTGTCTCCAACGTTATATGCAGGTCCTCAAGCCTGAGTTCTTGGGGCTGATCTTCGTTTTTAATTACTATGGCATTATAGATCATGGGCAGCTCTCGGGTAAATTTAATATCCACTACAGGCCCGATTACCTGTAAAATTTCGCCTTGATTCATATGTCTCAACTCCTTTCTTTTATATAAAGCTAAAAACCGAAGGCTTTTGGATTTTGTCCAGCGATTGTCAAGCGGTTGTTAAAACCTTTTAAATTGGTGGAAAGTGGAAGGTAGAAGAATTTGTAGGCTATTCTCTCAAGAAGATTCTTCACTTCGCTACGCTACGTTCAGAATGACATAGGAATGGTTTTTTCTACTTTCTACTTTCCACTTTCTACCCTTAACTACGTACGCAAGCAATATTAGACCACATTAGACCATGTTAGACCATGTTAGACCATGTTAGACAATGTTAGACCATCTATAGTCAGACCATGTCCCTAGCTCAGCGCAGCGGCGCCGCCTACTATTTCTGAAATTTCTCTGGTGATGGCAGCCTGTCTGGCCCTGTTAAAGGATAGGGTTAATTGATCAATCATTTCACCTGCATTGTTGCTGGCGGCATCCATGGCGGCCATCCTAGCTCCATGTTCGCTGGCCTTGGATTCTAAAAGGGCGCGATACATAGCTACCTCTAAAGAACGAGGTATTAAGTGGTCCAGCACTTCCCTTTTACTCGGTTCATAAATATAGTCTGTTTCCTCACCTTTTTCTTCAATAGAAATGCCTTCCAAAGGCAAAAACTGCTTTACCTCCGGTTCATGGCGAATAGCTGAGTAGAAATGAGTATAAACCAAGTTAATTTTATCTGCCTTGCCTTCCAAAAAGAGGTTTACCATCTCCCTAGCCAGCTCTCTGGCTTGGATATAATGGGGATCATCACCTAAATCCAGATATTCCTGCAGTATTTCGTAATTGCGCCTTCTGAAATAATCTCTGCCTTTCCTGCCTAGGGCAATTATAACTCCATCATCATCGGTTTCGTTTTTCAGAATCTGCTCTACCGTCCTGATTATATTAGCATTGAAGCCGCCTGCTAAACCCCTATCCCCTGTCATTATAAGATAGGCAACCCGGTTTCCCGTTCTTTGCTCAAAGAGAGCATTTTCATAGTTTCCTATTTCTCCAAGGAGTCGGGAGGCGGTTTCCGCTAGCTTATCCGAGTAGGGCCGAGCAGCTAACAAGTTGGTTTGTGTTTTTCTCAATTTGGCTGCTGAGACGGTTTTCATCGCCTTGGTGATTTGCTGAGTGCTTTGAATACTGCGAATCCGCCTTTTAATATCTCGCATACTTGCCATTTGTTCACCACCTTTTTTAGAAGCCAAAAGCTAGAGGCTTTTAGCTTTGTCTAGCAGTTGTCTAGCACTAGAAGCCAAAAGCCAGAGGCTTTTAGCTTTGTCTAGCGGTTGTCTAGCATTAGAAGCCAAAAGCCAGGGGCTTTTAGCTTTGCCTAGCGGTTGTCTAGCAATTGTCAAGCGATTGTCTAGCGGTTGCTAAAACCTGTTCAGGCATTCCTTTGGGGCTTGAGATTGCTTCGCCTTGCTCGCAATGACGTTATTGTAGCTCACTGCGTTAGTGTCACTGCGAGGAGCGTAGCGACGGGGCATCCAGGAAGCAAGAGGCCAGAGGCAAGATGCAGGAAACCCCCATCAATGTCATTGCGAGGAGCGAAGCGACGTGGCAATCTCATGCAGAATCACATGCAAAATCCACTGCTTGACCATTGCTT
>JBBAFB010000131.1:0-5568 GCA_041655595.1 Bacillota bacterium
AAACATCGGGCTGTTCATTTCTTTTTTCATTCTAGAAACAATACCTTCCACCTGACCTACAAGCCCGAACATAATCCCCGCCTGCATGCAGGCCACAGTATTTTTCCCGATTATCTGGGCAGGCTTCACCAACTCAACCCTGGGTAATTTTGCAGCATAGCTGAAAAGAGCATCCGTGGAGATGCCAATTCCCGGCGCAATCGCACCCCCCAAGTATTCCCCTTTGGCAGAAATCACATCAAAGGTTGTGGCTGTGCCAAAATCCACAACAATGGTGGGACCCCCAAATTTTTCAAAAGCTGCCACCCCGTTAACAATACGATCCGCACCCACTTCCCTAGGATTATCAAAGCGAATAGGCATACCGGTTTTTATACCGGGACCGACAACCAAGGGTTCTACCTTAAAAAACTTTTCAGCCATTTCTACAAAGGCACCCGTTAAAGGGGGTACCACCGAAGCTAAGGCAACGGCGGAAACCTCTTTTAAAGTTATCCCTTGAGAATCAAACAACTGCCTTAAGAGTATCCCGTATTCATCGGCAGTTCCCCTTCTGTAGGTAGAGATACGCCAATGGCAGTATGGTTTTATCCCGTTATAAAAGCCTAAGGTAATATGGGTATTACCTACATCCACTGCTAATAACAAGCCACTTCACCTTCTTAAAAATATTTAACAAACCAGCTGTTTTTATTGAAGCCCGCAATAATTTGATTATCTTGCTAAAATTCCATACCCAACAACACCCTATTTTTTTCCCCCCGCTGTGGGTAAAAAGGCTGACAATGCCTTAACCAATACCACTACTAAAATTGTCGCCACAATAATTTCCGGTGTCCCATGCATTAAAGCCACCGCTCCCGCCGCTTCCCAGGTGGGGAAATAACCCCGCAACCAAGCTAATCCCAAAACGCCTATTGTGTTTGTAGCAGTCCCTGCAATAGCGGCGGCCCCCGAGGCTAAAACAGGCTTTTTCCTGAAGGGTAAATATACATAATATGCTACTATTCCAATCAAAACCCGGGGAAGTATTGCAATAATCGGATCGGCAAACATCACAGAACCGCCCCGCATCAAACTCCAAACCCCAAAAATTAACCCAATCAGAGCACCTACCACGGGACCCTCCATAATGGCACCTATGATGGCAGGAATATGCATAATGGTAGCATGACCGGCCGGGGTTGGTACGGGAATAAAACCCAAGGGCGTAGCTCCCAATAGCAATGCAATGGCTCCTAAGATACCCGCAATAACAATTTGTCGGGTTCTAAGTATCATGGACAAAACCCCCTAATTTTTTAAAGTAACTTCACCGCTGATAAAACTGTGAATTTTCCCATCACTTCCTTTGACCAATAAAGCACCCGTTTGATCAAGCTCCACCGCTTGGCCAAAATACTTTTCGGTGCCTGAAGATATGGTAACCCATTGGCCCAATGTAACATTCCATTCCTTCCACAACTGCAAGATCGGCTCCAAACCCTTTTCCAAATATTCAACATACAGCTTCTCCAGGACCTGTAAAAGGGCCCCCGCTAACCGGGCCCGCTCCAGTTCTTTCCCTAGGATCATTTTTAGGGAAGTAGCGGTATCCCGAATTGTCAAAGGGAAATCTAACGGATCTGAATTGACATTAATACCCGTACCCAGAATTAAACTATAATTTTCTCCCTGTTCACTTTTCATTTCAGTTAAAATGCCGGCAAATTTTTTACCCTTTACCAACAAATCATTAGGCCATTTGATCCCCGCCCTAAGACCGGTAATTTGGAAAACTGCCTCAGCCAGAGCCACCGCACCAAGGAGAGTAAAACCGGAAATTTCAACGGGTTTTAGAGGCGGTCTGATAATTAAAGACAGATAAATACCCTTTCCCTGAGGGGAAAACCAGGTTCTGCCCAATCTGCCCTTACCTTGTTTTTGACTCTCCGCTACTACTACCAAACCCTCCGGGCCGCCCAGGGCAGCCAGTTCTTTGGCTCTTTCATTAGTGGAACCCAGCGACTGATGGTACTCAATCACAGAGCCGAACTTTCCCCCGACAAGGTATCTTTGTATTTCTTCCGGTAAAAGTGAATTACCTTTATCTTCTGCAGCATTTAACAATATCCGCACACCCTTTTCGCAGATCTCAAGGCCCAAAAACTAAATAGCTGCACCAGCCTTGAAACCCAACAGCCTGCCATGCAAAAAATGCATCTAGCAAATTATAACATATTAACCCCCTATTTATATAGCGGCACTTTTTTTTAAAGCGTTAATATCAAGAATTTTAAAGGTAGATCTGTAAAAGTCTATTACGCCTTCTACCTTCATCTTAGCAATTTCTCTTGATAATGATGTTCTGGATACATTTAAAAAAGCTGCTAGTTCTTTTCTTTTTAAGGGAATATTAAAAATGGACTCCCCGGCGGTCTTATATTGCTCCAACAAGTAGGTGCTTATTTTTGCTCTAATGCTTTTTAGGGCTAGGTATTCCACTTGCTTATTAAGTAGCAAGGCCCTATTGGAAACAATTCTAACCATGTTTTCTATCAGCATACTATGACCGATACACATTTTAAAGCAATTTCCTAAAATTTTATCCGGAGACAGAAAATAAATTGTACAATCGGTGGCGGCAATAACTGTAGCCAGCCATTGCTCCTTATCGGAAAAGGCAATCATCTCGCCAAATATATTTCCTTCGCCCAACTTTGCCAGGATGATTTTGTCACCTGCGGCGTTTTCCTTGGTAACAAAAACTTCACCCTCAACAATAATCCCTACGCCGGTAAATTCGTCCCCGGCAAGAGCCACAAATTCGCCCTTTTTATAGGAAAGGGGATTAGGACACAGGCAGGTCAACATCCTATTTAATTCATTGGTTTCAATATTTGCAAACAACTCAACCTTTGATAACGAATCTATCCATTTCTTATACACTCAAGTTCTCTCCATTTTTTCAACTTTTAAAATGAAACACACCACGGCAACAGCCCTGAGACCACCGGGAAAACCCGGTTCGCATCCGGGCGAAGACGAAGGACCTTCGGAACCTATCCCAGCGCATTAATGATTATAGCATTACCGTTTGTTGGCTGGCAAATTCTCCGGCTTGCTGCTATAAAAGCAAAAAGGTGACCTTCAAGGTCACCTTTCTTTATTTAGAGTTAACAGCTTAACCAAGAAACATTTTCAGGTCGTCTTCCGCACTAGTAATCCCGCCGATGCCGAAGGTTTCTACTAAAATTTTAGCCACATTTGGTGATAAAAATGCCGGCAGGCTTGGCCCCAGATGAATATCTTTTACTCCCAAGTAAAGTAGAGCCAGCAATACGGTGACTGCTTTTTGTTCATACCAGGCTATATTATAGGAAATCGGCAGGTCATTAACATCATCCAACCCGAAGGCTTCTTTCAGTTTTAAAGCAATAACAGCCAGGGAGTAGGAATCATTACATTGCCCCGCATCCAAGATTCTTGGAATACCGCCAATTTCGCCCAGATCCAGCTTATTGTACCGATATTTGGCGCAACCTGCGGTAAGAATGACTGTGTCCTTCGGCAGCTTTTTAGCGAACTCAGTATAATAGTCCCTGCCCTTTACCCTACCGTCACAACCGGCCATTACAAAGAACCGTTTAATGGCACCTGATGTCACCGCTTCCACTACTTTATCTGCTAGGCTCAAGACCTGATTGTGAGCAAAACCACCAATGATCTCTCCCTTTTCGATTTCAACGGGGGGCTCGCATTTTTTCGCGTGCTTGATAAGGGCCGAAAAATCTTTAGCTTTACCCTCTTCCCTGGCCGGAATGTGTGTTAATCCATCATAGCCGACTACACCTGTTGTATAGACCCTATTTTTGTAGGAGGCCTTGGGTGGTACTAAGCAATTGGTTGTCATTAAAATGGGCCCGTTAAAGCTGGCAAATTCCTGATCCTGCTGCCACCAGGCATTTCCATAGTTGCCTACAAAGTGGGCATACTTTTGAAACTCCGGGTAGTAATGAGCCGGTAACATTTCCCCATGGGTGTAGACATCAACACCCGCCCCCTCTGTTTGCTTTAACAATTCCTCCAAATCCTTTAAATCATGTCCGCTGATTAAAATGCCTGGGTTTTTCCCAACCCCGATATTCACCCTTGTTACTTGGGGATTTCCATAGGTTGATGTGTTGGCCCGATCTAATAAAGCCATTACCTCTACTCCATATTTACCGCACTCCATAACCAGTGCTACCAAGTCATCCCCTGTTAAACCTCCATCCAGGGTAGCTGCCAAGGCTTTTTGCATAAAAGCAAAAATACCTTCCTCCTTGTAACCCAGCACGTAGGCATGCTTCGCGTAAGCGGCCATACCTTTTAAACCGTAGATTAAAAGCTCCTTTAATGATCTAAGATCCTCGTCTTCTGTTGCCAGCACACCTACGGTAGCTGCCTTGGTTTCCAACTCGGCCCCAGTTTCGCCATACCAGGTAGCCGCATCGGGCAGTTGACCATCTATTTTAATTCCGGCTTTTACCAGCCGGTCCTTGATCCCTTGACGTACATCCAATCCTTCTTTGATTTTTTCTGCAAAATAGTTGTCATCGAAGTTGGCATTTGTAATAGTTGAAAAAAGGCTTTCCATGATAAACCTGTCCGCTTTTTCATTAACCAGACCGGCCTCATTGGCTTTTGTGCCGTAAAAGGAAATCCCTTTTAGGACATGGATTAATAAATCCTGCAAATTAGCCACCTCTTCAACCTTTCCGCAAATACCCCTGACATCACAACCTATACCTTTCGATGCCTCTTGGCATTGATAACAGAACATACCCAATTGAACTGACCTCCTGTGGTGTAGATAATTCAACATAATTTGTTGTGTCTTCAGCATAGCCGACTGCCCCGATTATTTCGGTATCCTGTGCTACCCTTTACTATTCAACTGTCAGCAGTTCCCCTTGTCTCAGGTTTAGTCTCATGGTATTAATAAAGGCATCCATTTTTTCCAGTTCCTTTAAGATCTTTTTTTCTTGAAAATTTGTTTCTATAACCTTGATAATTCCCCCATTTTTAATTACGATTCTTTTATCCGCCATTAAAGCAAGACTAGGGTCATGGGTAGCCATTAAAACAATTTTTTCCTCACCGACCAGAAGATTTAAAGCTTTTTTCCTGTCAATCCCAGCATTTTCTATTTCATCTATTAACACTATCGGCGATGCGCTCAAAATAGCGGTATCGGCTATCATCAAAGCTCTGGATTGACCCCCGCTTAGGCTAGTGATAGGGGTATTTAAATCAAACTGTTCGCCGGACAAATAATTTGCCGCTTCAATGATTCTTGTTACCACTTCGGCTTCATTTTCCACCATTCTACTCTTGGCATGGAGCTCAACAAAGTCTCCCACTGTTAAATCCATGACAAAGTTCATGTTTTGGGATAATTGAGCCACCAGTTTATTACCCACGGTAAAGCGCCATTTTTTATCAGGGGTTTCATGATTAATTAAAACACTTCTTCCCGTGGGAGTATCATTATTTGCAACCCACTCTATATCCGCCAATAAACGGCTTTTACCGGAACCGGTCGGG
>JBBAFB010000132.1:0-5497 GCA_041655595.1 Bacillota bacterium
CCTGCATTAAAAATTGCATCAGCTGTAGCATCGTCTATCATTAATTCTTCCGGATTATATTCAATTTCATACTTCTTAACCAATTGCCGCACCTTTCGGGCTATAGCTAAATCAAATTCATCCGTTTTCATCACAGGTCCTGTCAAAGAACGATCCTGAAATTCAAATATAGATAACATAATGCACCTCCCGGTTTAGTTTAATGATCAAGTAGTCTGTCACATAGTTTCACTGCTTCAATGGCATTTTCCGCCCACCCGTCGGCCCCGAAAGAATCGGCTACCGCCTGATTGGTTTCCGCCCCACCCAAGATAACCTTAAATTCGTCTCTTAAACCCATATCATTCAGATAATCAAGAATCTCCTTGCAATAGCTAATGGTAGTGACCAAAAAAGCCGAAAGCCCAATAATATCCGCACCGACTTCTCTTGCTTTGTCTATGAATTTCATAGAGGGGACATCAATACCGACATCATGAACTTCATAGCCCGCCAGTTCCAACTGCTTTGCTACTAAACCATAACCGATACTATGGAGATCACCCTGCACCGCACCGATCACCACTTTGCCCCGTTTGGGGCCTTTCGCCTTGGGGATTAACGGCTCTAAAATGGCTAAACATTCTTCCACCAAGTTGCCGCCCATCACAAGTTCACCCAGAAAATACTCGTTGTTAGCAAATAACTCCCCGATCCCGGTTAACCCGGCCATCACTCCGTCTTGAAGAATGTGTAAGGGATCTACCCCTTGATCAATTGCCTTTTGTACCAAATCCAGAGCTTCTTCATCCTCTAAATCGATAACAGCTTGTGCAATCTTTTCTACACTCATCAACACACCTCCACTTTTGTTGGTTAAAATAATTGTAACATTCCAACAATTTATTTTAGAGGGACACCGGGGCCATTACCTTGGTACCGAGGTGCCATAACCCATTAAGTCATCGCATAAACGAGCCGCTTTCACAGCATCGGCTGCCCAACCGTCGGCACCGATTTTATCCGCCAACAACCGGGATGTCTTGGCTCCCCCGATTACAACCTTAAATTGATCCCTAATACCCAGATCATTGAGATAATTCATTACCTCCTCCAGGTAGGGCAGGGTACTGGTTAAAAAGGCGGAAAGACCGATAATATCTGCCTTTACTTCCCTGGCCCTATCTACAAAAGCAATGGACGGAACATTAATACCCAAATCGTGGACTTCATACCCGGCCAGCTCTAACTGGTGAACCACCAAACCGTAACCGATGCTGTGCAAATCCCCCTGAACAGCTCCCATTACCACTACACCACGTTTGGAGATTCCGCCCTTGGGCAAATGAGGTGCTAATATGTCAATGCAGGCTTCCGCCAACTTTGCGCCCATTAATAATTCCCCCAGAAAATAATGTTGGGATTCGAACAGTTTGCCAATGGCCTTGAGACCTGCAAGAATACCTTTTTGTAAAATATCAATAGGTGCTACGCCTTCCTTGATACCCTTTTTAATCAAAACCAATGCTTGATCATTTTGTATGTTTTTCACTGCCCCGGCAACCTCGCTTAGAAACCCTTCCCTTTCCTCCGACTTATTTAAAAAAGGTTCCTGTTGTAAATCGGACCCCGTTCTTTTTCCATCCGTCGGCATAGCCATCCACCTTACCTGCTCCACATCCGAGCTCGGGGTCTTTTGGTAATCCGCCCCTTTTACCATCAAGGGTGAACTGCTTCCTGGCTGGCCCAAAAAACCGCGAAGGCGTACTTGGGGAGGCGGCAGGGCAGGTAGGGGTAATTCCAACACCACTTTGGTTCCTTCCCTCGATTTTGAGGTAATATTTAATCGTCCCCCTAGGCTTTTGGCCCTTTCCTTCATACCGATCAGACCCATTCGGTCCTTATCCGCCGATTTATAGTCATCAAAACCGATACCGTCATCAATAATCTCAACCCATAAAAGAGTGTCTTGAAAATTGATTACTATCTCCACATAGTGGGCTCCGGCATGGGCGGCCGCATTATTTAGCGCCTCCTGAATAATGCGGTAAACCGTGGTTTCTGTATGCGGCTCAAGCCTAAAGGGCCGACCGGTGGTTTTAATGGAGCAAACGGCCCCAGAGTATTGTTGAAAAGTCGCAGCTAATGTTTCGGCTGCACCGATTAAGCCGTCCACATCTAAAACAGGAGGTCTTAGGCCGGAGGAAATTCTTCTGTTTTCCGAGGCAATTTCCCTTAACAGCCCCTTGGCCTTTTCCAAACTGGTCAAAGCATTCTCCCCGTTGTTATTTTTAATGGCCTTTTGAGCGGCTTGAATTTCATAAAGAGTGCCGGTTAACAATTGATTTGGTCCATCATGCAAATCCCCGGCAATCTGGGATCGTTCTTCCTCTTGCAAAAAAATTGTGGCTCCCAGCAGCAGTTGCAATTGTTTTGCCTTGCGAGCCAACCTTTCTTGGGCAGCCGCCAGTTCACCGGTCCTCTCTTCGACCTTTTGCTCCAGAGAACTGTTTAATTGAACCACTTTTGAATACAAATTAGCATTATTTAAAGCAGTGGCGGCCAAATTAGCCAACAGACTCAGAACTTGGGCATCATTTTCCGTAAAATGACCCGGCTCCTGTCTCTCCACCACCGTTAATGCCCCTACCACTTCCCCTTCCCAAATCAAAGGAACAGAGAGAAGGGAGTTGTAGCTTTCTGCTGCCCCTTCCCCCCCTAGCCCGTTTATAATCACCGGCTCTCCTGTGGCCAAAACATGTCCGGCCACACTGGCCCCGGGCTTTATTACTAATTCTTCATATTCAAAAGGGATATTATGGAGAGCCACCACCCGAGCTAATTTGGTTTTCGGCTCACATATTGCCAAAGTGCTTCCTTTGGCATTAAGCAGCCACGCTGCCCTGTTAACCACCGCCATAAACACCTGCTGAATTTCCAAGCGGGAGGAAATGTTAACGGAGATGTCGTAAAGAGCCCGCATTATCTCCAGCTGCTTTTCCAACTCTGGAGTGCTATAAAGATTACCATCCACCTTTTCACCCTTCTTTCCCCAAAAATACTATGGTTTTACAACAATCCTTTTCTAAACGCCTCTGCCACGGCCTGAGTACGATTGGCAACACCCAGTTTTTCTATAATCCCCTGAGTCCTTCTCTTAACAGATCTCTCGCTTAAAAATAATATTTCGGCAATTTCTTGCACTGTGCCTCCATCGGCAATCAATTCTAAAAGCTTTAATTCCTCCTCTGTCAAACCGGATTTAGCTTGTATCCATTCTTTATTCACCTTTCCCAGTTGATCTAAGGCTTTTCCGGCTAAGATCGGTGAAAGGCATTTTGTCCCTTGGTGAACATTTCTGATGGCATCGGCCAAAACCTCGGGGGAGGAACTCTTTAGCAAATAGCCCCACACACCGGCCTTGGCCGCTTGGGTTAGATAGGCATCATCATCAAAAGAGCTGAGGATAATAATACGGCAGGGATGTCCCGTTCTCCCTAGCTGCCGAGCTAAATCCAAACCGCTGCGTTCTTTTAAACGTATATCCAACAGCATTACATCCGGATTTGCTTCCTGCACCATGGAAATCAACCCTGCTCCTCCATCACTAGTCCCCACTATTTCAAACTCAGAATACTGGGACAATAGATTCTGTAAACCGCTTCTTACGACAGGATGATCGTCTACCAAAACAAGTCGTATCTTCTCCATTTTGGCACCTCCCATATGCCTTTCACTTCAACATTGGTTTTTGGATTCCTTTTTTCTAAACACCAACTCCTTTTGGTGTTTATTAGAAGCCGGCATGTGCTTAGCTACCAACTGCTACCAACACCAAAAGGGAAGCCAGGAATTAGATCTCAGCCTCCCCTAATTGGTGTCATCATCAAGTCATTAAAAGCTATGTTAACATAATACCACTTAAAACGATAATTTCCCCTGACGAAAAGCCTTCAAGTAATCCCGACTGCCCCCATTCTCTATAAAAGCCCTTGCAGCATAGATGGCAGACATCAACTCCTTATCCCGCACATCAACGATGCAGGAATTGAGGCCAAAAGTCATTGCCATGGTAAGGAAGGTGCGGTTTAAAAGCTTTCTGCCGGGCATGCCGAAACTTACATTGCTTAGGCCCCCGGTAATTTGTACCCCGGCCATTTCCTCTGCGCTGATCCTTTTAATAACTTCCAAGGTAGTTTTGGCGGCACTTGGATCCACGGAAATAGACATGACTAACGGATCTACATAGATATCTGACCGCTTTTTGCCCGCTGCCAATAGGGGCAAAACCACGGCACGGGCAGCATTTAGGCGGCCCTCCACATCACTTGGAATGCCATCATCATCCATACATAAAACGATAACAGAACAATCTTCCCCGGCCACGACAGGTAAAAGCCTCTCCAGACTGTCTTTTTTAGCGGTTAATGAGTTAATCATCGGACGGCCTCGATGAACCTTCATAGCCGCTACTAAGGCATCGATATTTGAGCTATCCAAGACTAGGGGAAAATCTACAACCTCCTGTACGGTTTTAACCATCCAAGGCAGATCTTCTACTTCATCTCGCCCGGCCACCGCCGCATTTACATCCAGCATATCCGCACCGGCGGTTATCTGCTCCCGGGCTAGGGCTTGCACAAATGACACATCTTGGTTTTCCACAGCAGTTCTTACTTCTTGCCGCGTGGCATTTAAAGATTCGCCAATAATAAGCATCTACAGTCCTCCATTCCGTCAAATAAAGCAACTAAAGTTATATTCATTTTACGGAATGAGAGCCTGCCTTTAAAGAACATCAAGGCCGTAATAGAAGCCCCAAAGTGCCAACAGCCTATGTTTGGCGATCAACATTCTTCTATTTCTTAGGCCTGCACAGTTTCCATATGCTATAATAAATAAAGAAGTGGTCAGTCTCTGGAATGAAAGGTTCTGAAAAGGGAAAAATGGTATTATCCTGTCCGTGCGTCGGTAGCGGCAGGGAAACGGAGGTTAGGAGGCTAAGATGAAACTTCTTTTACCTAAAGAACATGGAGCATGGGCTATGTGGATTGCCCCATATCTTATCGGAATTTTACTTACTGAGTTTAAAATAGAACACATTTTTATGCTAATTGCCGTTTTTTTTGCTTATATTTCAATCTACCCTTTTCTACAAGGGTTACGCAGGCCAAACACCCGAAAGCAAATGTGGCGGTTTACTTTAATTTATTTAGCAGTAGCCGCAATTTTTGGACTGCCAATTCTTTATCTTTACCCGAAAATTATTTTTATTGTCTTGCTGATGATACCTTCTTTTCTAACTAATCTTTATTTTTTAAAACGCAATAATGAAAGAGCCTTTATAAACAATTTGGCCGCTTTGATCCCCCTAAACTCAACGGTGCTGATTTCTTATTATATTGGCACCCACCGATACGATTTGATGGCCCTAGCTTTATTCCTCTTGATTTTCTTGTTCTTCTTAAGTTCAGTTTTTTATGTTAAGGTTTCCATCAGAGAAAGAGATAATAAAACA
>JBBAFB010000133.1:0-5465 GCA_041655595.1 Bacillota bacterium
AAAGGGTAATAGGTAAAAGTTTTTTCTGCATAAGGCACCTCCTAAATATTTGATTTTATTGTAAACAAAAGGTTGTCCCGAAGCAAAACCCCTATCCCTCCCCCGGCCCCGGGGAGGAGTGAATAGCTTCCAGCCTGTGTCCCATTTAGCCGGTAGCACAGAAATAAGGAATGATGGTTAATAAAACCAGTGGCGGTAGAACAATTTCCTTTTTAAACCATATAATAAAGTATGGCAATCGAAAGATCCAGGAACAGTTAATAATTAATTTTAATGGCAGGGGGCATAATAATTGAGCTGGTATACTAAAGGGGAAGAATGTCAGTCGGATAAAGAATTTCGGACTAACAGCAGCGGGATTTTGAAGCTGGTCGGCATGTTAACAAAAAATGACGAGGAAATTATCAGGGCAGGCCTGGCAACACTGAAAGGTGTCCGGGAAGTGAACCTAAATATTAATACCAACAGGCTAATTGTGGTTTATGATTCAACCATAATAGGGATTGCAGCTATAGCATGTAAGCTGGGCCAAATGGGTTACCAATACCTCAAAAGTGCTTGAAAGAGCTGTTAACGGGGTAGGCTACCCTGTTTAGGTGACAGAAGCAAGCCGGTTTTTTATACCATTATAGTTGAAGTAAATGGGGGGACATCTTCAGGCCTGTCCCCCCGGCTAATGATAACAGACCGTTACTCCTTTTGCATTTGCTTTGCCAAAAAACCTGCCGCGGTGGTGGCCAAGTTAAGGTCTATTTCGCCAAGCTTGGCCTCTGCTTTTTTAGGAGCCAGGCAAACACAGCCAATAACTTCCGTGGTTAAAATAGGGGCAACTATCAGGGAAGGAAAAGATCTCCCACTTGAAGTAATAGTACCCTCTGTAATTGTGGGAATACCTTCATTCATGATCTCTACTATGTTGCCCAGCTTTTGGCCCACAAATTCTTTTTTTGGTGCTCCGCTGGAGGCTATGATCGTGTTCTTGTCCGCTACTACAGCAATTGCACTTAGAGTTTCTGAAAGAACATCTACATATTCCTGTGCGTAAAGACTTAAATCATTAATGGGAATGTACTTTTTTAAAATTACTTCCCCGTCTTGATCTGTGAAAATTTCCAAAGGCTCGCCTTCCCTAATGCGCAGGGTGCGCCTGATTTCCTTGGGAATCACCACTCGGCCAAGATCATCAATACGTCTTACTACTCCTGTAGCTTTCATTTCTTGAGTCACCCCTTTGGCAAATAGTGTCCCCATCCTAAGGATAACTATGTAAAAGCCCAAAGGGATTTTCTTAGTAAATCCTGTTAGCCGGCAGCTTTGTTTTGACGAAAAAACCGCAGCAATTTTAATAAGCGATTGCAACTGCGGTGCCAATACTTACTTGGTTAAAGACCTCCTCAACATGCTCATTGTACATGCGAATACAACCGTTGGAAGCTGCTTTACCAATGGACCAGGGCATGGTGGTGCCGTGGATGCCGTAAGGTCCGTCGGTACTGGGAATGGACAGTTCCAGCCAACGGCTGCCCAAGATGCCGCCGGGATTAATTACTTTACGGATAATTTGGTAGTGGCCGGTGGGTGTGGGGGTGGAAGCCTTACCAATGGCTATGGGGTAAATACCTTTAATTTGATAAAGGTCCATTAATTTTAGTTGTCTTAATGATAAGTTGATTTCTATCCGCAAAAGAATCACCTCCTGGATTACTATAATATGCATTTTTTTAAAAAGGGTCTCCTAGGTGCCTTGCTTAACTATTATTTATTGATGCTCACTAAATATGCTGGCTGTAGCGAAAATTTCAAGCAGTAAAATTATAATTAAACAAAAAAAAGAATGGGCAGCGGCAGGAATTTGTGCCCCGAAACGGAATAATAATATAGTTAACTCTCAAAATAAAAGTAAAAGAAGTTTGAAGTGCTATTGACAATTTTACAAAGGGAGATACCATATTAGTATAGATTGTTTTTAGTTAAACTAAAAGCTTCTCAGAAGTAAAATTAAACTGATTAGTTTTAATTTTTAGGTAATAATCCCTTTGGTTTTATAAAAATAAAAGCAAGGCTCATTTTTGAGCCTAAAATGAAGGCGGTGATAAATAAAAGACCTAAAGAGAGGGTAAAATGTTAGCAATTAAATTAGGAGGTAGTG
Source organism: Bacillota bacterium (assembly GCA_041655595.1). Classification (GTDB taxonomy): domain Bacteria; phylum Bacillota; class DULZ01; order DULZ01; family DULZ01; genus JBBAFB01. Next base: position 2,150 of record JBBAFB010000133.1, read on the forward strand.
GTATGCTTAATTTAAAAAGGACTCCATTGTATGAAGCCCATGTGGCACTTGGAGCAAAGATGGTGGATTTTGGCGGCTGGGAAATGCCTGTTCAATATAGCGGTATTGTAGCGGAGCATCACGCCGTACGTAATGAAGCGGGTTTATTTGATGTCAGTCACATGGGAGAATTTATCGTAAAGGGGCCGGAGGCTCTCAATGTTCTTCACAAGCTATTGACTGCGGATTTTTCAAAGCAAAAGATCGGGCAATGTATGTACGCCATCATGTGTTACCCAACGGGGGGCGCTGTAGATGATTTGATTGTTTACAAGATGGACGAGGACGAATATATGCTAGTTGTTAATGCAGGTAACAAGGATAAGGATTTTGATTGGATTACTGAACATATGCAGGGTTTTAAAGCGGAGCTGGTAGACCAATCCGACGAAACAGGTTTAGTGGCTTTGCAGGGGCCAAAAAGTGTGGCTATACTCCAACCCCTGACGGACATTTCTTTGGACAGCTTGAAGCCTTATTGGTTTGCTAAGGGAAAAGTGTTGGGCAAGGACTGCTTGGTTTCCAGGACCGGTTACACCGGCGAAGAAGGCTTTGAAGTGTATTGCGCTGCCGCAGATACCGCCTTAATTTGGGATGGCATCCTGAAAGAAGGGGAAGGTGTAGTCTTGCCGGCAGGCCTAGGTGCCAGGGACTCCCTACGCTTTGAAGCAAAAATGCCTTTATACGGGCATGAATTGGATGAGAATATTACACCCCTTGAAGCGGGTCTAGGCCGTTTTGTAGCCTTAGATAGAGAAGATGATTTTATCGGCAAAGAAGCTTTAGCTAAACAAAAGGCTGAAGGCTTATCGAGAAGGATCAGAGGTTTTGAAATGGTTGGCAGAGGCATTGCAAGAGCGGAATACCCCGTTAAAAAAGATGGGGTGGTCATCGGCCATGTAACTTCCGGCATGCCGGCTCCAACCGTCGGTAAAAACTTGGGCAATGTGCTTATTAACCAAGAGTTTTCCGAGGTGGGTACGGAATTTGATGTAGAGATTCGCGGCAAAGATATTAAAGCCGTAATCATTAAAACACCATTTTTAAAAAAGGAGGCAAAATAAGTATGAGTTTTCCAAGCGAATTAAAGTATTCAAAGGATCATGAGTGGGTCAGGGTTGATGGTGATAAGGCAGTTTTAGGTATTACCTCCCATGCGGCTGAAGCACTGGGGGATGTGGTTTTTGTGGAGTTGCCCGAGGAAGGGGATGCTATCGCAGCCGGTGAGGCCTTTGGTTCCGTGGAATCTGTCAAGGCGGTATCCGATGTATTCTGCCCGGTTTCTGGCAATGTGGCAGCTATTAACGAAGCTCTATTGGATGCTCCCGAATTAATTAACAGCGACCCCTATGGGGAAGGTTGGATGATTGAAATAGAATTGGAGGATGTATCTCAGCTAGATGAACTCTTGTCAGCTGCCGAGTACGAAGCCTTTCTTAAGGAGGAATAATTAATGAATTATGTTCCGCATACGGCAAAAGATCGGCAAGAAATGCTGGAGTCCATGGGCAAAAGCTCTATTGAAGACTTATTCCATGATATTCCTTCAGAACTTCGGGTAAAAGGCGAGCTGCCAATTGAAGGCGGATTCTCGGAAATCGAGTTAAGGCGCCTATTAGGGGGATTGGCTAAAAAGAATCAATCCCTGGATGAGTTTGTCAGCTTTCTGGGTGCCGGTGTTTATGAGCATTACGTGCCTGCTTTTGTTGATCAATTGTTACTGAGATCAGAGTTTTATACTGCTTACACTCCTTACCAGCCGGAGATTAGTCAGGGTACTTTGCAGAATATTTATGAGTTTCAAAGTGCCATTTGCGAGTTAACCGGAATGGATGTAGCCAATGCTTCCATGTATGACGGGGCCAGTGCCTTGGCAGAGGCTGCTATTATGGCCTGCGAGCAAACCAGGAGAAAGGAATTTGTTATTTCTGATGCTATCCACCCCGAATACAGGGATACGGTCAAGACTTATACGAGCACCCTTAATTTTACAGGTATCCCTGTAGGCTACCTGTCTGGGGTAACCGATTTGGAAGCGGTCAAGACTGCTGTTACAGATAAAACAGCGGCTCTTGTTGTGCAATATCCGAACTTTTTCGGTAATGTAGAAGATTTGCAGGCCTTGGCCGAAGTTGCCCATGAAAAGGGCGCACTCTTGGTTGTGGCTGTGGCTGATCCGGTGTCTTTGGGGGTTTTAGAGGCCCCGGGTAATTTGGGTGCCGATATTGTTGTCGGGGAAGGGCAAAGCTTTGGTAACCCTATGAGCTTTGGCGGACCCCATGTAGGCTTCTTTGCTTCAAAGGAAAAGTATGTCAGAAGGATGCCGGGGCGTATTGTTGGTGCAACGGTGGATACTAAGGGCCAAAGAGCTTTTGTGTTAACTCTACAAGCCCGGGAGCAACATATCAGAAGGGAAAAAGCTACCTCCAATATCTGCTCTAACCAGGCACTTAATGCCTTAGCTGTCAACATGGCTTTATCCGCCTTGGGTAAAAGCGGGTTGCAGGAGATGTCCGGTCAGTGTTTACAAAAAGCACATTATGCCTATAATAAGCTGATTGCTATTCCCGGGGTAGAGGCCGTTTTTCCGGATCAACCTTTCTTTAAAGAGTTTGTAGTTAAACTTCCCAAGGATCCGGAGGAGGTTAACAAGACGCTGCTGCAGGACAAGCTAATCGGCGGTCTGCCCTTGAAAAGATTCTACCCTGAATTGGACAATGCGGTTTTAATTTGCGTCACTGAATTAAGGACAAAGGAAGAAATTGATCTGTTAGCGGATAGATTGGGGGGGCTGATATAAATGCCGGAAAAACTTATTTTTGAAAAAAGCGTTCCTGGTAGATGCGGGGTGGCCTTTCCGGCTTTGGATGTTCCTGAGCAAAAGACAGCTGATCTAATTCCGCAAGGCTTTTTAAGGAAAGAAGCCGCCGAACTGGCAGAAGTAAGTGAAAATGAAGTGGTACGTCATTTTACTCGACTATCAAATATGAACTTTGGTGTGGATACCGGGTTCTACCCACTGGGTTCCTGTACTATGAAATACAATCCCAAAATTAATGAAGAATTAGTCCGTTTACCCGGTTTTGCTATGCTCCATCCCTATCAACCTGAGGAAACGGTTCAAGGTGCCTTGCAGTTAATGTATGAATCTATTATAGATCTTTCACAAGTGGCAGGAATGGATTTTGGTACCGTTCAACCTTCAGCCGGTGCCCACGGCGAGTTAACGGGGATGATGATTATCAAAGCTTATCATCAAAATAGAGGGGATACGAAA
>JBBAFB010000134.1:0-5458 GCA_041655595.1 Bacillota bacterium
TCCTTTGCTGTAAAAAAAGCAAAATGGCATTTTTGGCCAGTTTTCATGGTAAAGATGGTAAAAAGGGCGGGAAACTGGCTGGCAAAGGGGACACTTTTAACACGGCCTGACGGGGATATTGACACAAAAATTCAACCCCTCTTTCCCTGACACTAAGCCGTACTAACGATTGTTCCTTGGGCGGTGGCACAAATTTTTTCGTTTCCCGTTTCATCTTGTATAAAGATATCACAGCGGCAGACAGCTTGCCTTTTCCCGCAGTAAATAACGGTCCCTTTAGCAATCAGTTTTTCACCGATGGCCGGTCTTAGATAGTTTATTTTAAACTCTGAAGTAAGCACCTTAATTCCCAAAACAGATCCGCCAACAAAGGTCAGCACATTATCGGCGGCATAGCTTAAGACGCCACCGTGAACAAATTTGTGCTGTTGTAACAGTTTTTCTGTGATGGGGATTTCCAGTACCGTCTTCCCCGGTTTGAATTCTGTTAATTCTGCTCCGACCAAGTGGCTAAAGGCTTGGGATGCTAAAATTTCCTGTCCCATTTGTAAAAATTCTTGATTATTCATAAACTTCACCTCTCTTCCCCGCTCTGAAAAAGTAAAAGGCGGGGTGTATGCCGCTAAAAAGGGTTTTATGGGTTTCCGTCAATAAATAAGAAATCTGCTGATCGGCGGTGATAAGCATGGCTTCCCGCGGTTTAACTAAGTCTGCGATAAAGGATGTTGTTCCGTTTCAAATATTCCAAAGGTGCGCTCCACATGTGAACAAGTCTGGTAAAGGACCAAAGGGCAAATATTAAAAGGCCTACCAAAACATGGAGCTGGAAAGTCAGAGGCACCTCAGCCATCAGTTGAGGATTGGGGCTAAAGATAAATAGCTCCCTTAACCAGATGGACAGGTTTTCTCTGTAATTAAAGCCACCGATTAAGAAGTTAAAACCTAAGGTATTAAAAACGCCGATCAAAATTTGAAGTAGAAGCAAAAGGGCAATGAGTTGGTCGCTTAGGCTACTGTTTTGTCGAATTCTTTTATCACCGAAGCGGCGGGCCACCAAAAGTAAAACGCCGGCCAAGGCCATTAGCCCTGCTAAACCTCCCATCATCAAGGCCACTTGGTGGTAAAGTTGTTCGCTGATACCGGCGGCATCAGTCCAGGATTTTGGGATTAATAATCCTCCAAGATGTCCGCCCAAAGCTAGGAGCAGACCCAGGTGAAAGAAAATGCTGCCAAAGCGCAATTTCTTTTTCTCCAAAAGTTGACTTGATTTAGTTGTCCAGCCCGGTTGATCGGTATTATAGCGGTAGATATGCCCTACCACAAAGATCGTGATGGCTGTATAGGGCAGGATAACCCACCAAAATTGATACCAAAGATTCATCTAATCCACCTCCATATGGTTTTGCAACCCTTTAGGTAAATATTTTTCATTCAATAAAAAAATTTGCTCAAGTAAAGCTAAATAGGGGCTGCCGATCTCCGTTAGATTAAGCCGCAAGGCTTGCAAAGCCGGTAAAACAATTATCAGCAGCTTTTTCTTGTGTTTTTCCTCGGCAATTGCCAAAAATTCCAATACCAGGGGTAGATAATCAGGCAATTCGGCTGTTTTTAAATAAAAGCCCCCCTCTTCGTAGAGTTTTTTTAAGGACAGGAGCAGTTTTCCCTGCTCTTTTTCTGTTTCTACTAAGGCAGCGGACAAGTGTAGAGAGGTTTTCTCGTTAAAGTCGAAAGTTTGTACATAGTTTTGGGCTAACTTTAGCAGGCTGTTCTCTCTAAGATATAATAAAAAGCTTTGCAGAGCGGAAAGAATAGGGGTATTTCTTTCTTCCAAATTTAAATCGGCGATGGCTTGTTCCAAATCTTTTTCCACCCATTCCTGAGTCGGATACTGTAAAAAGAGGGAAACTAGCTGTAAAACCTCTTTACTTACCACCCTGATCCACCCCAAAATCATAACCCAGTGAGCCTTGTTTTGTATAGAGTTCCGCAAATTCTTCCTTATGAGTTGCGGGTATTACAAAGCGGTCTTCATATTTGGCAATTGCCAAAAGACGATACATTTCTTCCACGTTCTTTTTTGTTAGGCCCATTTCTATCAGATGCTCTTCTTCATAAGCTTGGCCCAAGTTTTGGGCACGCATATATTGACGCATTGTTGCTATTTTTTTAAGCACTTGGGCTACAATTTTTTCATCCCCTGCAGTTAATAAATTGGCCAAGTATTTTAAGGGTATGCGCATTTCATCTATGAGAGAAAGGGTGTTTAAAATGTCTGAATTTATATCCTTTTCCTGTACCTTGCCGGAGATGGGGCTTAATGGCGGAATATACCAAACCATGGGTAGAGTCCTGTATTCCGGGTGCAGCGGTAAGGCTAAAGCATATTCGATGGCCAGCTTGTAAACAGGGGACTTTTGGGCTGCTTTCAGCCAGTCCTCGCTAATTCCGTCTTTACGAGCTTGCTCAATGATTTCGGGGTCGTGAGGATCAAGGAAAAGTTCCAATTGTGCTTGATACAGCTCCTGCTCATTTTCTGTAGAGGCCACTTTAGCTACCTGATCTGCATCATATAAGATGACTCCCATGTAGCGAACTCTACCGGTACAGGTTTCCGAGCAAACTGTAGGCTGTCCATTTTCTACCCTAGGATAGCAAAGGGTACATTTTTCCGCCTTATGGGTTTGCCAGTTAAAATAGACTTTTTTATAAGGGCAGCCTGTCACACAAAAACGCCAACCTCGGCACATTTCCTGATCCACCAGGACTATTCCGTCCTCATCTCTTTTATAAATTGCTCCCGAAGGGCAGGAGGCAACACAGGCCGGATTTAAGCAGTGCTCGCAGATTCTGGGTAAGTGGAGCATAAAGGCTTCTTCAAATTCAAAGCGGATTTGTTCTTCCAACTCTTTTAGGTTGGGGTCCAAGGGGCCGGTTTCTGTGGCTCCTGCCAAGTCATCTTCCCAGTTGGGCCCCCAGTTCAACTCCAGATAATTGCCGGTAAGCTGAGATTTGGGCCTGGCCACAGGCTGGGTATTTTGTTTTTTACTAGCGGTCAATTTTTCGTAATCATAGGTCCAGGGTTCATAATAATCATCAATAACCGGGAGATTGGGGTTATGAAAGATATTGGCCAGTCTAAACAGACGATTACCGCTTTTTAAATCCAATTTACCTCTTTTCAGTGTCCAACCACCCTTATAACGGTCTTGATCCTCCCACCTTTTGGGGTAACCTATGCCGGGCTTTGTTTCTACATTATTAAACCAGATATATTCGGTGCCCCCTCGATTGGTCCAAGTGTTTTTGCAGGTTACGCTGCAAGTATGGCAGCCTATGCACTTATCCAAGTTGATCACCATGGCTATTTGGGCTTTAATCTTCATGCCAATCCACCTCCTTTAATTTACGAATCAGAACCTTAAGGTCCCTCTGATTGCCGGTGGCACCGTAATAGTTAAAGCCGTAGCTCAATTGAGCATAACCACCGATTAGATGAGTAGGTTTTAAATGAATTCTGGTGGGGCTATTGTGGGTGCCGCCGCGTAGATTAGTAATTTTGCTAGTAGGGACATTGATGGTTCTGTCTTGGGCGTGATACATATAGCTGACCCCTTTGGGCATGCGGTGGGAAATCACAGCCCTAGCCACAACCACTCCGTTTCTGTTATAAACTTCGATCCAATCATTATCCCTAAGACCGATTTCCTCTGCATCCTCATTATTTAACCAAACAGTAGGCCCTCCCCTAAAGAGGGTAAGCATGGTGGGATTATCATAGTACATGCTATGAATATTCCACTTGCCATGGGGGGTGAGGTAGCGCAGTGTAAGGGTTTTTTCTGTTTCTGTCGGAGTACTTTCATAATTGGCGAAGGCTTGGGTAGGTAGGGTAGGTTTAAAAGTCGGCAAACCCTCACCATATTCCAACATAATTTCGTGGTCTAAATAAAAATGTTGCCTACCACTTAAGGTTCTGAAAGGAACCAAACGCTCAATGCTCAGAGTAAAGGGAGAATACCTGCGCCCGATATTGGTGCCGCTAAAAATTGGTGTGGGCAATACTTCCCTTGGTTGAGCAGTGATATCGTTAAAATTGAATTTTTCTGCAGCCCTGCCTTGAATTAGGTCTTTTAGCTCAACTCCGGTATGTTCTTCCTCTACGGCAAAGGCTTTGGCAGCCATTTCCCCATTAGTAGCACTGGAAAGAGTTAAAATAACCTCCGCTACTTGCCGGGCTGTTTCCAAACAGGGTAGGCCCTTGGTAACTCCATCAGTTTTTATGGTTTGATTGATTTGCTTAAGTTCCTCATATTGTTCTTCGGCCGACCAATTGATGCCGTTTGCCCCCACGGGATTTTTGGTCAACAAAGGTCCTAAAGCCGTGAATTTGCTATAAATTTGAGGGTAATCTCTTGCTACAAGACTAAATTTAGGCATGGTCAAACCGGGGATGGCCTTTGTTTCGCCCTTTTTCCAATCTAAAATTTTGCCGAAGGGTTGAGCTATTTCACCCGGTGTATCGTGCATTAAAGGAGTTGCCACAAGATCCTGTTGGGTTTCCGGCAGGTAGGTTTTGGCCATTTGAGAAAATTTTTCGGCCAGTCCCTTAAAGATTTCCCAATCTGACTTGGTTTCCCAAGGAGGATCAATGGCCGGGTTAAAGGGATGGACAAAGGGATGCATATCGGTGCTGCTTAAGTCATGCTTTTCGTACCAAGTTGCTGCCGGAAGAATAATATCGGAATACATGGCCGTGCCGGACATTCTGAATTCTAAATCTATTAATAAATCAAGTTTGCCTTGTTGGGGCTGATCTCTCCATTTGATTTCTTGGGGCCGAAATTCCGAGTTTTCTTCCCCCAATATACTACTATGAGTACCTAAAAGATTCTTCAAAAAATAATCATGGCCTTTACCGGAGCTGGAGATTAAATTTGCACGCCAAATAAAGAGGGTACGGGGTAAATTTGAATTTGCATCCGGATCCTCAATGGCAAATTGCAAACGATTTTCTTCTAATTCTTTCACCAGATAGGGAATGGTTTCCATCCCTGTTTCTATGGCTTCCTTGGATAAATTTAAGGGGTTGCGATTAAATTGAGGGTAGGATGCCCCCCAGCCTAATCGTACGGCCAATGCATTATAATCAGCAGGATGTTGGTAGCGAGGATTTTCAACATGGGCCGCTGTCAACTCGCTTAAAGGTAGTTCCTCATAACGCCATTGACCGCTACCGAAATAATAGTAGGAAGTGGCATTTTGCAGTCTGGGAGGCAGTTGCCAGTCTCTAGCAAAAGCTACCGTTTGCCAGCCTTCGGCGGGACGGACTTTTTCTTGACCTACATAATGGGCCCAACCCCCTCCGTTTACTCCTTGAGTGCCCGTTAGCAGTACAAGGTTTAAAATGGTGCGGTAAATGGCATCGGCGTTATACCAATGGTTAATACCGGCACCCATA
>JBBAFB010000135.1:0-5381 GCA_041655595.1 Bacillota bacterium
AAGGCGGCTATACCGGCTATACCTGCAATACCAAAACCGGGCAACACTAAAACTTCAACTGCCAATAGTACTAAGCCAATAAAAAAGATCAAGACTGTTTCCCAACCGGATAAACCGGTAAGAATACTGCCGCCAAAATATAATAATAAGGCCATTACTCCAAGGGTACCCGGAATACCAAAGCCTATGGTAAAAATTTCAATTACCAAGCCTGCTATGCCAATGGTAAGCAAAATGGGCATGACAGTGGGACTGGTTACCCAACGTGCTACTTGCTCCGCCAAGCTAATTTGATATTTTTGTACAGAGGCTCCTTCAAAGCCCTTCATTTTTAATAACTCTTCCAAGGAGGAAGCATTGCCATCACTAAGGCCCAACTCCCTGGCTTCCCTGTCTGTTAGGGTTAAAAGCTTACCCGCCTCTACCACTCCCGGGATAATTATATCAGAATCAACCATTCCCTTAGCCAGTTCAGCCGCCCTGTCAGGATCCCTGCCATTTTTTTCTGCCGCCATAGAAGCCCTGGCCGCCATCCGACTGGACCAGGCCGAAACTGTCTTCTCATCGGCTTTTTCGGTACCAATTCTGGGCTCTGCCGCCCCTATCGTAGTTCCCGGAGCCATAATCAATTCATCTGCACTAAATGCTATCAAAGCCCCTGCCGACCGAGCACCGCCTGTCACATACGCAACAACAGGCATTTTTTGCTGCTGTAGCAATTTTTCAATTTCTTCCGCCGCCGCCACATATCCGCCGGGGGAATCAATTTCTAATACTACCAAACTGGCTCCCTCCAGCTCTGCCTCGGCAAAAGCTCTTTTAAGCATTTCGCTCAAGCCCTTTTCAATAGTACCTTCTATGGGAAGGACATAAACTAACTCATTCTCCGCTTTTGTCGGCACCATCAGAAAAATAGAGAAACAAAAAACCACTAGTAATACTATTGCCAACTTTTGCTTCATATCAACCCTCCTCTTGCTGTTTTCTCTCTATTTTTATTATAAAGGAAAAATTGAAAGTCTGGTATTAATATACCAGACTTTCAAAAGAAAATAAACTTTGTTATTGCTGCCGTAAATAACCAACAATGTAGCACAGTTATTTAAAGCGACGCTTGCGAGCGGCTTCTGATTTCTTTTTCTTTTTAACACTAGGTTTCTCGTAGTGTTCACGCCTTCTCGCCTCAGACAAAACGCCCGCCCTTTGACAAGAGCGCTTAAAACGGCGTAGAGCGGCGTCTAGGGTTTCATTTTTGCCGATCCGTACTTCACTCACAGCTCTATTTTCCCTCCCCTCCACTACTAACCATCTAGAAAGAAACAAACACTTTCAAAAAGTGTTTACTACTAGATTTCGCAAAATATGCTTAAAATCGTACATATTAAATTATACAACATTGGTTGATGAGCGTCAAGACTAGAGTCTTACCCCCAATTTGCGCCCTCCCAGTAAATGATAGTGCAAGTGGAATACTACCTGGCCCCCGTCTTCCTTGCAGTTATTAACCAAGCGGAAACCTTTTTGATCTAAATCAAAATCTTTGGCAATTTGGTTAGCTACTAAATGTATTTTTCCGATTAACTCCACATCTTCTGCTGTAATGGCTGTCAGATCGGAAATATGCTTTTTAGGAATAATTAAAATGTGTACCGGTGTGACAGGGTTAATATCTTTAAAGGCCATTATTTCCTGATCTTCATAGACTATCTCGCTGGGTAATTCTTTTTTGACAATTTTACAAAAAATACAGTCATTCATCCCAAGCCGCCTCCTTTTAAAAACATCTCAATATAAATATTTCGTCAAAACCCGGCAAAAAACCTTCTTTAAATTAGTAAATTTACAGCGATGTAGCCTCACCGATTAAATAGCCATCCTTTAACTCCCTTAAAACGATGGGAAGTAATCTGTTCCTTAGTTCTCCCTTCCCGGTAAACCGTACCTTAAGATAATTATCAGTGTGACCCTCCCAAATATTATTGCCTAAATCTGTCTCTACCAAAACAGCAACCGTTTTATTTAAAAATTTGTCAGCATAATTTTTCGCCAAGATTTTACCCAGATCTATAAATTGAGCGCTTCTGATGTCTTTGGTTTTTGCGTCAACCTGATCAGGGAAACCGGCCGCCTTGGTACCCTGCCTGGGGGAATATTTAAAGACATGTAAATCAGCCAATTCCAGTTCCTTAACAAAATCCAAAGAGGCCCGGTGTTCTTCTGCCGTCTCGCCGGGGAAACCCACCATAATATCTGTAGTTATAGCTATTCCGGGTCTTTTTTCCCTTAGCTTTCCAACCAAATCCGCAAACTGGGGGGTAGAGTATTTCCTTCTCATTCGCTGCAAAACACTTTGGCTGCCGCTTTGAAGGGAAATATGCAAATGAGGGCAAAACAACTCATACGAGGTCAACGTTTCTACCAGGGCGGGAGTAAAATCATTGGGGTCTAAAGAACTGATTCTGACCCTCAACAAGCCGGGTACGGCCGTCAGCTCTTTGAGAAGCCAATTAAGATTTATCCCCTCCTGTAAATCTTGTCCATAGGCTCCGGTGCAGATTCCCGTTAAGACCAGCTCCTGATAACCTAACCCCACCAGCCTATTTGCTTCCTGTATTATGTTTTCCGGTTGCCTACTCCTAACTGGTCCCCTGGCAAAAGGAATAATGCAATAGGTGCAAAAATTTTGGCAACCCTCTTGTATCTTGATGAAACCGCGCACCCTACCGGTTTCCTCCAAGATGAGCTCCTCGAAAACCTTAGTTCTTAAAATATCCTGCACCTTGTTGATAGGTTGCCGGTCCTTTCCCACTTGGCTGACCAAATCCACAATCTGGCCTCGATACTGGGTTCCTATCACCAAATCTACCCCCGGAATCTTCAGGACATCCCCCGGGGCTATTTGGGCATAACAGCCTGTAACCACAACAATGGCATCTTTGTTGTTCTTAATGGCTTTACGAATCATCTGCCTTGACTTCCGATCCCCTGAGTGGGTAACCGTGCAGGTATGGATTACATAAACATTCGCTTCTGCTTCAAAATCCACTACTGAGTAACCGGCTTTACGAAAAAGAGATTGCATCGCTTCCGCTTCACTTTGATTAACCTTGCAGCCCAGAGTGTGAAAGGCGACTCTTTTATTTGTCAACGCTGACCCCTCCTAAATCCCCCAGTTCATACATAACCATAGTAATAGCCACTATAGCGGCCGTTTCCACCCTTAAAATTCTAGGTCCCAAGGAAAGGGAAATGGCTCCGTATCTTCTTGCCAGCTCCACTTCCTGATCTTCGAAACCTCCCTCGGGGCCAATGAGCAAGACGATTTGCCTCTCCTTGCTATTCCTTGCTTTGTTTAAAACCTCTTTAATTCCTTCCGTCCTTTCCCCTTCCCAGGGAAGTAAAATTAAAGCGTCCTTGTCTACCTTATCCAAGGCCTCCTCAAAGGTCGGTGAATATTCAACTTGAGGAATCCAACTTCGCCTGCATTGCTTTGCGGCCTCTTGAGCTATCTTTTGCCAGCGAATGTTTCTATCCGTAGCCTTAGCTTTAGACAATTGTACTACGGATCGGTGCATAGCCACGGGGACAATACCCGCCACTCCCAACTCGGTAGCCTTTTGAATGATAAACTCCAGTTTATCACCTTTGGGGAGTCCCTGAATTAAAACAAGCTCTAAAGGCGGCTCCGTTTTATCCGAGGTGGTCTCAACAATTCTCCCCACAGCTTCCTTTTGATAGATTTCTTCCAGCAGACAAAAATATAAATTACCGCTACCATCGGCAACGGTAATTTTATCCCCGCATTTTAAGCGCAATACTCGAGTCAGATGTGTAAAATCCTCACCAATTATTGTTACCTTATTACCCCTTATTTGTTTCGTGTTAACAATAAAATGATGTGCCACTGCTTATTCCTTCCTCGCTACTATGGAAACCCATTCCCCTTCTTGTTGGGTTTCTAAAATATCAAAGCCCAGACCAACCAAGGCAGACTCCACCTCCAAACGGCGGTCGCTGATAATACCTGATGTTAACAACAGGCCTTTAGAGTTTAGTCTTTTATAAGCCTCGTTAGCCATCCTTAAAATGGGGTCGGCAGTTATATTAGCGATTATTAATTGATAGTTTCCCTCTATTCCCGTTAATAAATCATTATACTTGACAGTAACTTGCTCAGAAACCCCATTTAACTCCACATTTTGCTGAGCAATTTTAACGGCAAGAGTATCGTTATCCAGGGCCAGCACCGAACCGGCTTTTAGCCTGGCCCCCACTATTGCTAAAATACCTGAGCCTGAACCAACATCAATTATATTGTCACCCGGCTGCAAATATTTTTCAATGGCCCTGATCATCATGGCAGTGGTAGGATGATTTCCCGTACCAAAGGCCATCCCCGGATCCAACCGAACAACCAGCTCCTCTTGCTCGGGCAGATATTCTTCCCAAGAAGGACTAACCACAATCTGATCTCCAATTTTTTCAGGCTTATAATAGGATTTCCAAGCGGTAGACCAATCCGCCTCAGCAATTTCTGCATAAGATACCTTGGCCAACCAGGAAACAAAATATTTTTCCAAACCTGAAAGCCTTTGCTCAAATATTTTTAATCGCTCCTCCAGATTGTCTTCAACCGGTAAATAACCCTTGATAATGATATTTTCTGCTTCCAACAGTTCGGAAGGTAACTCATGGGCATCCCAAAGGCCCCTTTCTAAATATCCGGCAACTACTCTGGGATCCTCCACCACCACCCCTTGGGCACCGGTCTCATAAAAAAGATTGGCCACTGCTTCAGCAGCTTCTTCAGTTGTTTCAACGGAAATTTCTTGCCAACCAGCCATCTGAGCACTCCTTTCAGGGTAACATCCTAACCCCTAAAAACATCCTTAACTCTTTCGAAAAAACTTTTATCCTTGATCTGAAAATTTGTATTGCCCAGGGTATCGCCAAAACTTTTCAGTAAGGCTTTTTGTTCCTCATTCAAATTTGTAGGGGTTATAACTTGCACGGTAACATGCTGATCACCTTTGCCCGAACCCTGCAAAAAAGGAATTCCTTTGCCTTTTAAAGTAAAAACCGCACCGCTTTGAGTGCCCTCAGCAACGTTGATGGTATCCTTGCCGTCTAAGGTGGGCACCTCTACTTCCGCACCAAGGGCAGCCTGTACCATGGTGATCGGTATTTCCAAAAAGATGTCTTGGTTTTTCCTTTTAAAAACCTTGTGTGGCCTTACCCTGATGACCACATATAGATCCCCCGGAGGGCCACCTAAAAGTCCTGCTTCACCCTCACCGGCCACCCTCAACCGTGAGCCCGTATCAACTCCTGCTGGAATCGTCACAGTAATTTTTCTGGTCTTTCGCACCCTACCCTGTCCA
>JBBAFB010000136.1:0-5221 GCA_041655595.1 Bacillota bacterium
CTGAACGCAGTGAAGGGTCTCATGCAGAATCACATGCAAGCAACTACTAGACCATACTAGACCATGTTAGACTACTGTTAGACCATGTTTGACTAATATTAGACCACATCCAGCCTATAGGAGCAGGGCAAGCCCATCCCCTACTACCCACACGTAACCATAATGTTAGTGCAAAATCCTGCCTCTTGCAAAAAAAGACCGGTCTCCCGGTCTTTTTTTACTCTAAAATATACACCTTTAGATTTTTTCGGCCCCAGATGACGCATTCCTTTTCGGTATCCAAAAAAACATCAATCCGATTTCCTTTAATAGCGCCGCCTATGTCTTCCGCCTTTCCAACTCCATAGCCCTCCACATACAGCTTAGTGCCCAACGGTATTACCTTGGGATCTACCGCAATGGTGCCTACTTGGGGCCAAGTCCCTGTTTTTGTGCGATTGCCGGTGTGAGTATAGGCCGTAGCCTCCACCTTCTTCGCTTCACGGAAATGATAGTCGGTTCCTCCTCTGGAAACTACTTGGAGAGCCCCAACCCTGACCTCCTCCGTGACAGGATATTTAATAATTCTTTTGCTGACTAACTCTTTTTTGGTTTCTTGACCATCTTCATAAGTGACCAAAAAGGTGTTTTCCTGAACACCCCGCTCACCTTTTTGAACTACCTTGGAAAAACCCCTTTCCAAGGAATCCTCCTGCTGCCTGACTACCCGAAAGGGCATTTCCTCATCTTCCCGTACAATTTCCGTTTTCACCCTAGTAACTACAATTTCTGTTTCTGATCTAATCATTTCGCCCAAAGGATAATTAACCCGGTCCTCCGGACCCAACTCTATTTCTAATTCATGCAATATCTCCCTAACTGTTTTTAAAACAGTCTCCAGCTCTAAAGTTGAGTTATCCACCCGCACCGTTAAGGGAAAGGACTTTTTAACTATTATGGTCATCCCTTTTTTAAGTGGTGCCGTTACTGCAGGTTCTACTTGATCGTGCACTTCTAACCTAATTCCCTCATCCACCAGTAATTGTCCCACGCTTTCCGCAAAGGTGACAATTCTTTTTGTTTCTTCACCAACAACCAGGTTTACATCTTTTCTAACCCATGCATAGCCGGTGATAGCAAATGAAACTACCAACAACCCTACTACTATCCAGCTAAAATTCCTTAGCCCTGTAGCTGCAGGCTTCTGGCGCACATTTATACCGTCTTCCATGCCATACCTCCCATTTCCGCCATCAAAAACATGGCTTTAATACCTTGTTGTTAGTCAGCTTGGATTGTATTCTACATCAGCTTCAAAAACCCTTTAACAAAAATTACCTATATCTTAAGCTATTCTAGAAAGTGCACTTCTACTACCCTTCTGCCCCAATTAATACATTCTATTTCGGTATCCAGAAAAATATCAATCCTATCTCCCTTAATTGCGCCCCCGGTATCTTGGGCTTCCGCATAGCCGTAGCCCTCCACATATAATTTGCTGCCCAGAGGTATTACCCGGGGATCAACAGCTACAACACCTACATAGGGGTAGATGCCGGTAGCCGTCCTGTTCCCAGTATGAGTATAGGCTGTAGCTTCCATAGTTCTGATTTCTTTCACATTGTGCTGAAGACTTCTGGAAGCAGGTGCCGAGCCTTCATTAATACCATAGGCAATCACTTGGCGAACAGGTGCTGCTAAAACCTCACTATTAATTATTTCCCTTTCCAGTTCTTCCCCATCTGCCAAAGTAACTTTAATTTCGTTCAATCTAAGGCCGTCTTGCCCGGACTGTAACAACTTTTGCTCGCCTCTCCGCAGCTTGTGATCCGGCTGTCTAAAGGTGGTAAACGGGATAGCAACTTGTTCCTCCACTACTTTTTCAGTTATTCTTACTACTTTAATGGTTTTAAAACCGGCCAGCGTGTAGCCTGTCAGCATTAAATCCAAATCGCCCACTTGGATCTTTGCTTCCGCCAACAAGCTTTCCGGCTCTGTATTAATGGATCGGGCTACTATAATCTCATTGTCGGCCTCTATGAAGACTTGCTCCGCCCTGGTAATTTCAATCTCCATTCCATTTTTCAAAAACTCCTGGGGAGCCGGAATAATTAAGTCCTCAGGAAAATAGACTATTCCCAACTGCTGAAGGGCATTTTCCACCTTAAATCCCAAGACTAAGGCGGTTTCACTTTTCCCTTGTTCGGTAACCGTTACTGTTTTAAAGGCTAAAGCCATTCCCCCAAATAAAAAGCCACAGCTCAGGATTAAAATCAAAAGCGATTTGACCGCTAACTGTGAAGGGAGAAAACTCTTCCCTTTTAGAAAATTCATTTTTCACACTCCAAAAATTATATTAAAATCCTCCCTATTATGCCTAAATATTCCGACTCTTATACCTGCCGGGATTTTAGCAGACTCTAAAAATTGAGCAGCAGCCGTCTAAAAAACCTATTTAATTGGCAATAATAGGGGAAAGGAGGTAGTTAATTAATGAACAGGAAGGAAAACCAGCTTTACATCAAACAGGGTTTAGCCTGGCAGGAACTATTATCTAAAACAAGCTTCCAAGGGGCCCACCAAAAAAAAATAGCGGAGATCGAAGTACAATTAAAAAAGGTTCAGCTAAAAACCGCTGAACCAAAGCATGGGAGCCGCTAAATCATTTTATATTTTATTTCTGCCAATATCTTTTACGAGTACTAACCGGGGTAAAGCGGATGGAGGGCCTGGTTAAGCGAATATCGGGAAAACCTTTAATCTGTTTTTGCAGGCCGGCCACCTTTATTTGATCTAAATCGGCAAACTCCAAAGCACCGGTATGGCAAGCAGTAACACAAGCAGGCAGTAATCCTTTTTGCAAACGAGGTAGGCATAAATCACATTTGTCTACCTTGTTTTTATAAAGATCATACTGGGGCGCACCATAGGGGCAAGCCTTGATACACTCACGACAACCGTCGCAAAGGTGAGGGTTGATCTGCACTATTCCATCCTTTCTTTTTGTAAAAGCTTTATTATGACAGACCCGAAAACATTCCGGGCTATCACAATGGTTGCATGAAAAGGACAAAAAACTGCCGTCCTTTAGTTCCGTTATGCGGCGAAATTGCGGACCCCCTTGAGCATAATGCTCATTACGACAGGCCAGCTCGCAGCTTCTACAGCCGATACAGCGATCCCCATGAAAAACAAAGCCCAATTGCTTAATCATTTTGTTCCCCACCTTGATATTTGGTCAATTGCACATAAGCACTATAAAAAGCGTTTCCATCAAAACCTGCATTAAAACTACCCATATCCGCTGATCTAGCATCGATTAATTCATTAAATGATATTCCTTCTTGAATTCTGGATAAGGTTACCACCCCTTTGGGAAGCCCGGGTTTAACGGAAACCTTCAGCAGTAGCAGCCCCAAATGATTAAATATTTTTACCATATCCCCTTCCGCTAACCTTCTTTCCGCTGCATCCTCCGGGTTGACATAGACCAAATCTAATTCATCCCGCTCGGCCAGCCAGGGCAGTTCCCCGTACTGGGAGTGAAGCTTATTGAGTTCCCTGGTAGTTAATAATTGCAAGGGGTAACTGGGAGTTGGATTGCAGGCAGCTGCATATTCCGGCAGGGCAGGCAAGCCCTTTTTAAGAGCCAAAGCAGAGTAAAACTCATATTTACCTGAAGGAGTGGCAAAAACGCCATTTTTCCAGGGAACCGGCTCCAAGGCTAATTTTTTAGGGCCCTTAAGCAGTTCCTGCCAATGCTTTATCCCCAATAAATCATTCAGCTCTTGATTAAATTCCTTTTCAATCCAATCGGAGCCTGTTAATTCAGCAGGAAAAGTAGAAAAACCGGGAGAGAGCTGATTTAATTTTGCTGTCAGCAACCTGGCTATTTGCAAATCGCTTTTGGCCTCGTAATAAGGTGGGATTGCCCTTTCATTATAGGTAACCCAATTGTGCCAATAGCTAAAGTTCAGGTCCTCATCCTCAAAGTAGCTGGCCGCCGGTAGCACAATATCGGAATGAATCGCCATTTCGGTCATAAATAAATCTACGGTAACTATTAACTCCAACCTTTGGAAAAGCTCATGCCAGTACTTGGGCTGGGGATCCTGACTTAAAGGATTGCGACTAGCAACCCATAACGCCTTAAGAGGGGGGTCCTTAAGCTGCAAGGCTTGATGGGGAAAGTTGGCAATATCCAACTCCCTGCTTTCCCCTTCCCCGGTTGGCCGCAAACCCTTGGGAATTTTTTTAATGTTTATGGGGAAGCAATCCTTATTATATATATAATAAACTCCGCCGCCGGCAAGACCTATTTGCCCTGAGACGGCGGCTAAGGCATTAATGGCCCTGGCATTTTGGCCCCCATTGATATGCCTTTGCATTCCAAAACCAACCCAGGTTGCCACCGGCTGCAATTTATAAATTTCAGCCAATTCACTGATGGCCTCCATGGAAACTCCGGTTAAACGGCTCACCTTATCCAAAGTAATTTCCTTAGCTAAATAATCTTTAAATTGATCAAAACCCACTGTTTTGTCTTTTAAAAAATCCCGGGGGACTGCATCTCCCTCCAGCAGTAATTTGCAGATTCCCAAAGCCAATAGACCATCGGTCCCGGGAGTAATTTGAATGTATAAATCACCTTGGGCCGCGGTGGGGGTAAAAACCGGATCAATTACTACCAATTTACCACCTTGCTCCCTTGCCCGATTTATAAAAAACCACTGTTGAACGGCGGTCACCGCAGAATTGCTCCCCCAAAGCACAATCCCTTTCGATTTAGCCATGTATTCTGGATCCGGCATTTTCAGTCGGCCAAAATCATAAAGCTGGGCATCATGGCCTGCCGCTTGGCATAAATCACCGGATGAGCGGGTATGAGGTCCTAAACCTTCAAAGAAGCCTTCGGTGGCATAATGCAAAAGCCCCAAATTGCCTGAAAATTTGTTATAACCAACGGCCAAATTAGACCCGTAGCGAGCATTTAATTCCAGTATTTTTTCAGCAATAATACTTAAAGCAGTCTCCCAATCAATTCTTTCAAAACGCCCGGAACCCCTTGGATTTTGCCTTAACGGATAACGAAGTCTGTCGGAATTGTAGACATATTGGGTTGAAGCATAGCTTTTGGAACAAAGGCGGCCCATACTAAAGCCGTGCTTTGTATCCCCTTCTACCTTGACTAATTTACCGTCCTTGACAAATGATAATAAACTGCAGGTGCTATAACAATTGC
>JBBAFB010000137.1:0-5201 GCA_041655595.1 Bacillota bacterium
CACGGTTCTAGATGTATCACCTGCTGCCGGGGTCGCCATACGCCTAAAAGATTTAGCCAATATTTATTTTGATTACGAAGATTCAAATTATAAAATCAAACAAAATGGAAATAATGCAGTTCTGCTGACAGGCTACTTTAAGGATAATGAAAACATTTTAATTACGGGTAAGGAAGTTGAAAAAACTATCCGGAATTATAAAGCAAATTTGCCCCAGGATATTGTCTTCGATGAAGTATTGTATCAACCAAAGGATGTAAAGTATTCTATTAATAACTTCATCTTAAATCTTATTGAGGGAATGCTGTTTGTAATTTTAGTTATTTTTTGGGGCATGGGTGTCAGAAATGCCATTGTTGTTTCCACGGTAATTCCTTTGACAATCTTGATTACTTTTGCTGCTATGTATGTGCTGGGCATCAAAATTCACCAAATTTCCATCGCTGCTTTAATAATTGCCCTTGGCATGCTAGTTGACAACGCAATTGTCATCAGCGATGCTATTCAAGTGAGAATTGATAATGAGCAAGAAAAGGTTGCGGCCTGTGTGGAGGGTGTGCGAGAAGTGGCCCTGCCTGTTCTGTCCTCCACCCTCACTACTGTGGGGGCCTTTATTCCCTTGCTTTTATTGCCCGGGGTGGCGGGAGAATACGTAAGCAGTCTGCCTCAGATAGTGATTTTATCCTTAACCTTCTCTTACCTGGTTGCCCTATTTATTACTCCCTCACTGGCCTATGTTTTTTTTAAAAAAAGCCCTGCCAAAGAGCGTTTGACTTCCCTGCGCTCCTTTTTTGCTAACTCATTAACTAAGGCCATGGATGCTAAAAGGCTTACCATCATTTTGCCATCCATTTTTTTATTGATTAGCATTTTGTTGGCTACTAAAATGGGGCTACAGTTTTTTCCTAAAGCCGACAACAATATCCTCTATATTGATATAAAGACTGAGCAAAATAACGATTTGGATAAAACTGAAAACCTCTCCAGTGAAATTGCCCTTTTATTGCAAAAGGAACCGGAAATACTTAGCTATACCGAAGCAATCGGAAATAGTTTGCCTAAATTTTTCGCTACCCTACCTCTCTACACCCCTTCCCCCGATTTCGGGCAAATTATGTGCAGAGTAAATTTAAAAGAAGGGAAACGCTTTAAAACTAACACCCAGCTGCTGGATTATTTACAAGGGATAATAGATGCTGAAATATCCGGCGGAACTGCTACGGTTAAGCAACTGGAACAAGGTGAACCCATCGGCAACCCAATTCGTATTAGGTTGACCGGGGAGGATATGGATTATTTGGAGCTTGCAGCCATTCAAGTAGAAAATCAGCTAGCCGAAATTAACGGCGCTATTAATGTAGGCAATGATTTTAGTAAAAAAGCTTACGAATACCTGGTAAAAATAGATGTGGATAAAGCCATCCATTATGGAATCACTAAGTACGATGTGCAAAGGGATGTTAATACCGCCCTCAGCGGAAACCGGGCCTCCGTATTCAGAAAAGCCAACAATGAGTATGATATCATTGTCAAAGGCAATATTTATAGTAAAGAGGACCTCGAAAACCTGGGTATTAGCTCCGGCTTTGCAGGTCATAAGGTTATTTTAAAAGAAATTGCGGAGGTAGGGCTCAAAAGCAGCATACCCATCATCAAAAGACACGAAAGGGAAAGGGAAATAACTGTTTTCAGTGATGTCAAATCGGGCTACAGCCCTGCCAAGATAGAACAAGAGCTTTGCAGCAAGTTGGAGAATCTTGATCTGGAGGGAATCACCGTAAGTCTTGATGGGGAAAAAGCAAAAATCATCCAGTACTTTGGGGATATAGGAATCTTGGCTATCTTTGCAGGTTTTGTGATTTTTTTAGTCCTGCTGTTTGAATTTAAGGATTTTGCCAAGCCCTTTGTAATTTTAATAGCCATACCCCTATCCTTCATTGGTGCTATTTGGGCTCTTTTTGTGACCAGGATGCCTCTTTCCTTTACCAGTGTTTTAGGAATGGTGAGCTTAATGGGTATAGTGGTTAATAATGCAATTGTGCTGTTGGATTACATTAATACCGAAAGGAGCAAGGGTGTACCCTTGGAGATTGCTTGTAAGACGGCGGCAGAAAAAAGGTTTAGACCTATTATTCTTACCACGGTTACTACCATTGTGGCCCTAACACCTTTAATCCTCGGGGGAGACAGTTTATTCGCTCCCATGGCCATTTCACTGTTTGGGGGGCTGTTGGTATCCACCATATTGACACTCATTGTAGTACCGGTAGTCTACGCGGCGGTTGAAACCCGGGCTCAAAGGAATTATGAGATTATCAAAAAGATGGTAAAAAACCAATAAGAAACAGTAACAGAAGCCTCTTTTTATAAAACTGTCAGTGTAGTAAACTTCAGACCTTAATGTTATAATGATTAATGGCTTAAGGGGTAAATTTTACTTTTAATAAAGATACAGAACTGATAAGATCTTAGGCTTTATTAGTTTCCAAGGAGGAATTAGAATGGGCAGAACGGTAGGCACAACTGTCAGAGGGATTAGGGCCCCCATTGTGAAGGAAGGTGACGACTTAGTTCGTATAGTTACGGAATCGGTTTTAAAAGCAATGGAAATCGAAGGCTTTTCCCTTCATCACCAAGATGTTATTGGTGTCACGGAATCCCTTTTAGCCAGGGCACAGGGCAACTATGCTAGCACCGATAATATTGCAACTGCCATCAAGGAAAAATATTCAGATGAAATAGCCGTAGTCTTTCCCATCCTGAGTAGAAACCGTTTTTCTCTTATCCTGAAAGGAATTGCTAAAGCTTGCAAAAAAATTTATTTGCTCTTAAATTACCCCTCAGATGAAGTCGGCAACTGCATAATGGATTTGGACATGATGGAAAAATTGGAACTCAACCCTTACCTGGATGTTTTAAGCGAGGACAAGTACCGTGCACTCTTTGGGGATAAGGTACTTCACCCTTTTACCGGCGTTGATTATATTCAAATGTATAAAGAGCTGGCGGGAAATGCGGAGATGGAAATTTTTCTTGCTAATGACCCAAAGGTAGCTTTAAAGTTTACTAAAAATGTGCTGGTGGCCAATGTACACGAACGCCAAAGGACAAAAAGAATCTTAAAAGAGGCAGGGGCGGAAATAGTCTACGGGTTAGATGAGCTACTGACCCAATCTATCAACGGTAGCGGCTACAACCCAGAGTTCGGTCTTTTAGGATCTAATTCTGCCACGGAAAGCTCAATCAAACTTTTCCCCAGAAACTCTCTGGAGGCTGTCCTGGCCATACAGGCCGCTTTTAAAGAACAGACAGGCAAAAATGTTGAGGTAATGATCTATGGAGACGGGGCTTTCAAAGACCCCATGGGGAAGATTTGGGAACTGGCGGATCCTGTAGTATCTCCCGGTTTTACGCCGGGACTTGAAGGAACCCCCAGTGAAGTTAAATTAAAATACATTGCAGATAATGATTTGAAGGATTTAGATTCCTCGGAAATGAAAAAGGAAATTCAAAAACTTATTAAAGAGAAAGAAAAATCGGGACAATCCATGGGTACAACCCCCAGAAAAATTACGGATCTTTTGGGCAGCCTTTGTGACCTAACCAGCGGTAGCGGAGACAAGGGGACTCCCATTGTCCTTGTTCAAGGCTATTTTGATAATTTCGCTACGGAATAGCGACTCGACAATTGGCCAGCCGTGACAAAACAAGCAAGATGGAAAAATTTAAAGGGGAATTTAATTATGAAAGCAGCTATCATCGGTGGGACGGGCATTTATAAGATTGGCGCAGGTTTTTTGCCCGCAAAAATCATAACTCCCTATGGGGAGGTAGTTGTCAACTCTTTAACACTTGCGGAAAATCAAAAGGAACTTGCTTTTCTAGCCCGCCACGGTGCCAACCACAAATTGCCCCCCCATAAAATCAATTATCGGGCCAATATTTGGGCTTTGAAAGAGCTGGGTGTCACCCATGTCTTTGCCATCAATGCGGTGGGCTCATTGAATCCCCGACAAAAACCGGGTGAACTGACCCTTTTTACTGATTTTATTGATGCCACCAAAAACAGACCCGCTACTTTTTTTGACGGACAGACCGGCGTTATCCATACCAGCATGACAGACCCCTACTGCTTCGAATTAAGACGTCTAATTGCGGAACAGGGCAAAGCAAAGGGCCTGCAATTCCACACAGGTATTTACATCGGCACAGAGGGACCTCGTTTCGAAACTGCTGCCGAAATTTCCGCCTACCGTCAATGGGGTGCGGATTTAGTGGGAATGACAGGCATTCCCGAAGTAATTCTGGCCAAGGAATTAGGGCTTTGCTACGCCGGAATCGGCATAATCACCAATTGGGCTACCGGAATCGCTCACGACCATCAAAAAAAGGAAATCCTTGGCGCTGTGGAGGAAAACAAAAAGATACTGACTGAATTCCTGATCGAATTAATCCAAAATAGCGAACTAAACCAAAACAATTGTCATTGCCAAAATGCCACGATGAACATGTAAAACAGTTAAACTGCTCCGTTTAGATCCTTAACACTTTTAACAAGGTTTCTGGGTGTATCAACATCATTACCCTTAGCTAAGGCAGTCTTATAAGCCAATAATTGAAGCGGGGCAGCACCCAGTAACGGCGTGAACTCCGGCAGAATAGACGGCAGATTTAATTTCGCGTAACATAAACCATTTAAAACCTCGCCGGAATCCATGGTTATCCCCATAACCATGGCACCACGGGAACGCAACTCTAAAATAACATCTGCTGTTTCTCTGACAAAATTAGGCTGGGTAGCTAAAACGATAACAGGACTATCCACCTCTATCAAAGCAACGGGCCCATGCCTGAACTCCCCGGCAGGATAAGCTTCGGCATGGATATAGGAGGTTTCCTTTAGTTTGAGTGAGCCCTCCATGGCCAAAGCAGCATCCAAGCCCCTTCCCAAAAAGAAAACATTCTTACTTTCTTTTAAAACAGCTATTATAGAGGCCAACCTTTCCTCTTCCTTCAGCACTTGTTTAAGCAAATCAGGCATTTTGCTTAAATTTGACAAATATCTAAAGGCTCCGGCTATCCCCAAGTTTCCCCTATCAATAGCAATTTGAATACCCAACAGATAAAGAACTGCCAACTGGGCTAAATAAGCCTTGGTAGATGCGATGGAGACTTCTTTTCCTGCCCTGGTATAAAGCACA
>JBBAFB010000138.1:0-5117 GCA_041655595.1 Bacillota bacterium
AAATCAAAGATGCTGTTATCAATAGCTTATCCGCCAAGGGATCAATAAACTTCCCAAACTTTGTTACTTCCCTACGTTTTCTTGCTATGTAGCCATCGAGTCCATCAGTGCTTGCGGCTATAATAAAAATAGCGGCTGCTATAAATCTTCCCCCAGGTATTTTGGTCAGTAAAAAAACCATAAAAATGGGGACCAGCAGAATTCTGGCTAAGGTTAATTTATTTGCTAAATTCATTAAAAATCCACCCCAGGAAATTCATACTCTATTAGAATTGGAACGAACTCAACAGCGGTTAAGCTTCAGGAAATTCTAAATCTACAACTTCACCTATTGAACCGGCAAGACCAATATTTTCGTCATTATATATTAAAGTAACAACCCCGGCATTTCCCAGTCTAACATTTATTTTTTCCCTTCCTTGAAAGGGCATCTCTTCCCCTTGTTCAATAGTCCCACTGTAGCTTAATTCCCCGTCAGTTTTAACTTCAACCCAACATCTTGCACCTTGTTCCTCAGAAACTCTTAAAAGCAAGTGAATGCCCTGTTTAACCCCCGGCTCCACTGTTTCACCAATTTCTTGTTCAGTAGGCGGTACGACTTCCTTTGTATTTTCTTCCAGTACATCCTTTGGCGGAACAAATTCATTATTTGGCTCATTTGTAAAGTAATAAAAGAAATACAATCCCACCAAAATCAAGACTACTATTATAAGCAGGTACTTTAGTAATTTAGTATAATTAAAATCACTTTTGTTTATTGTGTTATAGTAGGATGAATCCTTTTTTTGTTTCGGGGCGACAACTTCTTCTTTTTCTTCTCCCAAGTCGGATTTTAATTTCCTGACCAACTCTTCACCATCAAGATTTAAAAAAGTAGCATAATTACGTAAGAATCCGAACATATAAACATTACCCGGAAAAACTGTATAATTCCCTCTCTCCAACGCCTCTAAATACCTTTTTCGAATTTTAATTTTACTTTCAACTTCTGCTAAAGATAATTGCCGCTCTTCTCTTGCCTGCCTCAGAATTTCTCCGATTTCGCCCACAGGATCGCCTCCCAACTTTAGCCCAATTGATAATAAAGGTTTTCTATCTGCCAGACAGCGTTTTCTAGGTTACCGGCATCCACTATTAAATCATATTGCTCTACAGATCCCAAGCTTCTAGTGTATAAAACATCGTAGTATTTTTGCAACAAGATGGCCACAAATTGCTCCAGATCACCATTAAGAAGTAATTTTTGAAGCTTTTCAAGGTTTGATTTCCCTATTTTTTTTGAAAGATAATATGAGGATTCCACTAATCTTTCTATATCTTTTTTGCCGTCACCGGTGTAAATATTTATAAGTCTGTTAATTCTATTTTCCAGTTTGTTATGCACAAAAACATTATTCCCATTTATCATACCTTGAAAAACCGCATCAGGTATATATAATTTACCAACCTTTTTGCTTTCACCTTCTACAATTAT
Organism: Bacillota bacterium; assembly: GCA_041655595.1. Taxonomy (GTDB): domain Bacteria; phylum Bacillota; class DULZ01; order DULZ01; family DULZ01; genus JBBAFB01. The sequence goes on from JBBAFB010000138.1 coordinate 1,475, forward strand.
AGTTTTTTCCGTAGACAGCTTGCTTATTTTATTCCAGATAAGACTCTCAAATCTTTTTTGGCTAGGCTGGGGCAACATACCTACTGCACCAAAAACGGAGCCTCTGTGATTAGCCAAGCTCTCAAAATCCAAAACAGGGAAGCCGTCTAGGTCAATTTTTTCAATAATTTCCGTTTTACCAACCCCTGTTAAACCATGAAGCACTAAAAATTTTTGTGGCAGTGATTGTTTATATAAATGTTTGTGAACATACTGGCGATAACCGTGATACCCCCGTATCAACCTAAAACAGGGGATATGCATTATATCCAATAGCTTGGCCACAGCCAGGCTTCTGTCGCCTCCGCGCCAACAAAACAACACTAATGTTCCCTTGCTTTTTAAAGCCGACAATTTATCAATTAACCCAGGCAAATTAATTGCGGCAAAATCTAGTCCCCTGCGCCGGGCAGCCTGCACCCCTTGCTCCATGTAAATAATACCAATTTCCTCGCGTTCTTCATTATTAAACAAGGGGACATTTATTGCTCCTGGGATTGTATCCAACTCATATTCCCTGGGTGATCTAAGATCAACGTAAATGGGATTCCCAATTTTTATTGACTCTTCAATTGTTATATCCTTATACACATTTAACAACTACCTTTATCTTGAAGAAGCCAGATTGTAAGCCCGGGCAAATTTATATTTTTCAAGTTACAGTTATTTCGAAAATCACTGGTTAAAAAAAGTTCTATTAAATTCATCCCAGCCCATTAAAATGGTTCTGGGTTTGCTGCCTTCAAAGCCTCCAACTACCCCTCTGGCTTCTAACATATCCATTAATCTGGCAGCTCTATTATAACCGACTCTGAGTCGCCTTTGAATCATGGATATGGATGCCTGTCCGCCTTCTATTACCAATTTAGCAGCCTCCGGCAATAATTCATCTTCTATTTCAGTTTCCTGAACCATGGATTCGTTTAAGTTGATTATTTCTTCGCTATATTCGGGCAAGGCCTGAGACTTCAAAAAAGTTACTATTGACTCTACTTCTTTGTCTGACACAAATACTCCTTGTACCCGAATTGGTTTGCTTAATCCCACCGGAAACAATAGCATATCTCCCCTACCCAACAATTTTTCCGCTCCCCCCATATCTAATATGGTACGGGAATCTGTTTGGGAAGATACCGAAAAGGCGACTCTGGAGGGGATATTCGCTTTAATTAAACCGGTGATTACATCCACAGACGGCCTCTGAGTTGCCACTACCAAATGCATTCCTGCTGCCCTGGCCATTTGTGCTAAGCGGCATATCGAATCCTCCACATCTGCAGGTGCGACCATCATTAAATCCGCCAATTCATCTACTAGTATAACAATAAAAGGCAGACACACTTCCTCCCCACTTGGAAGTTTTTCTCTTCGTTTATTATAGCGGGTGATGTCCCTTACACCGGCCGCGGCAAACAGCTCATATCTTCTTTCCATTTCGCTTACAGCCCAACGCAGTGCGCTTGCCGCTTTTTTCGGTTCAGTTACTACAGGAGCAACTAAATGCGGGACCCCATTATAATTGCTTAACTCTACCCTTTTAGGATCAATCATTAAAATTTTAAGCTGATCCGGCCTCCCTTTAAATAACAAGCTGCAAATCAGTGCATTCATACAAACACTTTTGCCCGAACCGGTGGCGCCGGCTATTAATAGGTGGGGCATTTTTGTCAAATCAGCTACCACCGGTTTACCTGCAATATCCTTGCCGAAAGCTACTGTTAAAATCGATTCAGATTCTAAAAACTCCTCCGTTTCCAATACTTCTCGAAAACTAACAAGCGAAATTTCTTTATTAGGAACCTCGATGCCAACTGCCGCCTTGCCTGGGATTGGAGCCTCAATCCGCACCTGGGGCGCTGCCAAACTTAAGGCAATATCATCTGCCAGATTGACAATTCGACTGACTTTTACGCCCTGTGCAGGCTGCAATTCATAACGGGTAATAGCCGGTCCACAGCTGACTTGTGTAACTTTACCCTTTACCCCAAAGCTTAATAATGTATCCTCAAGCACTTGTACATTATCGGTAATATCTTTGTTCATTCTAGGGTTTTTTAATTTTAAAGCGGGCTTCAATAAATTAAAGGGAGGCAGGCTAAAGTTGGTTGTTATCGTAGGTTTAATTTCCTTTTTTATTGGACCCAAATTTTCTGTATCGCTTGGCACCCTTCCTTCCCTTTCATTCTTTTGCTTCGCTTGAAGAATAACCTGTGAATCATTGAGGCTAGCCTCCATCAAATCAGCTTGGGATTCTAAAATAGCCATATTATCAACAATGATAAAGTCTTCCTTCTTTTTGTTTGTTTTTTTCCTTGGTTTTTTATTAGGCACTTCTTCTTCGGCCACGAATAAAAAAGAAACAAACTGATTCCTTAAATAATTGAAAAAAACCTTGGCCCCGCGAAATATTTGACGTGGGTAAAGTTGATTAACGCCGCTGGCCAGCATTAGAAGGCCAATGATAGCCAGAGTCACCAAGACTATATACAAACCTATCGGCCCGAAAGCCGAAGAAATAATGACTGCAAAAACAGCTCCTAATACCCCCCCGCCCTCACCTTGAAAACCTTGAACGATAGCATCCCACCAGTTCAATCCGGTAGCGTAATCAATATGTAAAAAAATAATAACTACCAAAAACAATAGTATACTTCCGCCGTTTTTAGCATTAGCGAAGGGTATTTGTTTTGCAAAAATTAAACGGAAAGCCCATAAAAGCCCCAAAATTGCCAGCAGAAATTTGCCATCCCCTACTAAATTACTAAAAATCAGTGATATTAATTGACCGATAGGACCTAAAGGAGATTCAAGGGAACTTTGATTGCTAAAATAAAAACTGGCTAAACAAAAAAAGGACAAGGCCATCACAAAAACACCTGTAATCTGTTTTTTTAAAATATTAGCCGCTTTTTTTGTTTTTCTTCGGGACATATTATTCACCTCAAGTATGTAGTTCTATATTTATGAAAATAAGTCCTTTATTAATTAATTTACGAAATTAATTGTTTTAATGCTCTCCTAGAACGGAAACAGCTATATTATTAGCATGGTCGCCAACCCGCTCCAGGTTACTTATGATATCAAGAAACACAACCCCGGAACCGGGAAAGCATTTTCCCGTATTTAATCTACTGATATGGCTCCTTCTTAATTCTTTTTCTAAAACATCAATTTGCTTCTCTAGCATTTGTGTTTTTCTGGCCTCATCATGATTGTCATGTTGTAAGGCATTAATGGCTTGCAAATAGGTTTTTTCAACTAAATAATTAAACCTAGCCAATTCCCCCAAGGCCTGTTCACTAAAGGGTAGATTTTCCTCTATTCGAACCATTGACATTTCCACTATATTTTCGGCATGATCACCGATTCTTTCTATATCAGTGACGCAGTGCAAAAGACCGGTATGTTTTTTTGATAATGCGGAAGTCATTTCTGTTTGGGCCAATTGGGCCAAATAAGTTGTAATTTTATCGGCCAAATCATCAACTAAATCTTCTTGATCTAATACCAATTGCACTTTTGCTTCATCCTTTTTAACAAAGCTCTCCATAGCATCTATTACCATCTGATATGCAATGTTGGCCATTCTCACAATTTCTTTGGT
>JBBAFB010000139.1:0-5099 GCA_041655595.1 Bacillota bacterium
GAGTTGAGCTGGATTTAACCCCGCCTTGGCCCAGGCTGACGATGATAGAAGCAGTAAAAAAATGGACAGGGGAAGATTTCAGCTTAATTAAAACCGACGAAGAAGCCCGTCAAATTGCTGATAAATATCATTTGAAAATCGAGGGAAAAGTGAGTTGGGGTAGGATTCTAAGCGAAATGTTCGAAGAACATGTGGAGCAGCATTTAATGCAACCTCATTTTATCCTTGATTATCCCATTGAGATTTCACCTTTGGCGAAAAAGAAACAGGATAACCCGGCCCTGACATATCGTTTTGAGGCTTTTATAGCTTGCAGGGAATTAGCCAATGCTTTCTCGGAATTAAATGATCCGATTGATCAAAAAGAAAGGTTTTTGGCTCAGCTTAAAGAAAAGGCCGCCGGCGACGAAGAAGCTCATCCCATGGATGAGGACTTTATCCATGCTCTGGAATATGGTATGCCCCCGGCGGGAGGTCTGGGAATTGGAATTGACCGTTTGATGATGTTGATTACCGATACAGCCTCCATTCGAGATGTAATTCTCTTTCCTACCATGCGTCCCCTGGGAAACTAAAAAGGCAACCCGGCATTTATGCCGGGTTATTTTTTTGATCGAGTAGTTTTTTGCCCATCAGGAAAGATTACAAAATAGAATACACTACCAACCGGCAGGCGGCTTGTGGCTTTACAAAAAAATATTCAAAAAGCTATTGCATTTTAAAAATTATGTTATATAATGGGACTAAGGTCAGTTAAGGTCAAAAGGTAAAAGATGATCAGTAGGTGGTGCTTATGAGGAGTATTGCAGACCAAATTGAGGCCTATTTAATAAAGCTGTTAAAACTCAGCGGAGGAAGTGTAATTGAAGTTCAAAGAAGCGAAATAGCCCAAATCTTTGCTTGTGCACCATCCCAAATAAATTATGTTCTGACAACCCGCTTTGGGCCGGAACAAGGCTACTTGATAGAAAGCCGTCGGGGAGGCGGCGGTTATTTAAGAATAACCAGGGTGGAAATGAGCGATAATGAACTGTTGGAAGGTTTGCTAGATTTTTTGGAAGAAACCTTGGTCCCCTTTCATGGTGGGGAGAGGCTTCTGATCCGTTTATTAGAGGAAGGCTTTTTAACTAAAAGAGAGGTTCTTTTAATGAAAGCTGTAATTGGCCAGCAGGCCTTGGGCAATGCCCTTCCTCACCCCGATTTAGTGAGGGCCAATATTTTAAAAGCCATGCTGCAAACTTTTTTGAGAGACGAATTTAAATAAAATTACGAGGTGATAAAAATGTTATGTGACCACTGCAAACAAAATGAGGCCAATGTGCACATTACTAAAATTATCAACAATGATAAAACCACTGTTCACTTATGTGAGGAATGCGCCAGGCAGTATCAGCAGGAAATGGGTAACTTCCTGCAATCTAACTTTTCTTTCCCCAAGTTTTTAGGCAGTCTATTTGAACAAGCCGGTTTTATTCCGGGGGATGGTCCGGTGATACAAAAGACCCTTGCTTGTCCCAAATGCGGAACCACCAGCCGGGAAATTTCCCAGTATGGAAAACTGGGTTGTGTAGAATGCTATGACACCTTTAGTCAAAGTTTAACACCGATTATTAAGGGAGTTCACGGCAGGGAAACTCATATTGGCAAGGTCCCTCACCGGACAGGTAAGGACATCAGGCTAAAACAAGAAATTTTCCGGCTTAAAGAGCAATTAGCAGCTTTGGTGGCCGGCGAGGAATTTGAGGAAGCGGCAAAGGTCAGGGATCAGATTAAAGCTTTGGAAAACAAGGAAGGATAGGAGGTGGGCAAGGTGGCAAAGCATGATTTTAAAAATAGTAAAAGCAAGTGGATGGAGGGTTTAGGTCCTCAGGATGATATAGTCCTAACCAGTAGAATTCGTTTAGCAAGAAATTTGCAAAACCTACCCTTTCCCCATCTGCTGGACGAAGCCAAGGAAAAAGAGGTTGTTCAACTGGTGAGTCAGGCAATCACAACCCGGCAATTTTCGGATCAATTTGGTGAAACAGCAGTTTGGCAGTTGGAAGAGCTGAGTCCTTTGGAAAAACAAATATTGGTGGAGAAGCATTTAATCAGCCCAGATTTTGCTGAAAGGAGTAAAGGGGCCGTTGTTTTAAATCGGGATGAGTCCATTAGCATTATGATCAATGAGGAGGATCATTTAAGAATCCAGATTCTATTGCCTGCCTTCCAGTTGGGAGCAGCTTGGGAATTGGCTAATAAACTGGATGATGCTTTAGAAGAAAAACTGGATTTTGCCTTTAATGAAAACAGGGGCTATTTAACAGCTTGCCCAACTAATTTAGGTACCGGGCTGAGGGCATCGGTGATGCTGCATCTGCCGGCTTTGGTAATGGCAAGACAAGAAAAGGTGATTTTCAATTCCCTTACCAAGCTAGGGCTGACCGTGCGTGGTTTTTATGGTGAGGGCTCCGATGTTCAATCCAATCTTTATCAAATTTCAAATCAAATAACCCTGGGTCTTACCGAGAATGAAATAATTAATAATTTAGTGGCGGTAGCCCAGCAGCTGATTGATCGAGAAAAAGCGGCCAGGAATCTATTGAATGAGGAGTTAACCTACCGTATGGAAGACCAAGCCCTGAGGGCTTACGGAATTCTCTCCAACGCCAGGATTTTAAGCTCTGAGGAGGCGCTTAACCTTTTATCAGACCTGCGTTTGGGCATAGATTTAAAAATAGTGAACGATGTTGATTATCGTGTTTTTAACGAGTTAATTGCTTTAATTCAGCCGGGCATTCTGCAAGGCAGAGCCGGCAAAGAAATGACTGCCAGAGATAGGGATTTGAAGCGGGCAGAAATCATTAAGGAAAAATTAAAAGTTTAAAGGAGGTTATTTTATGTGGGAAAGATTTACTGAAAGGGCACAACAAGTAATTAGGCTGGCTCAAAAAGAGATGAAGTCACTAGGGCACCCGGCCATTGGTACAGAGCACTTACTTTTGGGTTTAATTGCAGAAAACCAGGGGGTTGCTGCCCGGGCTTTGGCAAATTTAAATATTGATGTTAAAAAGGTTAAAAAAGAAGTTTTAGACTTAATTGGTCAGGGAGATCAGTCTGCTCCCGATGGTTTGGTGTTAACCCCTCGGGCAAAAAGGGTTTTGGATTTGGCCTATGGAGAGGCCCGCAGCCAAGGTGTAGGTTATATCGGGACGGAGCATATTTTATTAGGATTAATTAAAGAGGGGGAAGGGGTTGCGGCCCAGGTACTGCTTGGCTTAGGTGTGACGGGGGAAATGATTTTGGCCCAAATTAACGAGCTTCTGGGTAAAAGTGAAGGTCAAGGTCAAGTACCTTTTAATTTATCCCAGTTTTTTGGCCCTCCTGGGGCACCTGGTCCAAGCGGTACCGCGACTCCGCCTCCCGGCAAGAAAAGATCAACCGGTAGCAATACTCCCACCTTGGACAGCTTTGGCCGCGACCTGACAATTATGGCTAAGGAGGGACGCCTTGATCCGGTTATTGGCAGAGATAAGGAAATTGAAAGAGTAATTCAGGTTCTCAGCCGCCGCACCAAAAATAATCCGGTTTTAATAGGTGAACCGGGGGTGGGCAAAACCGCTATAGCTGAGGGATTGGCCCAAAAAATTACGGATGGCAAGGTGCCGGAAACTCTTAAAACCAAGAGAGTTGTCACCCTTGATCTTTCCAGCCTAGTTGCCGGTTCCAAGTACAGGGGGGAATTTGAGGAACGCCTCCGCAAGGTAATGGACGAAATTATAGAAGCTGGCAATGTGATTATCTTTATTGATGAACTACACACTTTAATCGGTGCCGGAGCAGCGGAAGGGGCTATTGATGCTGCCAACATTTTAAAACCTGCCCTTTCCAGGGGGGAGATTCAAACCATTGGGGCCACTACCCTTGACGAATACAGAAAGCATATAGAGAAGGATGCGGCCTTGGAAAGACGTTTTCAGCCCATTCAGGTAGGGGCACCTACTGAAGAAGAAACTATAGAAATCTTAAAAGGGCTGCGGGACCGCTACGAATCTCACCATCGGGTGAAAATTTCGGATGAAGCCATCATAGCGGCCGCAAAGTTATCGGAAAGATATATTACAGAAAGATTCCTGCCTGATAAAGCGATTGATTTGATTGATGAAGCTGCCTCCAGAGTGCGTTTGGATATGCAAACTGCACCCGATGAGATAAAAGAATTGGAAGCTCAATATGAAAAGGCCAAAAATGAAAAGGAGGCCGCAGTTAACGCTCAGGAATTCGAGACAGCAGCGGAATACAGGGATCAGGAACAAAAGCTAAAGGAGCAGTTGGAACAAGCAAAAAAAGATTGGGATAGTGAAAGAGGTAAAGACGATGCAGTAGTAACCGAAGAAGATATCGCCAAAATAGTGTCAAGCTGGACCGGTGTCCCCGTCTCCAGGTTAGAAGAAACGGAAACCGAAAGACTGCTAAAATTGGAGGAAATACTGCATAAAAGGGTTATCGGTCAGGATGAAGCGGTAAAATCCATTTCCCGTGCAGTCAGGAGAGCAAGGGCAGGTCTAAAGGATCCTAAAAGACCGGTGGGTTCTTTCATTTTTCTGGGGCCCACGGGTGTAGGAAAAACTGAGTTAAGCAAAGCGTTGGCGGAAGCCTTATTTGATGATGAGGATGCCATGGTGCGTTTGGATATGTCCGAATATATGGAGAAGCACGCCGTCTCCAGATTAGTGGGTGCACCCCCCGGATATGTAGGTTATGACGAAGCAGGGCAGTTAACAGAAGCGATTCGCCGCCGCCCCTATTCAGTGGTGCTTTTGGACGAAATAGAAAAAGCTCACCCCGAGGTCTTCAATATTTTGTTGCAGGTTTTAGAAGACGGGCGCTTAACCGACAGCCAGGGCAGGACTGTGGATTTTCGAAATACGGTAATCATCATGACCTCCAATGTGGGCACCTTGCCTTTACAGGGCGGCGGCCGGGTAGGCTTTACCAATGATGATGACCGGGAAGCCGACTATGAAAGAATGAAGGATAGTTGTTTGGATGCTTTAAAAAGGACTTTCCGTCCCGAGTTTTTGAACAGAGTAGATGAGCAGGTAGTATTCCACGCTTTG
>JBBAFB010000140.1:0-5070 GCA_041655595.1 Bacillota bacterium
TCTTGCCATTACGCCACCGGGTGATTTGGGCTGGCAGGAAGTCAAGGTCAAAAACCCCGATGGTGGTTTTGTCATCATAGAAAACGGCTTTTACTACTTTAAACCCCGAACTGCCCCGGAAACCCCGGGTTGGATTGATACAGTCAGAAGGGACCGGGACACCATTGAAGTGAAGTGGGAGCCGTCAGAATTTGCTAATTACTATGAGATTTGGATTAGTTATAGCCGTAACGGCAAATATATCTTTTTGGATGAGACTGCTAAAACCGTTTATTACGCCACGGGGCTAGATTTAAACCAATCCTACTATTTTCAGATAAGGGCAATAAATGAACTTGGTGTATCGGGCTTCAGCTATTACAGCTACACCAGAACAGGTGCCGGTTCGGAAAAGGAAGCAGACTTAATACCAAAAGAGGTGGCAATACAAGCAAATAAGGAGCAGGCCACAGCTACCATTGCAACTCGGGACAATTTATTATCTACAGCATATCGAATCGATTTTACTCCGGACAAATACCAGTCGGCGGCAAAAAAGGTTGTGAGAATAAGTCAGGATGCACTTTCCGGGTTGAACTGGCCGCTGACTATTGAGTTGCCTGATTTGCAGATATCGGTTCCTCCTATTAGCCTGCTTCCGGGTTTGTGGGGACAAAGTGAAGCCTACGCAGAGTTGACCATCATGGATTTGGGACAACAGGAAGCAGAAAAAGCCTTAAAGGGTTTGCCCAAGGGCAGCCGAATACTAAGTCCCGTTTACAGTATTGAATGGCAGTCTGTACAGGATACAAAAAAAACATCTCAAACTGTTTTTTACCAGCAGGTAAACCTAACTTTCAAATATAATCAGGCATTAACGACTGGTAAAGAAATTTCACTTTTTACCTATAGTCCCTCCGCGGATAAATGGGTAAATACAGGGGCTGCTCATATGGTACTGGCTCCTCAACTGCTTATAGGTATAAACAACACAGGCAGGTTTGTATTGGTAGAGCATTAAGAAAAGCATAAAGCATTTTATTTGTAGCCTTTAGTTTTATAGCCTTAAGCTTTTAGTTCTCAGCCTTCAAAAAGGAGACAATCAATGAAAATCGCAAAATTACTTACAGCCAACATCATACTGATTATGATCCTGATTATGACTACCGGCACCGGGGTTTTTGGAGCAACGCTTTATACATATGAAGAAAGCCCCTCCGCAGACCAAATTTTTCGGGCAGTTAATTTTTCCGATCTCACAAACCACTGGGCAGCTACCAATATTTACCGTATGGCGGCTCAAAACATCCTGCGGGGAGACGGAAAGGGTAAGTTTCGTCCCGGGGACAACTTAACCAAGGAAGAAGCTGTTGCCTTGGTTGTCAGGATAGCAGGTCATGATCAGGAAGCACAAGCCACGGCGGAGGTTTTGGCTCTGCAACAGAATCTCAAACCCGAAACTGTAGAAAACCTGTGGGCGCTGGGTTATTTGCAAGTGGCAGTTACCGGAGGTATTATTACCCCCCAGGAACGGGCTGACATTGAGGAAAATGCCGGAAAAAGAGCTCAAAGACAAGAAGTGGCGGCTTGGCTTTCCCGTGCCCTACAGCTAAGTGCTATTTATGGCACTGATCAACAGCTGGTTTACAGCTTCCAAGACTGGAGAAATTTTAACCCCGAATATTTATCCGCCATAGAACCTTTGTTGCAGAAAAGGTGGATGGTGGGGTTTTCTGATGGTAGCTTTAAGCCTGCCTCAGAGATTACCCGGGCGGAAATGGCCGCAGTTTTGGATAGAGTTAGCACAGAGAACATTGATAAAAGAGGTTGGAACTACCTTCAAGGTACTATTATTCAAAAGTCGGGTAGGGTAGAGTCCTTTGGAGCCCAAAAGGGTCAGTGGTTTGATTTGATCTTAAGAGTTGATGGGGGAAATGATCAGGCAGTCATTAGCTTTAGAGAGCAAAATAGTTTTCCCGTACTCAAAAATGGTGCTTTGTTAAGAGCAAATTCCCTAACCCAGGGTGAACAGGTAGAGTTCGTTTTAGATGCCAATAACCAAGTGGTCTTTGCTGAAGCCAGGCCACTCCAAAAAACTTTGCAAGAAGGTTACCTGTTAAATTTGAACTTCGAACAAAATACTATTATGATTCAGGACCCATATAATCAGCAACAGCAAAATTATTTAATTAGCCCTCGGGTTGCTGTTGTTATGGATGGTCGCCCGGCAAAATTGCAGGATCTAATCAAAGGGCAAGAACTAAGCCTGGAAGTGGATAATGGTCAGGTAATCAAAATTGCCGGCAACTTTGGCTCCCCTGTTGTAGGTTACCAACCTTCCAAAACAACTAACAAAATTGGGCGGATTAAACATATCTCAGGGGATTATCTCACCATAGCCGAAAATGGGCAGGAGACAATCTATCTGCTGGCTGAAAATGCTTTGTTAAGGAAAGGTAGTCAGCCCATAATGTTGACAAGCCTCAAAGCAGGCGATTGGGTGTGCTTGGAAATTACCGATAGTAAGGTCAGCAAATTAGAACTAGATCCTTACGCAGGTTTGGCGGATACCTTAGTTAAGGGAAAGCTTGATGCGGTCTACCCGGAGGGTAGTCGGCTCAGCTTGGTGAATCCCCAGGAATATTTTTACGGAAGATGGTACCCCATCGGTACCTTGGGTGTTATGGATTTGGATTTCAGTACAGAAATATATTTGGGAAACCAAAGGATCAGCCTGGAAGAATTGCGTAGGGGATATTTGGGAGATGAAGTTTATCTAGCTATTAGCAGCACTCAAGGGAGTCCCGTAGCTGCTAAGATCTTGGTGCGCAGAGGAGAAGCCAGACCCTATAATGGTTTAATTGGTCAAGTCGCCTGGATGTTGGATCGTTTCGGGTTAGTAAAACAAGAGGCCGGTTTTTTAGTGGATGAAGGCACTATTGCCCTAAGACAGGGCAAATTAGTTGATCCTCAAGACTTTAAAGAAGGGGACCATGTCTTTTTAGAAACTGTCCACTCGAAAGAAGGAGAAAATGCCGCCCTGATGCAATATTTTGAGGGAGTACCGCCCCACTATAAAATTTATATCGGGACGATTGATAAGATTGCCCAGCGCTCTTTTGAACTGCGGAGTGGCAGTGAATTGGTTATTAATCAATGGAAGGATTTACCTAGCCGCCGGTCTGAGACCTTTACCTTTGATAACAACACTAGGATTTGGGATGCTTGGCAGGAGGGCAGTTGGCTCGGCCCCGATGAGTTGGCGGAAAGCCGCTGGAGCGATGAATATCGGCGTTTTGAGACCTTTTTAGTGGCCGATTTAAATCACAAGGTATTGTCTATGTCCTTACGCTGGTGGAATCCCGGCCTTTTAAAGACCAGTGTGGCCAGGGTAACGGCAGTGGACAGGGAGGAAAACTATTTAAAACTTGATCGGGTTCAGGATTGGAGCGAAGGTTACCAACGCTGGACATCAAACCCCGATTCGCTGGAATTGGATATTCAGGATGCTTTGATTTATAAAGGGGATATCTTCAGTAAGGTTGGAGATCTCAAACCCGGGCAAGTGGTTTTTCTGGTTCATGATCAATTCGAGGCCTGCTTGTTATTTATCCAATAAGGGGAGGGTAATTTATGAAGAAGAGCTTTGCCTTAACTATATTTACATTTGTGTTTGCGTTATTAATTACTCTGCCGGTTGCCGCTACGGAGCTGCATTTTGAAGAGGGTATTTTTAATGAAAAGGAATACCATGAGGTAATTTTTCTCACAGGTGAACCGGTGCTTTTAAAAGGGACAGTAACACAGGCAGGTGTCGGTGGAAGAGGGAAAACTAATAATCTCACCACAAGTCTGACTTACAGGCTGGAAAGTGCTGATGGAAATATAAAGCTGAACCGCACGGCAACATTTACCTCGGAGACTGAAAAAAAAATGGATGGTAGACAAACAATTTATAATACTAAACTGGAACGGCTGTCAGAAACCGTAACGGTGGGTAAGGAGAAATTTAGCCTTTCTGATTTTCAATATTCCAGATCGGCTTTACTGGATTCCCAGCCGGCAGTAGATTATTTCAGCGGCACTTGGACGGGACGCAAAACCTATACCTTGGGCAAGAATGGAACGAAGGCGGTTGTAGAAGTCTGGGGTGATACTGTCGGCTACAATCATGCTTGGGGCAGTACCGAAACTCAGCGAATAGACGGAACAGTTAGGTTTGTCGGCGATATTGTAATTGAAGGTGAAAAACAACCCCAAGAATGGTCCGGAACCTATCAGGTTAATTTGTCCTTTAATAAAACCAGAGATTTAACTTATCATCCTAATGAACCCACGCCTATTAGCTTCAGCGGCGGTTACATTGAAACTATTCAAGAGGATGCTATTTTACGCTACAATTCAAATATGCCTGAATTTGATAAAAACGGTTTGGTTCAGGACAGCTGGGGCAGAAAATATGATTCCGGCACTACTAGGCTAGCTACCATGCCGACTCAAAGAAGATTGCCCGTACCTCTCTTTAGGGACTTGGATGATCATTGGGCTAGGGAGCCTATTTTGGAGCTGGCAAGCTTAGAGGCATTTGCTCCTAAAGGGGATTATTTTGGGCCCCGCTTGGATATGACTAGGGGCGAATATGCCTATTCCATGTCTTATATAACTGATTTATTGTCTTTAAAGGCCGGTCAGGAGCAACAGGCAGTTAATCCCTTTGAAAGCCGTAATAAGGAAGTAGTGGAGGAGGAATCCCCATTTTCGGATGTCGGTGTTCAACATGAGTTTTATAAAGAAATAAAGCAAATTAACGATGCGGGCGTAATGGTCGGCGTAGCCCCCGGACGCTTTGCGCCGGATAGTACCTTGACTAGGGCTGAGGCTATCACCACCTTAATCAAAGCCTTGGGTTTTGAAAAGCTGGCCCCCCTGCAAAATACTATTACACCCTTTAATGATGATGATAAAATTCCTTTTTGGGCCAGGGATGCTATCTACATGGCAGCAGAAATGGGTATAGTTGCGGGGGACACCTTTGGTAATGTGTTACCGGGGGAGACCATGTCCAGGGCCGAAGCTGCTACCTTTTTGCAA
>JBBAFB010000141.1:0-4918 GCA_041655595.1 Bacillota bacterium
GCCGGTGCCAACTAAACTAAGGGGCTGTTGCAAATCGGTTATTTCCGCCAGGGGATTTAGAACCTCTGCTAAAGCAGCTTCCGAAATTGGATGTTCTGTCCCTCTGACAGAACCCACCTCCAAGCTAAATGCTTTTAAAGAGCCTTTAACCATGGTGCAGACTTCGCTGCTGCCACCTCCGATATCAACAACTACAGGTAATCCCCCCAAAACAGACAAAGTTTCCAGCCCCTTTGTCGCACCCAGGTAGCTGAATAACGCCTCCTCCCTCCCTGAAAGGACCCTCAACTCTTTTTGGAACAGAGCCTTGACTGCCTCTTCCAGCCAGGCCAAATCCGTTGCCCGTCTGGCCACACTGGTGGCGAAAATCTCAAGTCCCTTGATGGACATAACCTGTAAAATTTGTTTAAACTGCTCTAAGGCATAAATTGTTCGCCTTTGGGCTGCGGGTATAATCTCTCCTTGATTACCCAAACCCTCCCCCATCCTGGTTACGCGGCGAGTCCTCAGCAAAACCTTCAGTTGATCGGCTTTGACGCTACCCACTATCATCCTGGTGGAGTTGGTTCCCAAATCAATCACCGCATACATAATTTCCCCCCATTCCCTTGCATAACAAATAAAGCACTACCAACCCGGATAGTGCTTTGCTGAGCTTTAGTATTTACCGGCTCCTCCCCGGCCACCTCTTTTAGCATCGGTGTGACGCTTAAGATCCGTAAGTTTTTCATCGCTTTCCTTCATAAACTTAGTGAGCCTGTCTTCAAAAGATTCGCTTGGTCTGGAAACATTGGGGCGGCTACGCCTTTGATGTCTTGTTTCGTAATCCGGCTTAGCCTGTTTAATGGAAAGCCCAATTTTACCTTTATCGTCAACATTAATTACTTTTACTTGTACTTGATCTTCTTCCTTTAAAAAATCCTTGACGTCTTTGACGTAAGCATCGGCTACTTCGGAAATGTGTACAAGGCCGGTTACACCTCCAGTTAACTCCACAAAAGCGCCAAATTTTGTAATACCGGTGACTCGACCTTCTAAAATGCTGCCTACTGCAATGGCCATGCTTGCAAAATTCCTCCTAACTTACCATAATACACAAACCTATTATAGCCAATGGGCTATTGGCTGTCAATAACTCCATTTACAAAATACTTTTAAAACTCCAAAAAACCCCATTTAGTAACTGCTTTCAGTGAGAATATGACCCTATTCCCTTTGCATAGCTAAAAATTTAGGGACTTCAAAAAGGCTTCCTGAAAATCAGTCCGGGTGGAAAGTTCTAAATGCTCGGCTTTTTTGGCAACCTCAACGGACAATTCTCTTAAATCTTTATTTAATAAGGCCATTTTTGCACCCACTATTGCAGCATTGCCCACGGCCCTGATCTTCTGCACATCCACCTGCGGTAACAAGCCCAGACCAAGGGCTGCATTTCGATCTATATAGGTACCGAATGCCCCGGCCAGCAAAACTTCGCCCAGGTCTGCAGGTAGCAAACCGGCATCGTTAAGCAGCAATTGAATACCTGCCCTAATGGCAGCCTTCGCCAGCTGCACCTCCCTGATATCCTTTTGAGTCAGATATACTTCTTCGCCCCCTGTTTCCTCTACCGTGGCAATCACAAAGCGAGCCTGCCCCCCGCTGCCCACTATTCTTTCTTTTAGAAAGCTGGAAAGATGGTCCCCGCCGGATGTTAATCTGCCACCGGGTTCCAGAATACCCTGCCTGGCCATCTCCGAAATGGCATCAATTAAACCGGAGCCGCAAATACCCTTTGCACTAGTTTGTCCAATTACCTGGTAATGAACTTTTTCCTGTTCTATTCTAACTCTTTCTATAGCTCCGTTTTGAGCCCGCATACCTTTTTCGATTTGGGCCCCTTCAAAAGCGGGACCCGCCGCAGTGGAACAGGTATAAATTTTATCCGGCAAAGCCAGGGCAATTTCACCGTTAGTACCGATATCAACGGCCAAAATCGGCTTTTTTGTTTCGTAAATACCGGTACTGAGAATCACTCCCACGGTATCCGCTCCTACATAGCCGGCTACATTGGGAAGCAAGTGAATTAATGCCTCGGGATGCATATCCAGACCGATTTCCTTTGCTTTAATACTGACTAAATCCGTAGCTACCGGAGTAAACGGTGACGGGGCCAAGTATTTGGGATCCAATCCTAAAAACAAATGATGCATTGTGGTATTGCAAACTATGACCGCCTGAAAGATCTCCCCTGCGGTAATTTTAAATTCCTTAGTAAATCCCGCTATTAAACGGTTAAGGACTTGCAAAACCCTACCGCTTATTTGTTCAAGTTCCTTGGGGCCTTTGGAGGCATATTGAATACGTGAAATAACATCTGCCCCGAAAATATTCTGGGTATTGCCTCCTGAGGCAACACCTTTGGTCTCGCCCGTTGTTAAGTCCACCAAATTAGCCACAACGGTTGTTGTGCCAATATCAACAGCCAATCCATAGAGGGGCTTGTCAGAGGTATCTCCCGCTTCAATTGCCAAAACTTGCTTATCAGCCAACACAACCGTTACCAAATGCTGTTGCTCCCTTAAACTGTGAGGTAAGGAGCGCATGGCTTCCAAAGTAAGCCCATAAGACTTGTTGAGGGCCTTTAACAGGCGGCTACCGTCAGCTACCTGGTTTCCCAAGGAATCCGGCTCCACCTGAAGACATAGCTTTTCAATACCGGGTGCTATCTCCACTGCTAATTCCTTGCCGATTAAGGCCTTTTCCTTACTCAAGAATATCTTCAACCGAGGTATTTCAACCACAAGGTCTGCCGTCACTTTTGTCTGACAAGCCAAAACAGTGCCCTGCTCCTGGCCTTCCAAAATATTAACCTTACATTTGCCGCAAATCCCCCTACCTCCACAGGGGCCTTCAAATTCTACTCCCCCTTCTGCTGCTGCCATCATGATAGTTTCCCCGGAGGCTACCTCAGCCTGAATATTATCCGGCAAAAATGTAACTTTATGCTTTATCATGTACATCCCTCCTAGTTCACCTGACTATTATTTATTGCTGCATTGCTAGTTTTTTAGCTTTTTAAGCCCAGTTCCTGACGTAGGCCAGGGCCTCCTCGATATTCTGCACCCCAATAATTTCTATACCGCCGGCTCTTTGGGCTTTTTCCTTATTAGCCCTAGGCAGCAGGCAGCGGCTAAAACCTAATCTTTCTGCCTCTTTGACTAATCTTTCAATATTCGGCACAGATCTCACTCTTCCTGCCAAATCCACTTCCCCCAAGATAGCTATTTTCGGGTCAATGGGCTGATCCCTCAAGCTGCTGTAAAGGGCTATAGCCAAACCCAAATCAATGGAAGTTTCGCTGATTTCTACCCCTCCCAGTAGGGAGACATAAATATCTTGGTTTCCTAGAAACACTCCCGCTCTTTTTTGCAGGACGGCGGCAATTAAGTTTAAACGATCTCTGTCGATTCCTACCGCAACTTTTCTGGGAGGACTGCCATAAGTGTTTTCCACCACCAAGGCTTGCAGCTCCACCAAAATAGGCAATGCACCTTCCACACTGGCCACCACCACCGTACCGGACACCCCATCTTGGTGGTTTGCCAGTAAATATTGGGAAGGATTATCAATGGGAGACATACCCTCTGCCAGCATCTCATAAAGAGCCAGTTCAGCGGTATTACCAAATCTATTTTTAAAAGCCCTCAGCATCCTGAAACCATGATTCCTTTCCCCTTCTAAAAACAAGACACAGTCCACCATATGATCCAAAACCCGGGGTCCGGCGATTTGTCCCTGCTTGGTCACATGTGCCACTAAAAAGACGGGTAATCCCTCCTCCTTTGCCAGCTTCAAAATTCTACCGGTGCACTCCCTAACTTGTGTAACGCTACCGGGGGCTGAACTCAACTCCGGGTTGTAGACTGTTTGAATGGAGTCAATGATAACAAAGGCCGGTTTAATTTCGTTAATATAATGCTCAATTAATTCTAAATTAGTTTCACTAACCACTAACAATAAAGGAGTCAAGGTTGCCAATCGCTGTGCCCTCATTTTGAGCTGCTCCTCCGATTCTTCCCCGGAAACATAGAGCACCTTACCGTAAGCCTTAGCTATCTTATCAGCCACTTGCATCAGGAGGGTTGACTTGCCAATGCCCGGGTCGCCGGAAATCAAGACCAGGGAACCTCTGACTAAACCGCCCCCCAGCATCCTGTTTAACTCCTCGTCTCCCGTATCAAGCCTGCTTTGATCAGAAGCTGCTACCCGGTTAATGGGCTGAGGCATTCTGGGCTTTTGGAGACTTCTCCTTGAAGAGTTGCCCTCCTGCACGATTTCCTCTATCATGGTATTCCAAGACCCGCAAATACATTGGCCCTGCCACCTGGGGGCTTCATAGCCACATTCCTGGCAGACAAATTTAGTCTTTGTCCTTTTCCTGTTCACAGTACCCCTCCTTTAAAGCATTTATACTATTATAGCAAAAAAGAGTGGAAAGTGAATAAAAAAAGGGCCGAAGCCCTTTTATTCAACTTTTGTCAAAACAATCTGCTCATCTTTGACATCAGCCAAAACCCGATCTCCCTCCCGGAAACGACCCTCCAAAACCCCGTCGGCCAAGGCATCTTCCAAAAGGCGCTGGATTGCGCGGCGCAAAGGCCGTGCTCCGTAATTCTCATCAAAACCTTCCGCCAGCAGCACTGCTTCCGCGGCCGGTGTAACCTCAATCTCCAGTTTATTTTCTGCCAACCTCTTATTCAAATCGGTTACCATCAAGGTAATTATTTGACCGATATGCTCTTTGTTCAAGGCGTGGAATACTACCTGCTCATCTACTCTGTTCAAAAACTCGGGACGGAAAGTCCTTTTTAAAGCATCCAAACAACTATCCTTCATTCTTTCATAGTCGGCTTCCCGGTCATCATCATTGGTAAAG
>JBBAFB010000142.1:0-4887 GCA_041655595.1 Bacillota bacterium
AAAACTGCCTATTTATTGTAAATCTTTTCCTGAGTAATTACAATAGCTTTTCATTATATTAACAAAATATTAGTAAGTTATTGTAATTTTATTTAGATTTTACCTATTGCTGTTTTCAAAAAACTTCCCCTTAACCCCTTGCCTTAATTAAAGCCAACACCCTTGACTAGTGTCAGCCGATATGAAAAAATATGATTTATAATATCTTAGGGGGCAGTTTTTTGAGAACTACAGAATTTCAAGCAGCAGGCCTATTAATCTTGGTTGCTGCCATTTGGGGAGCCACCTTTGCAGTGGTAAAGTTAGCCATAGAAGATATACCTCCCTTTACCTTCAATGCAGTACGCTTTAGCCTAGCTTTTCTGTCGCTGATCATCTTTTATCCACATTTTAAAGCTAAAATTAAAGCTGCAGCCATTGCAAAAAGCAGCTTAGTCGGGCTATTCCTTTTTGGCGGCTATTCCTTCCAAACAATGGGTTTGGAGCATACCGGGGCTTCAAAAGCAGCCTTTATCACAGGCTTATCGGTGGTTCTAGTGGCTGCATTAAATAGCTGTTTTAAAAAACAACTGCCTTCCAAGCAGTTGAGTTTAGGTATTCTTTTTGCCGTTATTGGCTTGGGACTCTTAACCTTCAACGGCCCTCCCCAATCGGAAAACGGTTTAATGGCCCTCAATATCGGAGATATCTTGGTATTTTTAGGGGCAATCTGTTTTGCAATTTATATTATTCTTGTTGATTTTTATACAAAAGAAATTGATACCTTGCTTTTTACGACAGGCCAAATTGCCATTGTAGCTCTAGCCAGTATTTTAGTTGGCTTTACCGTAGAATCCCTGCCCTTAAATCTCACGCCGGATGTATTCAGAGCCCTTTTAATTACTGCCATACCTGCTACAACTTTGGCCTACTTTGCCCAAAACTGGGCCCAAAGGCATGCTTCTCCCGCCAATACGGCCATCATTCTTGCTCTGGAGCCAGTTTTTGCCCTGGTAGTTGCCTGGTTCATGCTACATGAGCCATTATCCAGCCAGGAGCTATTGGGAGCGACCCTAATGCTCACCGGGATGATTGTAGCCGAACTCAAGCTAGGGGTTTTACCTCTAGAAAAAATAGAAAGCTAAACACTTTTAGATTCCACCCTAACCCACAGGTAACCGATGCCAAAAAAATACCCCAAGAGCCTTTAACAACCGCTTGGCCACTGCTTGACCACCGCTTGACCACCGCTTGGCAAAAGCTAAAAGCCTTTAGCTTTTAGCTTTCAACTTCCAAAGCATCGGAAATTCTTTTCAATGTTTCCTCTTTACCGGTGCCGTCAATGGCACTGAAAGGTATCAAGGGGACTCCCGGTTCTAATCCCAACTTGTTCTTGATTATTTTCACTTGTTGCAAACGGCGTCCCCTGCTAATTTTATCCGCTTTAGTGGCTACTACCATTCTGGGCGCGTCAAAGGCATGTAGCCATTGGTACATTTGCACATCGTCTTCGGTGGGTTCATGTCTGATATCTACCAGTTGAATAATGAAAGCTAATTGTTCACGCTGTGACAGGTAACTTTCAATC
This sequence comes from Bacillota bacterium, assembly GCA_041655595.1. Classification (GTDB taxonomy): domain Bacteria; phylum Bacillota; class DULZ01; order DULZ01; family DULZ01; genus JBBAFB01. Next base: position 1,568 of record JBBAFB010000142.1, read on the forward strand.
ATTACCCCCCACTGCTGCCTTTGAGTCCGGCTGACCTTGGCAAAGCCATAACCCGGTAAATCCACAAAATAAAAGGCATCGTTTAGCAAATAAAAATTCAAAGTTCTAGTTTTTCCCGGCTGACCACTGGTGCGAGCTAAAGAACGACGGTTAACCAGCTTATTAATAAAGGAGGATTTTCCAACATTAGATCGGCCTACCAAGGCTATTTCCGGTAAATTACCTTGCGGATATTGATCCGGCTGAACCGCAGTTAAAGCATATTCCGCCTTAATAATTTTCATTGGACTTTCCCAACCAAGGCAATGTCTAAAACCTCATCCAGATGTTCTGCTAAAATCAGCTTCATTTTCTTTTTAATTTTGACAGGCACTTCTTCCAGATCCTTTTCGTTTTCTTTTGGTAAAATCACAGTATTAATACCGATACGATGGGCTGCCAGAACCTTTTCTTTTACTCCTCCGATGGGTAAAATTCTACCTCTGAGGGTTACCTCCCCGGTCATGGCAACATCCTTTCTGATCGGCCTGTTTATTAAAGCCGAAGTTAAGGCCGTGGCCATGGTAATACCGGCAGAGGGCCCATCCTTGGGGATTGCTCCCTCCGGAACATGGATATGAATATCTAAATTTTCATGAAAACCGTCCGGCAGCTTTAGCTCTTCCGCACGGGACCGGAGAAAACTCAACCCAGCGTGGGCAGATTCCTTCATGACATCTCCCAATTGGCCTGTCAGGGTAATCTTCCCCTTACCCTTAAAAATGGTCGCCTCTATGCTCAAAACATCCCCGCCGCTTTCTGTTACGGCCAAACCGGTTGCAACCCCGATTTCATCAGATTTTTCCGCTTTTCTTTTGCGGTAGCGGGGCATCCCCAGGTACTGGTCCAGATTTTGCACAGTAATTTTGCCGGCTTCTGACTTTTTAGCCACTACATTTCTGGCGGTCTTACGGCAGAGGGTAGCAATTTGGCGTTCTAAAGTACGAACTCCCGCTTCCCTGGTATATTCTCTGATTACTTTTTGTAAAGCATTATCCGAAATACTAAACCTTTCTTCAGACAAACCATGCTCCTCTATCTGTTTTTTAATGAGATGCCTTTTGGCAATCTCCAACTTTTCTTCCTCCGTGTAACCGGAAATACGGATAATTTCCATCCGGTCCAATAAAGCTCTGGGAATGGAGTGCTCCACATTAGCTGTAGTAATAAACATTACTTTTGAAAGATCATAGGGTACCTCTAAATAATGGTCGCTAAAGGCATTGTTTTGTTCTGGATCTAAAACCTCCAACAAAGCCGAGGAGGGGTCACCGCGGAAATCACTACCCAGCTTGTCAATTTCATCTAACAGAATAACGGGGTTTCGGGTGCCGGCAGTTTTCATTCCCTGGATGATCCTTCCGGGCAGCGCCCCTACATAAGTCCGACGGTGTCCGCGGATCTCCGCCTCATCCCGCATTCCTCCCAGGGACATCCTAACGAATTTTCTATCCAGACAACGAGCGATAGACTTACCCAAAGAGGTTTTTCCCACCCCCGGGGGTCCTACAAAACAGAGTATGGGGCCCTTCATTTTTTTTGCCAATTGCCGTATTGCCAAATACTCCAGAATTCTGTCCTTTACATCCTGTAACCCATAATGATCTTCATCCAGCATGGCCTCCGCCTGAATAATATCAAGGCGGTCCACGGTTTCTTGCGCCCAGGGAACAGCCAGCAGCCAATCCAAATAATTTCTGACAACTGCGGTTTCAGCCACCATAGGCGGCATCTTGCCTAACCTTTCCAATTCTTTTAAAGCCTTTTCTTTTACTTCCTTGGGAAATTCGGCTTTTTCAATCTTTTCTTTTAGTTCATCCAGCTCCGACTGGCGGTCATCTCCTTCCCCCAGTTCCTTATGGATTGCCTTTAATTGCTCCCGCAGGTGATATTCTTTTTGCGTTTTCTCCATCTGTCTTCTAACCCTAATATTGATTTTTCTTTCCAATTCCAGGATTTCCATTTCACTAACCAGAATCCTTAACAAACTTTCAAGCCTTGTTTCCACATCAACTGCCTCAAGAATTTCTTGCTTATCAGTTAACTTCAAAGTAAGATGAGAAGCGATAATATCCGCCAGGCGGCCGGGCTCATCAATAGCCACCACCGCCATCACTGTTTCCGGCGGGATTTTTCTACTGAGCTTAACATATTGTTCAAACAAATCAGTCAGACTTCTGACTAAGGCTTCTACTTCTAAAGTTTTTTTAACTTGCTCCTTAAAAACTTCCACCTCAACTTTTACAATTGAGTTGCCGGTAAGTTCGTTTTTAATCCGAGCCCTGGCTATTCCTTCAACTAAAACCCTGATACTCCCTCCGGGAAGCTTTAATAACTGCTTAACTTCCGCTATAGTGCCTGTTTGGTAAACATCCTCCAAATCGGGCTCATCAATTTGAGCATCCTTTTGCATCACTAAAAAAATTTCCCGATTGTCATTCATTGCTTCTTCAATTGCGTTGACAGATTTTTCCCTGCCCACGTCTAAATGCACCACCATATTGGGAAAAACCAACAAACCCCTTAAAGGCAATAATGGTATTTCTCTTAATTCCAAAACTAGTTCATTTCCCATTTGTCAAACACCTCCAAACACCCTTCTACAGATTATTCTTAGCATTATATATGCTGCATATTCTTTTAACTCTTAAAGGATAGGTTTTTCGAGGCCCTTGTTAATCCGGAAAGACTCCGGCAGCAAAAAACACTCTCTCCCTTCCTTGTAGTACTAGTCTAAAAGAAATTGGGGTATTTTGCAAGCCACCCTTGAAACATCCCGATAGAATCAAAAAGACCGCCCCAGATAAGGTCGGTCTTCTTGATCAAGAAAGAGGCTATTAAATTGTGTTAGATAAACAACTATGAAGATAGACTTTTACCCTCGGGTATTTCAAATAAACGATTTTTAACGGCCGGAATCAATAACACTACCAACAGGACAACAGAAAATAGAGCCCCCCTCATCCATTCCTGTGCGGAGGCCTGGTTAATAGCGGCCCTATCCAAATAAGCTAGGAATTGAGCTGCAAAAGTGATAATACCTGCCAATACGGCAAGATCCCAGCCAATTTTTTTACGCGCTGCCAAAAGTCCAATGGCTATGGGGAAAAGAATTGAAGCCGCGTACAGGCCAAAGCCACCTAAAAATAGCTCTGGATTGCTTTCCACAGCCTCAACAAAGGGTGCACTGGGTCTGCCCAGGAAGAAGCGAACACCATGCTGAGCATTCATAAAAATAAAACCTGCCACTAGGCCTATTACCGTAAAGACCACAATTTGGT
>JBBAFB010000143.1:0-4795 GCA_041655595.1 Bacillota bacterium
GTTTTGACAACTATTAGACCACGTTAGACAATGTTTGACCACTGCTAGACAAAGGCCTTTTTCTACTTTCCACCTTCCACCAATTTAAAAGGTTTTAGCAACTGCTTAGCAACTGCTTAGCAACTGCTTGACAAAAGCTGAAAGCTTTCAACTTTTAGCTTTTTCGCTTCAACAAAAGCATTACTGCATCCCACAAATAGGTTTGCATTTCCAGGGTTAGGCCGAATAGTGCTCCAAAAAGCATGTCCGCCCCGGTAAGACCAGTATAAGTAATTATGATCAGTGCAAGCAACAACCTGATTAGATAACTGCCTAAAGGATTTTTTGCTTTCTTTTTTTGCCTTCTATTAATAAAACTATCACCGGCAACTAACCAATAATTGAAAATACCCGCTAAGGAACCGATTATCAAACCGTAAGCCGCCCAGGTGGCTTTAAAAATCAACAATATTAATAGCACAGCAGCCGCTTCAATTGTCATTATTTGCAAGCGTTTTTTCGCATCATGCTGCTTTAACATAACATCAGTCTTCCCCGCGGTTTTTTTCCGTTTTTTCGCTTTGCTTTAGCAGCACTTGGATTTCCTTAAACAAGGAATAGAAAGCCAAGCCTGTACCCAGTAAAAGACCAACTATTAAAAACCAGGGTTCGGTGCCCAGTTTTTTATCCAATTGACTGCCTGCATAAAAACCTAAAAAAAGGCTAACAGCCATAGTAACACCGAAGGATAGGGCGAAATTGGCGTATTTAGCATATTTCCAATAATCTTTTTCCATTCAACACCAACCTTAACTCCACTGATGTTAAATTTTGTCTCTTTCCGGCTTTTTATGCACAACAATTACATATATTCGCGATATCAGCTGTTTTTCCTTGTTTGTGCAGAGATTAACTTACTTTTTACACAAAGTCCTGGGGTTTTTGTTCGCTAAGGTTGAAGCTGTATTTAATTGCCGCTGCGATTCTCCGGGAGGCTTGGCCGTCCCCATAGGGGTTTACCGCTTCGGCCATTTGGGAGTAGAGCTTGTCATTCGTTAATAAAGCCTTGGTTTGATTGTAAACAGCTTCACCATCGGTTCCTACTAAAGCCACCGTTCCTGCCTTGACCGCCTCCGGTCTTTCAGTGGTATCTCTTAGCACTAGCACCGGCTTTCCCAAAGCAGGGGCCTCCTCCTGCAGGCCGCCTGAATCCGTCAGAATCAGGTGGGCCCTATTCATTAGATTTACAAAAGGAGCATAATCCAGGGGTTCAATCAAGTGGATTCTTGAGTTGGCTCCCAGGATATTTTGGGCTAATTCTCTCACCAAAGGATTTTTATGCACCGGAAAGATCAGTTCAACTTGAGGAAATTCGGCCACAATTCTATCCAAGGCCCCAAAGATTTCTTTCATCGGGCCACCCAAGTTTTCCCTCCGGTGGGCCGTCAGCAACAATATTTTGCGGGATGGAGATAAAGCAGCAATTTTTTCGGCTTCCCAACGGTTAAGATATGTAAACTGCCCTTCAGCATTTTGAACCGTAGTTAAAAGGGCATCTATCACAGTATTGCCGGTTACAAAGATTTTCTGGGGACTGATGTTTTCCTTGAGCAAATTGCTTTTGGCCTCTTGGGTGGGTGCGTAATGCCAGTCAGCTATTACCCCTGTTAAACGACGATTCATTTCTTCGGGATAGGGAGAATACTTATTACTTGTTCTTAAACCGGCTTCCACGTGACCCACGGGAATTTTATGATAAAAAGCTGCCAAGGAAGCTGCAAAGGTGGTACTGGTATCACCGTGAACCAGAACTAAATCCGGCTTTTCTGCGACTAAAATTTCTTCCAGGCCGATAATTACCCGACTGGTGATCTGAGTTAGGGTTTGCCCGGATTTCATTATATCTAAATCGTAATCGGGCCGGAGTTGAAAAATCTCCAGCACCCCGTCCAGCATTTCCCGGTGCTGGGCGGTTACGGCTACCAGACAATTAAAGCCGGGTGTCTGCTTCAGCTCTTTAACTAAGGGTGCCATTTTGATTGCCTCGGGTCTGGTTCCAAAAACAGTCATTATTTTAAGCATTGATTATCTTTTACCCCCTCGATTAAATAGCCCTTTTGCTTCAACTTTTGAATATGGGCCTTTAAGGCCACCCCAATATCTGCACCGTAATCCTGCTCCAAGACAAACATCATGGATACCGCCGTTTGAGCCACGTCCAGCAGTTCTTGGGTGATTCTTTCCATGGCTTCCTCCTCCCCCAGGGAAAAACTCTCTCCATTTAAACCTCTGAATTTACCTATGGCCTGGGCCAGTTCCCCGGCTTCCTCCATTAGCTTCAGGGCGGTGGATTCCAAGGTGGGGGAAAGATTATTCAATCTGGGCAGAGCAATAATTTTTTGTTCCATTTTTACCACCCTTCCAGCTTACGCACCGGCACACCTGCTTCGGCTAGAAGCTCCCTGGCCAAGGCATCCGGGTATTCTCCGGAGGTGACTATTTCCACAATTCCGGCATTAATTAGCATTTTAGCGCAGACTACACAAGGCTCGGTGGTAACATATAAGGTAGAACCAGCAATGTTGACTCCGTGTAAAGCCGCTTGCACAATGGCGTTTTGCTCGGCATGAACCCCTCTGCACAACTCATTTCTTTCACCGGAGGGAATGCCCAGCTTCTCCCGCAGACAGCCGGTCTCGCTACAGTGAGGTAATTTGCTGGGCGCTCCATTGTAGCCTGTTGTTAAAATGCGACGATCCTTAACTAAAATTGCTCCCACAGACCGTCTTAAACAAGTGGACCGCTTTGCCACCAAGTGGGTAATTTCCATAAAGTATTCATCCCAGTCAGGTCTCATGATTTCCCCTCCTTTATTTGCATATGGTGGACAGTAGAAAGTAGAAAGCAGAAAGTAGAAAAAGGCCTTTGTCTAATGTGGTCAAATATTGTCTAACATGGTCTAACATGGTCTAACGTTGTCTAACGTGGTCTAATAGTTGTCTAACATGGTCTAATAGTTGTCAAAACCTTTGAATGCACTGCTTTCAGGTTGAGATTGCTTCGCTTCGCTCGCAATGACGTTCAAGAAGCAAGAAGCAGGAAACCCCCATCAATGTCATTGCGAGGAGCGAAGCGACGTGGCAATCCCATGCAGAATCACTTGCAAAAACAACTGTTTGACCACCGCTTGACTATTGCCTGACCATTGTTTGGCCACATTAGACAATGTTAAACAATGTTAGACCATATTAGACCACGTTAGACCACGTTAGACCACGTCAGACCATATTAGACCATGTTAGACTACATTAGACCATGTTAGACACAAGTTAGACACAAGTTAAAAGCTTAAGCCTTTAACTTATCCCAGTATTTTGCTCTTTCCCCTCCGATTAGCTTTGGACGGGTGATGGCAAAGGTCACATGGGCTTGGCCGATTTTACTGATGGGTAGCCTAACCGGGACTACAACGGGCTTTAAATGCATTCCGATTAAGGTATCACCAATATCCAAACCTGCATGTCCCTGAATTTTTTCTACTGCTACCGGTTGGGCAAACTCTTTCATGGCCGTTTCAGCCAAGGCACCGCCGGCCCTTTGATGGGGCATAACATTGACAAGCTCTAATCCGTATTGCAATGCACAGCTTTTTTCCACTACCAAGGCCCTGTTAATATGTTCGCAGCCCTGAATAGCTAAATATATTTTTTGCCGGCCCGCCGCCTCTAAAAATTCCTTCATAATCACTTGGGCAATGGCAATGCTCCCCTGAGAACCGATTCTGGCCCCGGCCACCTCACTAGTGCTGCAGCCTACAACTATAATTTGATCTTTTTCTAAACCGGCTCTTTCCAAAAGCCCTCCGATGCCCTGCCTGGCGGCCAAGGCTATTTGGGCCAAGGAAACCGCATCGGCCTCCCCCTGCTCACAACAATTATACTGACTCTCAATAGCTGAGATCTTTTCCAGCCGACGCTGATGCCTGCCGCCTTCAAATTCGGTCTTCAGCCAGGTTTCTACAATATTGAGGGCTAGGGATACACCCGTAACCCTTTCCCCCAAGGCTAAGATATTGGCATCATTATGTTCTCTGGAGGCCCTGGCCGAAAAGGAATCATTGCACAAAGCCGCCCTGATGCCCGGCACCTTATTAGCAGCAATGCTGATACCTATGCCGGTGCCGCAAATTATAATTCCCTTGGCAAATTCACCGCTGCTAACCTTTTGAGCCACAACTAGACCGTAATCCGGATAGTCAACGGAATCCTCAGTTAAAGTGCCGAAATCCTGATAATCAAATTGCTGTTCCTGCAAATATTTTTTAAGCTGCTCTTTTAATTTAAAGCCTCCATGATCACTGGCAATAGCGATACGCATTTTAGTCACTACCTTTCTTTTGAAAACGAGTTAAGGCTGCGGGTAAAAGCTCCTCCAATATTTGGGCTGTCTTCCGGTATAAATCCACAGAACCCCCAAAAGGGTCCAAAACATCCAGTTTTAACATATCCTGCTCCAGTGCTAAAATTTTTTCTCTTTCTTGTTGGGTTTCCCCTTCAAATTTACTTTGCCATTGATCCAGTTCCCTTTCCACTTGCCCCAATTCCTGTTCTAACCGTTTTTGGCGGCTAAGGAGAAGATCCAATTTTTTGCCGTAATCAAGAATAAATTGCTGTTCCTTACGGCTGATCTCCTGATATAGCTCCATTAGCTGTTCCCCCGCCGGAGCGGCTAAACTATACTCGCCCAGGGTAAAGGTTTTTTCCAGGGCATGGGGAAAAAGGGCTATCAACTTTTGCTTTTGACCCCAGGTCTTGGT
>JBBAFB010000144.1:0-4753 GCA_041655595.1 Bacillota bacterium
TGCAAGGGGTTTTATAGATATGATAATGGCTGTTCAATACCGGGTTGACGTGTTCGGGATCAAAGCGTAAGATGTTGTTGGGGTTGGGTTGGCTTTTGTTCGGCTAAACCTTGGAAGGATGGGTAATAATGAAAAAAACTGCTTTAATTACAGGGGCTTCAAGGGGAATAGGGATGGAGACGGCTAAATTATTTGCCGCCAGAAATTATAACGTAGCTATTAATTACCACCATAGTGAAGCTGCAGCAGAAAAATTATATCAACAATTATTAAATAAAAAGTATAGTGTACTTAAAGTGAAAGCAGATGTGGGCAATAGGCAGCAAGTGGATAAAATGGTAAACATAACTTATGAGCAATTTGGTCAGATTGATGTTTTAATCAATAATGCAGGGGTGGCACAGCAGAAGCTATTCACTGACATAACTGAGGCTGATTGGAACTTAATGTTTGATGTGAATATCAAAGGAGTTTTCAATTGCTGTCAAAGTGTTCTACCTAAGATGATCAGCAATAAGCAAGGCAAAATTATTAATATTTCTTCTATTTGGGGCATAACGGGTTCTTCCTGTGAGGTCCATTATTCGGCTTCTAAGGCTGCGGTGATCGGTTTTACAAAAGCCTTGGCCAAAGAAGTGGGCCCTTCAAATATTCAAGTAAATTGTGTCAGCCCTGGTATTATTCAAACGGAAATGAATTCACATTTAGATAGCTGTGCCATCGAAGAACTGAAGAATAACACTCCTTTAGGGGTGTTGGGTTCGGCTCAGGATATAGCCGAAGTGGTTTTTTTTCTGGCCTCCAAGAAAGCTAATTTTATTACGGGGCAAAGTATTAGTGCCAATGGAGGGTTTTTGATCTAAAATGGCTTAAAAACTTGCTTAACCGGGGATTTTGATTTATTGTTATATGGATAAGCCTTCAAAGTGATAAATATTAAGGAAAAGGGGATAAATATGGATCAAAAAATCAAAATGAACGTACCTTTGGTGGAGATTGATGGAGATGAGATGACGCGCATTTTATGGAGAATGATCAAAGAGGTTTTGTTGGAGCCTTACATAGATCTAAAAACTGAGTATTATGATTTGGGATTGGAAAAAAGAGATGAAACCAATGATCAGATTACGGTGGACGCTGCGGAGGCAATCAAAAAATATGGGGTAGGAGTGAAATGTGCTACCATTACGCCCAATGCCCAGAGGGTTGAGGAGTATCAACTAAAGGAGATGTGGAAGAGTCCTAACGGAACAATCAGAGCCATTTTAGACGGCACAATTTTTCGGACACCCATTCTTTTAGACAGCATTAAACCCTTGGTGAACAGTTGGAAAAAACCCATTACCGTGGCCAGGCATGCCTACGGTGATATCTATAGAGGGGTGGAATATCGGGTAGAGGGCCCAGGTAGAGCCGAATTAGTTTTCACCTCCTCCGGTGGGCAGGTGACGAAACAGACTATTCACGAGTTTGAAGGTAAAGGTATTCTACAAGGTATGCATAACTTGGATGAATCCATTGAAAGCTTTGCAAGAGCTTGCTTTAAATATGCTTTGGAACAAAAACAGGACCTTTGGTTTTCCACAAAGGACACTATTTCCAAGCAATATGACCACACCTTTAAGGATATTTTTCAGGAAATTTATGAAAAAGAGTATCAAGGAAAGTTTGCAGCGGCCAAAATTGAATACTTTTATACTTTAATAGATGATGTGGTGGCTCGCATCATGAGATCCCAAGGGGGCATAGTATGGGCCTGTAAAAATTATGACGGAGATGTGATGTCGGATATGCTGGCTTCTGCCTTTGGTAGTCTAGCCATGATGACTTCGGTATTAGTTTCACCGGATGGTAAATATGAATATGAAGCGGCTCACGGTACGGTTACTCGTCATTATTATCGCCATCTGAAGGGTGAGGAAACATCAACTAACCCGGTGGCCACAATTTTTGCTTGGACCGGTGCTTTAAGAAAGCGTGGACAATTGGATGGGCTAAGGGATTTGGTGGCCTTTGCCGATAAGCTGGAGCAGGCTTCCATTGCTACGATTGAGAAGGGTATATTAACAGGGGATTTAGCTAATCTTTCAGATGTTCCCGGAAAAAAGGTTGTTACCTCAAAGGTTTTTCTGCAGGAAATAGCCAAGACATTGGAACTAATGGTGTAATAAAAAACAAAAGGGGCGAAATTTCGCCCCTTTTTTCGTTGTACAGGTGACTCATAAACGATTTAAACTCATTATGGGGGAAATCATGAGGATCATTATCGAAGCCTATGAAAAAAGACGTAGAAAAAGTTATTGCTGCTTGGAATGAAATTGTCGAAGAGGCACTGCTCAACTCAGGCTGCCTTTGTCGCTGACAGGAGACTGTTGTTCTGTTTGGATAATAAGATTAAATTTAAAAATGTTTGACAGCACAGAAACAGGAAAAGGTCAATATCCGTGGAAGTTTAAGTTATGGGACTCTTTTAGCCCGGTATACCCCGGTGGGGTGGTAGCAGGCCGGGAAAGTAAGTTCTTGTTGACAGAAAATAATAAAAAAAGGCGAAGGGGGTAGCGATTGGCATGAAAGATTTTGAAAGGCTGGGAGTGTTTTATCTGGGTAGGGAATACAGTCCGGAAGAAAAAAAAGTGCTGAATGATTTGGTTCTTTTAAAATCAAAAGACCTAACCACCCATGGGGTAATTATCGGCATGACCGGTAGCGGTAAAACAGGCCTTGGTATTGGGCTGATCGAAGAAGCGGCCATTGATAATATTCCTGTAATTGCTATTGATCCCAAGGGCGATTTGGCAAATCTTGCTTTAACTTTTCCACAGCTTAGGAGCGAAGATTTTAGGCCTTGGATCAATTTGCAGGAGGCGGCTAATAAAGGGTTCACCCCAGACCAATATGCCGAGGCACAGGCGGAGCAGTGGCGCCAAGGCTTGGCCGATTGGGGTCAGGACGCTAGCAGAATAGAGATGTTTAGAAGGGCGGCGGATGTAACAGTCTATACTCCCGGTGGTTCTGCCGGGGTGGGGGTTTCTGTTTTAAAATCTTTTGCTGCACCGCCTGCTTCCGTCAGAAATGATGATGATGCTTTTAGGGACCGCATGAGCATTACCACCTCCGGCCTATTGTCCTTAATTGGAGTTAGCGGGGATTCCTTTACCAGTAGGGAGCATATTTTGGTAGCCAATATTTTAGAACATAATTGGAGCTTGGGACAAAACCTGGGCTTACCCGAGTTGATAGCCGCTATTCAAAAGCCTCCCATGGATAAGGTAGGAGTTATGGATTTAGAAAGCTTTTACCCCTCCAAAGACAGATTTGCTCTGGCAATGATGTTTAATAATTTGCTGGCTTCCCCAAGTTTTAGGGTCTGGCTGGAGGGCGAGGCCTTAGATGTTAATCATTTTCTTTACAACAGGGATGGAAAACCTCGAATTTCTGTCTTTTCGATTGCCCACTTGTCAGATAACGAGCGGATGTTTTTTGTAACCATGCTATTAAACGAAGTGCTGTCTTGGACACGCAGTCAACCCGGAACAGGTAGTCTGAGGGCTTTGCTGTATATGGATGAAATCTTTGGTTACTTGCCTCCGACAGCCAATCCATCTTCCAAGGCACCATTGCTGACTCTTTTAAAACAAGCAAGGGCCTTTGGCCTTGGGTTAGTTTTAGCAACTCAAAATCCGGTTGATTTAGATTACAAGGCTCTGTCCAACGCCGGAACTTGGTTTATTGGTCGTTTGCAAACAGAAAGAGATAAGGAAAGAGTAATGGCAGGTTTAGAAGGGGCCTCGGCCGGGGGAAAATTTAATAAGGCACGTACGGAAAAAATACTGGCCGGTTTAGGGCAACGGGTTTTTTACCTTCATAGCGTTCACCAGGATGAACCTACGATTTTCAGTACCAGGTGGGTATTATCTTATTTAGCGGGTCCCATGACTAGGGAACAAATTGCCGCTTTACCTCATAACCGCCCCTCGGATCAAAAGGAGGAGCAAACCCAAAAGGTGAGTGTAATCGGACCGGTTTTCGAAAGCAGTACGGCAGTTGTAACCGACAAATCGCAACCTGTGCTGACCCCTCAAATTAAGCAAGTATTTTTACCCCTAAGCGGTAGTCATTTTGGTAGTTTAATATATAGACCGGCGGTTATTGGAGTGGCTAATGTGCTTTACAATAACGCCAAGCACGGGGTTACTGTTAATAAGGCTTATACCTTGCTGACTCCTGTCAATGAAGGACCTGTGCCTTTGAATTGGAATGAAGCTCAGCTTGTGGATATAGATATTAGGGATCTAGGCACGGAACCTTTAGATGGTGTAACTTTCGCAAGTTATCCCGGGGCAGTCTCCAATGCAAAAAACTATGATGAGTGGAAGCGACTCTTGAATCAATTTATACGGGTGAACTTAAGCCTAAAGCTTTTCTATAGCCCCACGCTAAAGGTGGTATCCGAAGATGGTGAAAGTGAAAGAGATTTTCGCATTCGTTTGCAACATTTGGCTCATGAGAATCGAGATGAAGCTATTGAGGCCATTAAGAAGAAATATACATCAAGGCTTAATACGTTGGAAACGAGACAAATGAAGGCAATGCAAGCAGTTGAAAAGCAAAGCACCATAGCAACTCAAAAGAAAATGGACGCAGCCATCTCGGCAGGCAGTGCGATTTTTGGGGCTTTACTGGGAACCAAGACCTTTAGTGCTACTTCTGTTTCCAAAATGGGAACGGCTATTAAAAGCGGTTCAAGGGCTTT
>JBBAFB010000145.1:0-4678 GCA_041655595.1 Bacillota bacterium
TCCTTCCTCCTTGAGCTTTAATTGTAAAGCAACTACATCTATACCCGTATGGCCCAATTTAATACTTCTGGTTTTACTCCAAGGAAAGTATTTCATTTCCCCCACCACTTTAACCGGTGTTCCATATTTGACCCAGGGGAAAATTTCTTCCACGTCTTGATTAAACATTCTAAAACAACCGTGGGAAGCCTCCCTGCCCACCGACCAGGGCTTATTGGTGCCGTGTATCCCATAGATTCCCCAAGGAACATTTAAACCCAGCCAGCGAGTGCCGAAGCCGCCCCCCCAATTTAAACTTTTTTGGACAATCCTCCATTCACCCACCGGCGAAGGAGTTTCCCCTTTGCCGATCGCTACGGGGTATTCCTTGTAAATAGAATTATCCGAGTAAACCGTCAATGTGTTCTTGTCTAGGTTGATTTCAATGGTTACCAGACCTGCCGGCGGGGGAACACGGCTTGTTACCGGCTTGTTCGTTTCTCGGGCTAAATATTGCCAAACTTCGGCAGTTACTTGGCCGTTGGTCGGCAAACCCGTCTCCCTTTGAAAAATTTTGACCGCTTTCTCTGTTTCCTGATCAAAAACACCATCAACTTTTCCGGGATGGTAACCCAATTCCTCCAGCCGCTCCTCTAGTTCAAAGACTTCATAACTTGATATAAACGGATTTTTTAACTCCAGAATTTGATTGTCAACAGTGCAGCCCGGATAATCCTGCCACGAGTTTTCAGCACCTGTAGCCGGCCAGGTAGAAGATAAAATAATAACCAGGAGTAATTTGAACAATAGTATTGATTTACGGCTCATACTAAAAACCTCCGCCCATGACATTCTTCCTTAGAATATCATTTTTTTAAATCAATTATTCACTCCCCCGGGCCGAGTTTGGGTTACTGATGTATTATGCCAAATACTAATGCAAACAATATGTTTAGCTTACAATAAGAGAAAAGAGGTAAGAAACATGACCGGAAAAATTCTTGCTTTAATACTGGCTTTAAGTTCGGGTATTGCCATGGCCTTTCAGGGAACAATTAATTCTGCCTTTTCTAAAATAATCGGTTTGTTGGAGGCTACTTTTGTTGTCCATTTATCCGCAGCTTTAATAGTAGCGGCTATGTTGTTCAGTTTTGGTCTGGGTCAAGGGCAGCTAGCCAATATTAAAGAAGCACCCTGGTATTTATTTTTAGGGGGAGTGTTTGGCGTAGCAATAACCTATTTAGTAGTTGCCAGCATTCCTAAGGTGGGAGTAGCATTGGCTACCACCGCAATAATAGTGGGGCAGGTAGGCACAGCTTGCCTCGTTGATCATTTTGGTCTTTTTGGCTTAACAAAGTATCCCTTTACCTGGTATCGTTTGGGGGGAGTGCTGCTACTAGCTGCGGGTGCCAGACTAATGCTCAGCAATACATAATGGGCCGGAGATCGGTTTCAGCGCCATGTCGGCGATAAAAAATTTTTTCACTGCTTTACAACCCTGGAATGGCTGTGATATAATATAAAATTTTTGACTAAGGAGGTGTTCTCTGCTATAATTAGATATATGCATCCAGGGAGGTGGAAGTTTGTTTAAAATAGGTGATAGGGTTGTTTACCCCATGCATGGTGCCGGAATCATTGAAGCCATCGAAAAGAAAGAAATTCTTGGAGAAATGCGTGAATACTATGTAATGCGGATACCCAATGGCGAAATGAGAGTCATGATTCCTTTAGATAATGTTGAGGAAAGCGGTTTAAGGGATGTTATTGATGAGGAAAAATTTAAAGAAGTTTTAACCGTCTTGCAACACGGGGATACCGAAATGTCCTCCAATTGGAACAGAAGGTATCGTGCCAATATGGAAAAAATCAAAACCGGTGATATTCTTGAGGTGGCCGAGGTGGTGCGGAACCTCTATGCTAGGGATAAGGAAAAAGGCTTATCCACCGGTGAGAAAAAAATGCTGGACAATGCCCGACAAATTCTAATCAGTGAGTTGATGCTGGCTAAAGGGATGGAGGAGCAAAAAATTGAAAGCTGGCTGGAAGGGGCATTGGCGTGAATAACAGGAATTAAGCAAATGGTGCCGGTAAAACTGGTGCCTTCTTTTTTTATTTAAACAGCAATATTGTCGGGCGGTCCTTGCGGCTATTTCCAATTAATTGTATAATGAAATAGGTTAAATGCTAAACTATGAAAGGAGGTGAAAATAAAAATGCTAAAAAAAGCTGCACGTATTTTAATTATGTTTGGTATTGGCTCTTTAGGTTTGTCCCTGGGAGTAAAATTAATGCCTTATTGGATCGGCCCCGGCCCAAGCGTCAAATGGTCTTTGGTTGTTTTAGGCACCATAGTAGTTGCTTTATTGGGTTACAGTGTCTCCCTTCCTATTATTTCCGGGGTGATTCAAATTGCAAAATGGTTTGAAGCTCTATTAAATAGGACCCCCGCTCAGGATATATTCGGGGGTGCAGTGGGTTTAATTATCGGACTTATAATAGCCAATTTATTAGGCGTTTCTTTTTATCGTTTTCCTTATGTGGGGCCTTACTTATCAATTGTGGCCAGTTTAATTTTGGGCTACCTGGGTTGGAGCATGGGCACCAAAAAGAGGGAGGATTTGACTTCTTTTTTTTCAAGCTGGCGGGGAAGTAAAGATAGAACCGGAAAAATCATCGAAAAGCCTCACCATTTCAAAATACTGGATACCAGTGTTATCATAGATGGCAGAATTGCCGATATCTGCAAAAGTGGTTTTATAGACGGTACTTTGCTAATCCCAAACTTTGTGTTAGAGGAGCTTCAGCACATTGCCGATTCCTCTGATGCTCTTAAAAGAAACAGAGGGCGGAGAGGCTTGGATATTTTAAACAGAATTCGTAAAGAACTTGATGTGAAGGTGAAAATCGAAGAAAAGGATTTTCCGGAGATTCAAGAGGTGGATTCAAAGCTGGTACGCTTGGCTCAGGTACTTAATGGAGATATAATCACCAATGATTACAATTTGAATAAAGTTGCCGAGCTGCAAGGGGTAAAAGTGCTGAACATCAATGAGCTGGCAAATGCCATCAGGCCGGTGGTGCTTCCCGGGGAAGAGATGGAGGTTCAGGTTATTAAGGATGGTAAAGAAATAGGCCAGGGAATAGGTTATCTGGATGATGGCACCATGATTGTGGTTGAAAACGGCAGACGTTTTATTGGGCAAACCATTCCGGTTGTAGTGACCAGTGTGCTGCAAACTGCGGCGGGCCGAATGATTTTCGGTAAGCCAAAGCTGGTTTATAGGGGGAACTCACAATTGCCTATGGAGGTGCGAACCGGTGTCTAAAACCACCGCAATTATTTTATCTGCCGGTCAGGGTTTGCGCATGGGTGGCAATATTCCAAAGCAGTATTTGGAGGTAGCAGGTTCACCTGTAATTGTCAGAACCACGGCTTTATTCCAGGCCTGCAAGCTGATTGAGGAAATTATTTTGGTTGTTGATCGGAATAACATGAATTTTGTAAAGGAATTAATGGGCAAACACCCTACGAATAAACTAAGGGCGATAGTTCCCGGGGGACAGGAAAGAAGCCATTCTGTTTCCCGGGGGTTAAAGCAAGTGAGCGGAGATTCTTCCTTGGTGGTCGTACACGATGGTGTGCGACCATTTTTCACTTTAGAATTATTGGAAAGAGTGATTAAGGAAGCCGGAGTTAAAGGGGCAGCTATTCCCGGTGTGCCTTTGAAGGATACCATTAAAGTTTGCGATCAAACAGGTTTGGTTCTTGCTACCCCGGCCAGGGAAAAGTTATGGTCCATTCAAACACCTCAGGCCTTTCGCAAGGACTGGCTATTGGAGGCCTATCGGTTGGTGTCGGAGGAAGGGCTGGTTGCCACAGATGACGCAGGTCTTTTGGAAAAGCTAGGCAAGCCTGTTTACGTGGTTATGGGAGAATATGAAAATATTAAGCTGACTACCTCAGAAGATTTACTGCTGGGGGAAGCCATTCTTAGAAGGAGGCAAAAATCATGCGAGTAGGAATTGGCTTTGATGTTCATCAATTGGTAGAGGGACGCCCTCTAATCATCGGGGGGGTTACTCTGCCCTTCCACCTTGGTTTAGAAGGCCATTCCGATGCAGATGTTCTCTTACACGCCCTAATGGATGCCCTACTGGGTGCGGCGAGTCTTGGAGATATCGGGGGGCATTTTCCCGATACAGACCCCGGCTATAAAGGGATTTCAAGCGTTTGCCTGTTAGAGGTTGTCATGGAAAAGATCTGGGCCTTGGGTTTCCAAGTTAATAATATAGATGGAGTTATTATTGCCGAAAAGCCCAAGCTGTTGCCACATTTGAATGCAATGGTAGAATTAATAGCAAGGGTATTGTCAATCAGTCCCGAGTCGGTTAATTTAAAAGCTACTACTATGGAAAAGCTGGGTCCCATAGGACGAGGCGAGGGCATAGCTGCCCAGGTGGTGGTAAGCTTGAAAGTAGAAGGTAGAAGGTAGAAAAAACATTTGTCAAGCAATGGTCAAGCGGTGGCTAAGCGGTGGTCAAGCAGTGGTCAAGCAATGGTCAAGCGGTTGTCAAGCGGTGGTCAAGCAGTGGCTAAGCAGTTGTTTTGCATGTGATTCTGCATGAGACCCTTCACTTTGTTCAGGGTGACGTTGGGGCGAGGTCCCTACCTTATGGCTAAATATGGCCTAACATT
>JBBAFB010000146.1:0-4603 GCA_041655595.1 Bacillota bacterium
CGGCATTATCGTTAAAGGAGGAGGGAGTCTGGAGAAGGGCGGCAAAATAAAGGTTGTGGCTTTTGACAAGACAGGTACCCTAACTAAGGGCAAACCCAAGGTTTATCGAGTTCATGGTTTTGGTATGACGGAGGACCAGGTCCTGAGCCTGGCCGCCGCTTGCGAATCCTACTCGGAGCACCCCCTAGCCAAAGCGATAATTCAAAAGGCGGAGGAGAAAAAACTATCCTTTACCAAGCCTGATGATTTTGAGGTGGTCATAGGCAGAGGAGTTAAGGCTCATATGGGGGATGAGCACTATTTAGTAGGCAGTTTAAAGTTGTTATTGGATAATGGTATTCAGATACCTGAGCAAATTGAGGAGCTGCTTTACCAAGAGGAGGAGCAGGGCTTTACAGCCATTTTGCTGGCTAAAGGTTCGGAGGTAAAGGGTATTGTCGCTATTAGGGATGAGATTAAAGAGGATTCCGTTCAATTGATTAGTTTCTTAAAAAGAAAAGGCGTTCAAACCTTTATGCTGACCGGGGATAACGAAAGGGTGGCCAAAGCCGTTGCCGGGGAACTGGGTTTAGATGGTTATTTTGCCGGCCTGCTACCTGATGAAAAGCTACATGTGATTAATCAGTTAAAGAGTCATGGTCAAGTGGTGATGGTAGGAGACGGAGTTAACGATGCTCCCTCTTTAGCGGAAGCAGATATGGGAATTGCCGTCAAAGGTGCCACCGATGTGACTGCCGAAACGGCGGATTTGGTGGTAATGTCCGACAGCATGCAAAAGATTGCCTATGCCATCGGTTTATCCAAGGCCACCTTGAATAATTTGAGGACTAATATCGGGTTTTCTATTTTTGTGGTTTTAGGTCTTTTGATTGGAGTTATCAAAGGGGAAATCTTTTTGGCCTCGGGAATGTTTTTCCATGAGTTGAGTGTAATTTTAGTTACCTTCAATGGCATGCGGCTAATGGGTGTTACCGAAAAAAAATTAGGACTGGATTAAGAAAGGCCCTCAGGGCCTTTCTTAATATTCAATTCCCTTTCTGGCAGGCAATCCTTTTTGGTAGTAATGCTTTACTTCCTTCATTTCCGTTACCAAATCCGCCAGATCAATTAATGCCTGAGGTGCCTTCCTGCCTGTAATAATTAGCTCCTGATGTTTTGCCTTGCTCTTAATCAGATCCAAAACCGCCTCCAAAGGAAAAAGCTGATAATAGAGGGCGATATTAAGTTCATCCAAAATCACCAAATCATGTTCACCTTTAACCATGATCTCCCGGCAATGCCGGAGGCCTTGTTGGGCTAAAAGTCTATCCTCCTCGCTGGGTTTTTGATAAATGAAGCTGTCACTGCCAAACTGTTTTAGCTCTAGTCCGGGTAAGTAGTCTGGTGCTTTTAGCTCACTATAGTCCATACCCTTCACAAATTGACCGATGAAAACCTTTTTGCCGGCACAAATGGCTCTTAAAGCCAAGCCAAGGGCGGCAGTAGTTTTTCCCTTACCATCGCCGGTATAAATCTGTATTTGGCCCCTATTCATAAATTTTGTCTCCTTTCAAAAGTAGTCAAATTTTTCAAACCGAATTTTAAAGCCATGCTATTCATAGGCTTGCCAGTATAGTTAATAATAGGATACAATAAACCAAAGCGTAATTTCAAGGAGGGCGTAAAATGAATTTAATGCAGTATCAGGAGATTATTAAGCAAGCCATTGAGGCAGAGCAGGAATCCTACGATTTTTATAAGGCGGTGTCCGATAATACGAGGAATAGCTATCTAAAAGAACTATTTGCGGACTTAGCTAAGGAGGAACTTGAACATAAAGAGATCCTGGAAAACTATTTGAAAGAGGATGTAGTTGCCAAACTATCCTTTGCTGAAGTTAAGGACGATTACCAAATTGCCGAAACAGTAGACAAACCAAAACTTTCCTTGGATATGAGACCGGCCGATGCCATTGCCCTTGCTATGAAGGAAGAACAAAAAGCAATGGAAACCTATTATCGTTTAGCAAAGGCCAGCTTGGATCCGGAACAAAAAGAAGTTTTTAACCAATTGGCGGAAATGGAAAAAGGTCATAAAGTTAAATTGGAGGCCGTTTACACCAATATGGCCTATGTGGAAGTCTGGTAGGTTTGAGGTTCCTGATGTTTAAGTTTTATTTTATTCAAATGTCTTAAGGAGGGTTGGCCGTGCCATTGATAATGGTTCGTAATGGTATTACAAAAGTTGAGGCGGACGCCATTGTTAACGCGGCTAACTCAACTTTGTTGGGTGGGGGTGGCGTTGATGGTGCCATCCACCGGGCGGCGGGACCGAAGCTTTTGGCCGATAGTTACAAAAACTCTTTGGCCCTGGCTAAGAAGTACAAGCTTGAAAGTGTCGCTTTTCCCCTAATTTCGATTTGATTATTATTAAAGGTTACCCACCCTTGCAAGGGGTAAACACAGTTTGAATGAGCTTGTTAATCAAGTGGATGAGGCTTTTTCACAAGTGCTGTTGCGTTTAATTGATAAAAAATGTCTAACTGATTCTGACACTTATAAAAGGTCAATATTGATGGAAAACTGTTTTTCAAAATTAAAAGTGATATTAGTTATCATCCCGGTAAGCCTACAGCCATTGCTTTTGGCTTAATCTGGATAAAGCAAAGGATCTGTTTTTAGAGGCCGGATTTGCTTTATCGGGGAGAATAATTATAATGTTTTTGAAATCAATGAAGCTTTGTTCGCCTTTGACCAAAACTTACTAGGAGTGTAATTTGTCGCCCACCGGGCGATCTTTTTATTGTCAAAAACTATTACCCTTAAATCAAATAAAAGATTTAAGGAGGAGTAGTAAATGAAAAAGGGAGGAACAGCTTAAAGATTGGCGAAAATTTGACCGGGGCCGGCTACTATGGCTAGGCCTGCTATAAAAAGTATGACCACAATAAGGCCATAGATGTACCTCGGTATTTGGGTTTTTCTGATGGTTAGTTTTAAAGCCTCATCTACGGGACAAATGTTTATGCATTCCAAACAAGTATTGCAATCCTTACTAGTTACCCTCCGCTCATTGGCCACATCAATATTCAAAGGACAAGCCTTAGTGCACAAATTGCAATTAATACAGCTAGCCTCATATCTTGTAACGCTGGTGGGGCTCAGTTTGCTGACAATCCCCAAAAGGGCACCCAAGGGGCAACCGTATCTGCACCAGGCACGGTCAATTAGAAAGGAAGCAATAATAACAATCGCAAAGATCAAGGGCAGGTTCAAGCTATCATGTTGATCCCCTTCTATTAGAAAGGCAGCGCTGACCATCCAAATCAAGAAGACATACTTAAAGAATTTGGCATATTTGTCAACGGTATTTAGCCAAGACCTGTTGCCCCTTATCCACTTCCTATACCGTCTATTGAGGGGCTTGATTAAGGGAAGGTTTCCAATGGTCTTCGATATTTTTCTAAATAAATCAAAGATCGTACCCAAGGGGCAAAGCCAGCCGCAAAAACCTGTCCGAAAAATAACGGTAATAACCATTACAGCCAGAATAGGCAATAAAAGCACCTTGGGTGAAGGTCTGTAGGTTATAAAATAAACAACAGCGAAAGCTAAAAAAGATAATTGAGAAACCTGACGTAAAAGTCCAGCACTAATTCCGCCTTTTGATTTTTTCACACCATCAACCTTCTTTTCTGAAATAAACTTGTGATTCTATACCCCATCTATTATAGAACAAAATACGAGCTAAGTAACTGGAAAAATAATATGGCTATAAAGTCAATTGCCCTTAGTGGTCAGGAGTTTTTATGAAAATAGCGTAAATTTGTGTGGTTTCAGTTGTGGTGCTATGTAAAGACAAGTGGGGATGTGTTTTTTTGCAGGATTCCCGATTGAATTAGAGAATAAAATCTGTGGGTGTAGTAATTACATTGTGCACATCAAAAAAGGCAGTGCATTTTAGGGAGGTA
This sequence comes from Bacillota bacterium, assembly GCA_041655595.1. Lineage (GTDB taxonomy): Bacteria > Bacillota > DULZ01 > DULZ01 > DULZ01 > JBBAFB01. The sequence continues at coordinate 3,950 of JBBAFB010000146.1, forward strand.
GTCATGGCCAGTTTGGAAGAGATAGTCGTTGGCAGTAGCGTAGTGGGTCTAGCGGGGAATCAGCCTGTTCAGATTATTGCCGTTAAGTGGTATGGCAATGCAGTGTTGGAAGTGACCTACAAAGGTGGCGATGGGCAGCTAAGTGATCAGCTATTATACAGGGAAGATGAAGCTAGGCTTGCCATTGGGGATAAGGGGCTTCCTTGGAGTTTCGATGGAGATGCTAATTTGTTGCGTTTAGCTTCGGAGGCATACCGTATCAATTTGGCCCACCTTTTTGATCCCTACTTGGCTGTGCATACTTCGGAAATTGAACCTTTACCACATCAGATTTCAGCCGTTTATCAGGAAATGCTACCACGATTACCTCTACGTTACATATTGGCAGATGACCCGGGAGCGGGCAAAACGATTATGACGGGTTTATTCTTAAAAGAATTGCTAGTAAGGGGAGATTTAAAACGCTGCATGATCGTTACCCCGGGCAGCCTAGCGGAACAGTGGCAGGATGAACTGTATCGAAAATTTAATCTGCGCTTTGAAATAATCACCAATGACAGGATAGAAGCTGCCGTTACCGGTAATATTTTTAATGAGATAAATCTTTGCATTGTCCGCCTGGACAAACTTTCTCGTAGCGAAGAAATGAAGGAA
>JBBAFB010000147.1:0-4570 GCA_041655595.1 Bacillota bacterium
GAAGGCCCCCCTGATTAAGGCCGTTACTAGGGAATCTACCTCAGCAGTGGGATGAGCAAAGACAAAATCCTTGCCGCCCGTTTCCCCTACAAGACGAGGATAAACATTGTAATGCTTTAAATTCAGTCCAATAATTTGCCACATATGCTGAAAAACCGCTGTAGAACCTGTAAAATGTATTCCGGCCAGACGGGGATCTTCCAACACCAAATCTCCCACCACCATACCGGGACCGGGTATAAAGTTAATAACTCCGGCAGGTAGGCCGGCCTCCTGCAGTAACTTCATTAAATAATAGTTGGAGAAAACCGCCGAAGATGCCGGTTTCCAAACCACTGTATTGCCCATTAGGGCGGGACTTGCGGGCAAATTGCCTGCAATGGCAGTAAAGTTAAAAGGAGTGACGGCAAAAATAAAGCCTTCCAAAGAGCGCCATTCCATTCTGTTCCAGGCATCTAAGGTGGAGTCCGGTTGCTCCCTGTAAATTTCCGTCAGATAGTATGCATTAAAGCGGAGGAAGTCGGCCAGCTCGCAAACTGCCTCAATCTCGGCCTGATAAACGGTTTTACTTTGTCCTAGCATGGTGGCCGCATTCATGGTAGCTCTCCAAGGGCCTGTCAATAGCTCCGCTGCTTTTAGAAAAACGGCAACCCGATGCTCCCAAGGGGTATTATCCCACTCTGCTTTGGCTTCCATGGCTGCCTCAATAGCCATTTTTACTTCAGTTTCACCGGCCATGTGATAAGTAGCCAGGAGGCTTTCCCTATCATGGGGTTCTCTTATCTCTCCCAAATTGCCGGTTTTCACTTCTTTTCCCCCGATAATTAAAGGAATCTCAATAACTTGCTGACGCATTTCCTTCAGTCTTTGCTTCACTTCCGCTTTTTCTTCCGAGCCAGGCCCGTAGCTCTTCACAGGCTCGTTGACCGGTGGTCTTACTTTAAAAAATGCATTTGACAAAATAATCCCTCCCTAAAATTATTACACTACTGATGGTTCCATAATAAAATCTCCGTGACGGAAACGATCCAACTCCAGCCTTTCTATGGGCATGGCCGGTTCCTCCCCTAAAATTTCCTCCGCCAGTATCTGACTAGTCATAGGGGAGATCATAAAGCCATGGCCGCTAAAGCCTGCTGCCACAAAGAAACCTTCCACCTCTGTTTTCCCCAGTACCGGGTTGGCATCAGGACTCATATCATATAAACCACTCCATTGTCTGACTACACGCAAGTTCTTTAAAGGTGGCAAAAGGGTAGTTGCCTGCTTGGCCACATCCTCTAAAAACTGCCAGCTGGATTTAATATTATAACTTTGAGGTTCATTGGGATCATTCACACCCATCACAAAGCTGCCATGGGGAGTCTGCTGACAATAAAGGCGGTGGTAAAGGGAAATCACCATCGGGTCCTGCATGGGCTCCACCGGCTCCGTTACCAAGGCTTGATGTCTTTCTGCATAAATGGGCAGTTCCAAACCGACCATTTTACCGATCACAGAAGCATGGGCTCCGGCACAGTTGACTACCACCGGTGCCTCAATAAAGCCCCGCTCCGTTTCCACCCCTCTTACCCTGCCCTCCGCCATTGTTATCCCCAACACTTTGGTAAAGGTCAGGATCTCTGCACCATGTTTTTTTGCCGCCTCGGCATAGGCTTGGGTTACCAAAAAAGGGTTAGCATGACCATCGGTGGGACAGTAAGTAGCCCCCAATAAGCCCTCTGTGTTGAGATGGGGAACTACCTCTTTGGCCCCTTTAGCATCCAACATACTGACATCAATACCCAAACTCTGCTGCAAGGCCACATTCTTTTTAAACTGATTCCACTGCTTTTCCGTATAGGCCAATAACAGGTAACCCTTTTGTTTAAATTCGATATCCCCCGAATATTCTAGGTCCTCATTCATGGTTTCAAAACGATGAACGCTTTCTCTGGCCAGCCAGGCATTCATTTCGGTACCCCATTGCTGGCGCACCCCTGCCCCGCAACGACCTGTGGCTCCCGAAGCCAGATATTGCTTTTCCAAAACTACTACCTTCTTGACTCCCTTTCTAGCTAGATGATAGGCTGTAGCACAGCCCATTACTCCGCCGCCTATGACAATAATATCAGCAGTTTTAGTCATGGTCTCCACCTCCTGCCAGTACCCCTAATTTAACTCCTATGGTAGGTGGTCTAAAGGTGGGCATCATAATTTCTTCCATAGATTTACCGGTGGCCTTGGCAATTTCGGCCGCAATCAGGGCCCTACAGGTTCGCCCCTGACATTGCCCCATTCCTGCTCTGGAAATCCGCTTTATTTCATCTAGGGTATGGAAGCCCTGGGCTATCAATTGCCGAATTTCCCCCAATGTTAAATCCTCACAGCGACAAATAATGGTATGATCATCCACCGGTCTCACCTCTCCACCTTGACATTTCTTATTTCCATACCCAATTCCTTAGGAACTGTCAGCCAAATAATGGGGGTATGATCCATTACCTTGGATTTTTGCACTTTTAAAACCTTAGCCTTACCAATGGGCGAACCTTCCCGATTTAAGGCGATAACTTCATCCCCTTTTATCGGAAGGGGTAGGTATTCATAGGGTATCTTTACCAAGGTTTCCGTTTCCGAATAGCTTTCATCCACAATAAAAATAGCCAAGCCGGGACAGGCAAACACACAGTTGCCGCAGCCATTACACTTTTCCGGTAAAAGCCGGGGACGGTGATTGATGTTTTCAAAGGGTACGATGGCCCCTCTCATACAAGCGGCATAGCAGGGGTCGCAAGGAATTTCCTGAAAACATTCCATAATAGCAACGGGTCCTTGATGTTCAGTTTTTGGCTTTGCTGCCTGAACTTGTTCTTTTGATGGTATACCTGTTTTTTCTAACATCTTGACCCTCCTATCTAGCCAGCCTTTTTAAGCCTTGTCTTATTTTTTCCCCCATGGGACCGCCTCTTAAAGCCTCCAGCTCCTTTTGAGCTTGTTCGATTAACTCCCCTGCCCGCTCCTTGCCGTAACCAAGGCTTTTGGCCGCTTCATAGCCTGCCAGCTTACCCTCCACCATAGCTGCGCTGGCTTCCTCCACCCCCGCCACATCTCCTGCTATATACAAACCGGGGTAACTTGTTTCCAAGGAGCCGTCCCTTAGGGGTACATAGCCCCCTAACTCGGGTACAAAAGCCATCTCCACCCCTGCCTGCCAAAGAAGATCAGTCAAGGGAGTCAGGCCGACTGCCAAACAAATTACATCTACCTCCAGCTCCTGCTGACTGCCCTCAACGGGCTGCCAGTTATCATCAAGCTGTTGAATAATTGCCCCGGTAACACAGTCTTTCCCTAGGGCTTCTTTAATGGAATGACCGGTTAAAATAGGAACACCGGCCCTCCTCACTTTTGAAGCATGAACCAGGTAGCCTCCGATTTTAGGTGCTCCATCAATGATGGCCACTACCTCCACTCCCGCCTGTAGAAGCTGGTAGCTGACAATAATACCGATATTTCCTGCCCCCACCATCAGTACCTTTTTCCCGGGAAGAACCCCGTGCATATTCATCAAGGTCTGAACAGCTCCTGCACCGTAAACTCCCGGTAAATCGTTATTGGGAAAGGGCAGTACCTTTTCTGAGGCTCCGGTGGCAACAATTATTTTTCGAGGCTTGATTTTAATATGTTTTTCCTCTCTTTGCACGGTAACTACTCCGTCTTCGTAGATACCAAGAACCGAGGATGAACTCCAAACAGTTACCAATTCATGTTCCATTAAGGGTTGGGATAGGATTTTAGCAATATCAATGCCTCGGTGAGAGGCATACTGCTCCTTGGAACCAAAAAATTTATGGGTTTGTTTGACCAGTTGCCCTCCCAGCCAGTCACTTTCTTCCACTAAAATTACCCGAGCCCCCAGCTCCGCCGCCGCTGCCGCCGCCTTGAGACCGGCAGGTCCCCCGCCGATAACCAAAATTTCCGTTGTTATCATGGCAGAATCCCCCTTCCTACCTGGGTCTCTACTGCCATCCCTGCTTGCAGTTTTTCCACGCAAACCCTCACATTGGGCTCCCCGTTGACCACCATCAGACAGGAAGAACAGTTGCCGATGGCACAATAAAATCCCCTGGGCCGATGGAGTCTTGGGCTGTGCCCCAAAACCTTAATACCTGCAGCATGCAAGGCCGCTGCTATGGGCTCTCCTTCATAGCCCTCCAATTCCTTGCCGTCAAAGGTGAATTTGACCAAATGTCCTTTTTCAAATTGAACAATGGGATGTTCCTCAATGCGCATTATCATACCCCTCTTCCCATTTTTATGAACGAGATTCTTCGCTTTGCTTACGCAAGTTCCCCCCTAAGCGTCACCCTGAACATAGTGAAAGGTCTCTTGTAGAATCGCATGCAAGCAACTGCTTGACCACTACTTGTCAATTGCTTGATAATTGTTTAGCAAATGTTTTTCCTGCCTACTGCTTGTTACTTGCAGTTATCATGAAAAACCTTTTAGGGTAGTCCTTTGGGGTCTTTTTGCATGCCCCTATGCATGAGATCCTTCATTCCGCTGCGCTCCATTCAGGATGACGTAAAAG
>JBBAFB010000148.1:0-4193 GCA_041655595.1 Bacillota bacterium
GGATGAGCGTGGCAGGCTGTTCTTCCAAACCAAGGGAGATGCAAATGAAAACATGGATATTGAGCCCGTTTTTGGAGAGCAGGTAAAGGGAAAAATAGTTTACGTAATATCAAAGCTTGGCTGGGTAAGCATTGTGGCTAGGGATGCCCGTCTACAGGAGGCAGTAAATTAGGGGGATAACAATGGTCAAACTAAAACTAAAAAAAATAACCAGAAGATACGCCACTCTATTAGTCGGTCTTCTTTTCGTAGTGGCTGCGGTTTATTTATATCAACTTTACCATAGCCCCTTGCAGGTGGAGGAGAGTTATAGGGTTTATTCTTATCTGCAGGAAAGTAATATTGAACATAAGGTAATTTATGGCCCGGACCAGCCGGTAACAGTTGTGGTAGATGCCCCGTTAAAAGCATATATAACGGATTTAACTGAGGAAATTGAAACGGATTTTTATTATAATTTCATCGGTCAGAGAGAGGCAGTTATTGAAGGTCAATTAAGGGTGGAAGCCGAAATATCTGCCCTTGCAGGCAAAGAAAGGTATTTAGTTTGGCAGGAAAATTACCCACTATTGGAATCAAAAAGCTTCAATGCCGAAGGTAAGGAGTTTGTCATCCAAGAGAAAGTAATTATTCCTTTCCAGGATTATGTAGTCTTAAGTCAAAACATTCAGGAGCAAACTAAATTCATTCCCGATGAGCTCATCTTATCTGTCAAGTATTACATAGATTTAACAGCAACAACAGGCAGTGGTGTTATAACTGAGTCTTTAACCCCGGAGTTGGTGGTACCACTAAGGGGTAAGACCTTTGTAGTGGAGGGTTCCTTAAAAAGCGATAAGGAAGACGGAATAATGGGGAAACGGTTGGTGCCCGTGCTCATGATGGCAGAAAAAAGAATTGCCAGTGCGGTTGCTGCCGCAGTTTTACTGGTTCTATTACTGGCCTGTTTACTTTTCACCGAGGACGCTGAAAAGGAACTGGATCCCATAAGAAAAAGGATCATCAAGATATTTAAAAAGTATGGTGACCGTATTGTAAGCTATAAACAGGGACCGAGTGTTGTAAATTCAGATAGAGTGTTTTATTTCGGTTCTTTTGAGGATTTGCTAAAGGTGGCAGATGAACTCAATAAACCCATTCTTTATAATGATAGCCAGGCAGATGAAGCTTCCTTTTATGTTTTTGCTGAAGATACATATGTTTACAGAGTGAAATCTTTATTAGGGACTCTAAAGGGAATAAAGGAGGCGGTTTTGCATGTGTAATAAAAGATCAATTGAATTTTGGTTGAAGGCAATGCTGATGTTATGTTTTGTGCTGGTTTTGATGATATTAAACCCCGGCTATGGGCAGGCAACCGAGCTGGTTTTGTTAAGCAATCAATCAGGTATAAAAATCGAGAGTGCCCCCGATAGCTTTAATCTAAACGGACTTTACCCCAGCAAGGAATTTAAGGATGAATTTTCCTCCAAGGTGGTTATTAAGAACAAGGTAAATAATGATAGTGAACTGACTTTCTACTTTGAAAACAAGTCTAACAAGGACGATCCCCTGCCTAAAGTGCTGGAGCTGAAAATCAAAAAAGGATCGGCAATAGTTTGGGAGGGTGTTTTTGATCAATTTTACGAGAGTCACAGTTTGGGGACACTCACCCCAAGTGAAGAAGCCAATTTTGATTTCTTTTTCAAATTGCCGGAGAATCTAGGCAATGAGTATCAGAGTCAGAAACTTGATTTCAAGTTAGTTTTTGTTAGTAACCAGGTCCTACATTACTCAATTTGGGCCGTGGCTAAACCATTAAAGGGTGGCACTGTTTCCGGTGAAGGTGTTTTTATGCCCGGGGAGACAGTCAAGCTAAAGGCAACTGCCAACTCTGGATACAAATTTAGCGGTTGGTTTGAGGATGGGGAAAAAGTTTATAATGAATCCAGTTATAGTTTTGTGGCTAGTAAAGATAGAAACCTTGTGGCTATATTTAAGGAAACTGGGCAGGGTGACGATCCTTCGGGTGATAACGGAAATGGTGATGATAACGGTAACGGTAACGGTAACGGTAACGGTAATGGTAATGGTAGTGTAGAAAATAATGGAGACAACGGGGATGAAAATGATTCAAACCATGATGAACAGTCTAGCATGATTGAAGAAAACGATAAGGAACAAGAAGGAGGTGCAACTTTACCTTTCGAGGGACCTCAAATGCCGGCCACCGGCGAAACCCCACCTGTTTTATATATGGGGTTGGGTCTCGGCTTAGTCTTGGCTGGCTGGAAGATGAAGGGTAGGAGATAAGTCTGGGAAGCAGAAAGGCACGCCTTTTTGCTTCCTCATTTGTTTTCTCACGAGCTAGCTGAACACTTGTTTATCCGATTCTATCCCCTGCTGAACCTGGTTTTAAACTATAAATTTCCTCCACATTAACCTTTACCACGGCCTTGGGCTTTGGCCTGCCTTCTTTAGCTGATATAGCCGCTGCACCTTCGTATAACTCTCCTTCATGTAGCACCTCCGTAGTTCCCACAAAGCGATAACCATCCATAACGCTACGGTCAGTAACTGCAATTGCCACTTTTGGATTGGACAGCAGATTATTATAGGTCTGTTTGCCGGTGCCTTCAACAAACATTAAAGTGGAATCATCCAATACCCTTGTGGATCGCTTGGGTGCGTTGTTGGGTGATCCATCCTTGTCGGCTGTGGCCACATAGCATTGCTGTCCTGCTATCATTTCCTTCATCGCTTCTGTTAATTTTGCCATCTTAGCACCTCCAAGTAATTTTACACTATTATCCTATAATGTCCCCCTAATGTCAAAACTACAACTTTTTTGATTTAGGTCATGTTTTTTTTCACCATTTAGGGTATAATCTACCTAGTACAATTTGAAAGGAGCAATATTGGTGGAAAAGATTACTCTACAAGTTAACGACTTGGCCTGTCCGGATTGTGCGGGAAAGATTGCTGAACTGTTGAAAAAACAAAAAGGTGTGGAGGATGCAAATATCAGCTTTATGTCGGGCAAGCTAAATGTCAACTATGATCCTGAAGTTATATCCGTGGATGAGATCAAAAAGACCGTTTCCAAACTCGGTTATAAAGCTATGTAGTTTAAAGCGGGGGCTGCCTCGCTTTTTTTTAGAGAAAAATTTACAAAAGGAGTTATGGTTGAATGACAAAAAGAGAATGGAAAATTCTGATACCCGTCTTAGTTATAGCTTTCGGCTGGATAGCTAACTGGCTTGGCTATATTCAAGTTTTTAACATTGCAATGTTAACTGCCGCCATTGTCTTCGGATATGATGTTGCCAAAAGCGCCCTTTTGTCCTTAAGATACGGAATCATTAGTATTAATTTGCTGGTAATGATAGCTGCTCTAGGCGGTATCTATTTGAGGGAGTATTGGGAAGCGGCAGCAGTCACTTTCCTTTTTGTTTTTGGCTCCTATTTGGAAGCTAGGGCCTTAGGCAGGACTAGGGATGCCCTGGCCTCCTTGATTAAGGTTGCCCCCACCGTGGCCAATGTTTTAAGAGACGGGGAAATTGTTGAAATTGATATTAGTGAGGTCAAAGAAGCAGATATCGTAGTAGTCAGACCGGGTGAAAAGGTGCCTGTAGATGGTTTGATTATTAAAGGACAGGCGGCTATTGATGAAGCCACTATTACCGGGGAATCCATTCCCAGGTCTAAGGGGGCGGGGGACCGGGTTTTCTCTACTACCATCAACACCGAAGGTTACTTAGAAATTCAAACGGAAAAAGTCGGGGAGGATACCCTTTTTGCCCGTATTATGCACATGGTGGAGGAGTCCCAGGAAAAAAAGGCCAACACCCAACGTTTTATCGAGAAGTTTTCTAAATACTACACACCAGCTATTATTCTATTATCTACCATTACCTATCTTTTTACTAAAGATTTAAGATTAGCCATCACCTTTTTAGTGATCGCCTGTCCCGGGGCCTTGGTTATCTCCACTCCGGTTTCCATTGTATCTGCCATTGGCAATGCTGCTAAAAACGGCATTATCGTTAAAGGAGGAGGGAGTCTGGAGAAGGGCGGCAAAATAAAGGTTGTGGCTTTTGACAAGACAGGTACCCTAACTAAGGGCAAACCCAAGGTTTATCGAGTTCATGGTTTTGGTATAACGGAGGACCAGGTCCTGAGCCTGGCCGCCGCTTGCGAATCCTACTCGGAGC
>JBBAFB010000149.1:0-4130 GCA_041655595.1 Bacillota bacterium
AAACACCATTTAAATCAGCCGACAGAATCTTGATTGTAAACTGCTGGCCAAAAACCATTAATTCCGCCTGTTTTTCCTCCGCAGTTGCCTGGATAATTTTCAAAACCTCCGGCAACACGGCTGCGGTCACTACCTTGTTCCGACTTTTAATAATGCCTGCCTTAACTCTAGCAATGCTTTCCAAATCGTTACCCAAATAATCCATGTGATCCATACCCACATTGGTAATCACCGACACCAAGGATTCCACGGCATTTGTGGAATCAATAATGCCTCCCAGCCCAACTTCCAAAACAACAAAATCCACTTTTTCTTCCGCAAAATATAAAAGAGCAATAGCGGTGTTTACTTCAAATTCTGTGGGATGTTCAAAGCCTTGGTCCACCATTTCCTCTAAAATAGGCTTCAGCCTGCTCACTAAATCGGCAAAAACGGCCCCGGGAATCTCCTCACCGTTAACTCGCATTCTTTCCGTATAATTATGCAAGTGCGGAGAACTAAATAAAGCAGTTTTATATCCGGCTGCTTTTAATATTGCTGACACCATAGCCGCGGTTGAACCTTTACCATTAGTCCCCCCAATGTGAATTATTTTTAGTTTTTGCTGGGGTTCACCTAATTCTTTTAGTAGTTTTGTAATTCTTCCCAAACCAAAATTATAGCCAAACTTAGTTAAATCTTTTAGGAACTTCAATGCTTCCTCATAGTTCATCATAGGCACTACCCCTTCGGCCAGTTATTGTTATAAGTTATTTAAAAAATCCAGCCTTGCTTTCAGCGCATCCCCTTTGACTAAAACTTCTTCAAGTTTTGCCTTCTCTTTCTCAATGATTTCCGTCGGTGCCTTGGCTAAAAAGCCGGGATTATGATACTTATTTTCTATTTTTACCTTTTCGGTTTCTAAGGCATTTAATTCTTTTCTAAGACGTTTTTGCTCTGCTTCCAAATCAATCAAGCCGGCTATCGGCAAAAAGACTTCCACTCCGCCTTCTGAAACGCCCACTAAGGCTGCTTCCGGCTTTTTCTCCAAGTTGAGCTGCAAACTAACCGACTCCCCTTGAGCAAGTAACTGAATGTATTTCAAACCTTCCTCCAACTGCCCCAAGGTTGCCTCATTATTAGCATTAATAATTACCGCCGCCTTTTTCCCCGGAGGCACATTTAATTCCGCTCGTAGGTTTCTCACAGTTCGGACCGCGGACATAATTACCTCCATTTGCTTTTCCTTGGCCGGTGCAGATAGCTCTTCCTGAGCAACAGGCCAGGTTTCCGCAACTAAAACAGTTTCCTTTTGGGGCAGCGATTGCCAAATTTCTTCGCTGATAAAAGGCATGAAAGGGTGTAATAACCTTAAAATATCGCTTAAGGTGTACCAAAGCACTTGCTGGGCTTTTTTTCTGCTTTCTTCCCCTGCTTTGCCGTACAATCTAGGTTTAATCAACTCTATATACCAATCGCAGAACTCATTCCAAATAAAATCATACAGGATTCTGGCAGCTTCCCCTAATTCATAACCATCTAAATAGCGAGTAACCGCCCCGATTGTATTATTCAAACGGCTTAAAATCCAATAATCGGCAAGTTCTAAGCCCCCCTGCAAATTACTCGGTTGAAAATCCTCCAAGTGCATTAGGGCAAAGCGAGAGGCATTCCAAATTTTATTGCAAAAATTCCTTGCCCCTTCCAACCTTTCAAATTGAAAGCGCAGATCGTTACCCGGGGTGTTGCCGGTAATCAGCATAAACCTTAAGGTATCAGCACCATACTCATTAATAACTTCTATGGGATCAATGCCATTACCCAAGGACTTACTCATTTTCCTGCCCTGGGCATCCAAAACCAGGCCGTGAATAAACACTTCCCGAAAGGGTTCCTTATCCATAAATCCCAGCCCCATAAAGATCATCCGGGCTACCCAAAAAAAGATAATATCCCTTCCCGTAACTAATACCTGAGTAGGATAAAATTGTTTTAACTCAGGAGTATCCTCCGGCCAGCCTAAGGTGGAAAAAGGCCAAAGAGCTGAACTAAACCAAGTATCCAACACATCGGGATCCTGTTTCAAATTATGAGAATCACACTCCGGACAAGTCTTCGGTTCGGCAGTTTGGCAGATTTCCGCACCGCAATCCAGGCAATACCAAACAGGAATCCGATGCCCCCACCAAAGTTGCCTAGAAATACACCAATCTCTAATATTGGCCAGCCAATTTAAATAGACTTTAGAAAACCTCTCCGGAATAAAATTAAGTATTTCTTTTTCCACTATTTCCATAGCCGGCTTGGCTAAGGGTTTCATTTTGACAAACCATTGTTTGGAGACCAAGGGTTCGATAACAGTATCACAGCGATAGCACTGACCAACCCCGTGCAGGTGGTCATCGGTTTTATATAGCAGTCCTTCCGCTTCTAAGTCCAAAACAACTTGTTTGCGACATGCATAACGATCTAAACCGGCATATTTACCTGCCCCCGGGGACATTTTACCCTCTCTGTCAATAACAGTTAACCCGGGCAGGTTATGCCTTAAGGCAACTTCAAAGTCATTGGGATCATGGGATGGGGTGATTTTAACAACCCCGGTGCCAAACTCCATATCCACATATTCATCGGCAATTACAGGTATCTCCTTATTCACCAAGGGTAATACTACCTTTTTGCCAATTAAATTTTGATAACGTTCATCCCGGGGATGTACTGCTACTGCCATATCCCCCAACATGGTTTCCGGCCTGGTAGTGGCGACTACCATAAAATCTGTTCCATCCGCAAAAGGGTATTTAATGTGCCATAGCTTACCGGCGGTTTCCTTGTGTTCCACCTCAATATCAGAAATAGTGGTCCGGCAATTAGGACACCAATTAACAATATAATCTCCCCTGTAAATGAGCCCCTTATCATAAAGACGCTTGAAGACCTCTTTTACAGCCAAAGAACAACCCTCGTCCATGGTGAAGCGTTCCCTTTCCCAGTCACAGGAAGCACCCAGGGTCCTTAATTGCTTAGTAATTTTATCCCCATAGGTATTTTTCCACTCCCAGACTCTTTCCAAAAACTTTTCCCTACCCAACCCTTCCTTAGAAAGGCCCTCTTTTTTTAGTTCTTCTTCCACCCTGGCTTGAGTGGCAATCCCGGCGTGATCAGTACCGGGAAGCCAAAGGGTATTATACCCTTGCATTCTTTTAAAGCGGGTTAAAATATCCTGCAAAGTATTATCTAGGGCATGCCCAAGATGCAATGAGCCGGTAACATTGGGGGGAGGCATAACTATGCAAAAGGGCTCCTTATCAGTCAGCACGTCCTGGTGAAAATAACCGCCCTTTTCCCAAAAATCATACCACCTTTTTTCTACCGCTTGGGGTTCGTAGGTTTTCGCCAAAGCTTGCTTTTTATCCATTAAATTACCTCCATATTTTTAGTTAGTCGGCTAACAAAAAAACCTCTTTCGTGTTAAGGACGAAAAAGGCTTCGCGGTACCACCTTAGTTCCCATTATTAAAATGAGCTCTCAAACGCTATAACGGGCTGCCCGATATTGCCTACTGGTTTCAACAATATAACTCCAGGGCGACTTCACCCACTTTTCCAAGAAACCTTTCAGCCTAGGGTTTCATCTCTAGGTGGTAAGATTGGGCTACTACTCCCCTTCAAAATCTTTTTGTTTTTTTGTTTTAATATGGGCATATCATACTCTTTGAAAACCTCTTTGTCAACAGTAACGTAGGGGAACAGTGCGGAACCACAGAAGTACTACTGTTTTTCTGTGTAAAAAGATGAAAGCAAGAAGCAGGGACTTGCTTTTCTACGGACTGAGGATGGGCTCCGCTGTGCAAGAGGCCGGGGCAAAAATGAGAACACGGGTTTTTACTTGTAGGAGACGGGCCCTGCCACCCCGGAGGTAAGCAAAAACCCGATCCGGACAGCAAGTTTATAGTAAGATGAGCACAACTGCCGGATTCCTAGGCAGGTAATAATTGCCGGGGAGCAACTTTGATGGCAAACAAAGCGTCCCCTTGCCACCTTGCTTTAGGGGTAGTATTTGTGGTATTTTAGAAATTGGCCCAGGTAGGCTTTGTATAGGAAAAACAGGCGTTTTAGTTTGTTGTCTCCTTTTAAGAAGAGGGGGTTATA
>JBBAFB010000150.1:0-4121 GCA_041655595.1 Bacillota bacterium
GCTGATGCTTTAATGATTATGGGTTTCAAGCGGGGTGAACTAAATGAGCCTCATATTTGCTTTTTTAATCATCAGCGGTCTTTTAACAGCTGCTTTCACGGGAAAAATTAGTGCAGTAAACGAAACTACCCTATTAGCCGCTAAAGGTGCGGTAGAAGTACTTTTCGGCCTTTTAGGTGCCTTTACCCTCTGGCTGGGGGTTGCCAAGGTTGCGGAAAAATCCGGTCTACTATTGTCTTTTACCCGAATTCTAGCCCCCTTCATTCGCCCCCTATTCCCCAGTATTCCCCGGGGTCATCCGGCCTTGGGGGCAATTTTAATTAACTTTACAGCCAACATCTTCGGTTTCGGAAGTGCCGCCACTCCTTTTGGGTTAAAAGCGATGGAGGAGCTACAAAAACTAAACCCAAAACCGGAAATAGCCAGTGAGGCCATGTGCACCTTTTTAGCTATTAATACCTCTAGCCTGACTATTATCCCCACCACCATTATCGCTTTGCGCATTAGCGCAGGCTCTGCCAATCCCATGGAAATCATCGGCACCACGCTGTTTGCCACCACTATTTCAACTACTACCGCCTTAGTTGCCGATAAGCTGTTCCGTCAAATTAACCGACGGAGGTGGTAGCTTTGTTTCAACAGCTAATTACCGTTTTTTCAACCTGGTTAATGCCCATTTTTTTGTTGATAGTTTTCGCCCACGCCTTTATAAAAAAAATTGATATCTTCGCCGCCTTTGTCGAGGGTGCTAAAGATAGCTTTTCTTTGATTCTGCGCCTGATGCCCTACATTGTCGGTATTTACGTTGCCATAGGAATCTTTCGTTCTTCAGGTGCCCTGGAGTTATTAGCAAAGCTTTTGCAGCCAATTTTGTCTTTAGCAAAGATTCCCCAAGAAGTGTTGCCGCTGTTTATTGTACGTCCCCTTTCAGGACCGGCAGCCTTAGGCGTTACCGCCGATTTAATCAACACCTACGGGGCAGATTCCTTTATTGGCCGTCTGGCCGCTACTATTGATGGCAGCACCGATACCACAATTTATATTTTAGCAATCTATTTTGCTTCGGTCGGCATCAAAAAAGCCCGTTATTCCTTGCCTGTTGGGCTTTTGGCGGATATTATGGGCTTTTTTGCCGCGGTTTATATTTGCTACCGCTTTTTCACTTAACGGGATTATCCCTTCCCAAGTAACCTTTGCATCTAAACCCCATAATATATTATTAACAGGCTTGAAAGGAGGATAATGCCATGGGTGGAGGTTTCTACGGAGGAACCTGGTTCATTTTTATATTTTTGATTTTAATTTTATTGTTTTTCGCAATCTAACCCGACAATCAGTTTTGTTGTTGCTACTTATATTAAATAATCCATTGTACAAAAAGGCTATGTGGCCTTTTTGTTTTTTTAAAATAATTGGCAAAAGACTCTTGCCAAGCAAGGCTACCGTATACATTCTGCTTGCTAAAATTCAAAAATATTTTAGCATAGGAAAATAGCACTTGGGCTAACCTATTACCAGTCAAAATTAGTATTTTTCCCTATATTACAAAACAATTTGTTCAAATATCCCGTTTTTGCAGGTAAATTTTACTACCGGGTCGAATTAGTAAGTTAACAAAATAAGTCAGGAGGGAAATTATGAGCGAACTTATAAATAATAGGCAGTATAGGCAAAAGAAACTAAAGGAAGTAATTTTAGAGCTCCATGATGGTAAAAGTGTTGAGGAAGTTCAGCAAAAATTTGCCGATGTAATAGCAGGCATATCCCCGGAAGAAATAGCTGCCATGGAACAAGCTATTATCAACGAAGGGATGCCGGTGGAGGAAGTTCAGCGCTTATGCGATGTCCACGCCTCTGTATTTAAAGGTTCTTTAGCCGATTTTCATCAAGAAGTTAAACCGGAGTTTATGCCGGGTCACCCGGTGGATACCTTCCGCCAAGAAAATCGCGCCCTAGAAAAACTGCTGCAAGAAAAAATAATGCCCTTAATTAATGAAGCAAAGGCCAAGCCAGATGGGGCAAAAAAAGAAGTTTTACTCAACTTATTTGATGAACTTTGGGAAATAGACAAGCATTACAGCCGCAAAGAAAACTTACTTTTCCCCTACTTGGAAAAGTACGGGATTACGGCCCCTCCCCAAGTAATGTGGGGAGTAGATGACGAAATAAGGGAAGCCATCAAAAGGGTGAAAAACGCCGAAGAAAATCAGGATTTAAAAGACCTACTGCCCTTGGCGGAGGATGCCCTCCATCAAGTTAATGAAATGATTTATAAAGAAGAAAACATTCTCTTTCCCATGTCTTTAGAAACCCTAACAGCCGATGAATGGGCAAAGATCGAAACGGAAAGTGCTCAAATAGGTTTTTGCCTGTATCAGCCGCCAAAAATGACGGAAATTCCAAGGGCAATGGAGCCTTCTCTGCCAAAAGAAACCCAGGTATCAGGTGAAGGGAGCATTGATTTTGAAACAGGCAATTTGAGTCTGAAATTATTGACTGCTATGCTTGATCACCTGCCCATTGATTTTACCTTTGTTGACAAAGATGACGTGGTTCGCTATTTTTCTAACGGAAAAGAACGAATCTTTCACCGCACCAAATCTGTAATCGGACGCAAGGTAGAAAACTGCCATCCGCCCGGAAGCGTGCATATCGTGGAGAAACTGGTAGCCGATTTTAAAGCGGGAGTAAAAGATAGTGAGGATTTCTGGATAAAAAAAGGAGAGGCCTATGTGTTAATTCGTTATTTCGCAGTCAGGGATGAGCATGGCAGTTACCTAGGCACCCTTGAAGTGAGTCAGGATATTAAACCTTTGCAGGAAATCTCGGGTGAAAAACGCCTAATGGAAGATTAAACTATTTTAACACGAAGGGAGTTTTGAAGATGAGTTTTAAAATCAGTGATAAAGTTACCTGGGTGGGAAAAATTGACTGGCAGTTGCGCTACTTTCACGGACATGAATACTCTACTCACCGCGGCAGTTCCTATAACTCTTATTTAGTGCGGGATAAAAAGACAGTTTTAATAGATACTGCCTGGCTCCCTTTTGATAAAGAATTTGTCGCAAATTTAAAAAAAGAAATTGATTTAAAGGAAATTGACTATATAGTTTCTAACCACGCCGAAATTGACCATAGCGGGGCCTTGCCGGAGCTCATGAAGGAAATACCTGACACCCCCATTTACTGCACAAAAAACGGAATCAATGTCATCAAGGGCCATTATCACCGGGATTGGAATTTTGTTGAGGTTAAAACGGGGGATAGCCTGGATCTGGGTGAAAATAAATTAATTTTCATAGAGGCCAGAATGCTCCATTGGCCGGATTCAATGTTTTCTTATCTAACTGGTGAAGAAATTTTATTCAGTAACGATGCCTTCGGACAGCATTTTGCCTCCGAGCTAATGTATAATGATTTGGTTGATCAATGTGAACTCTTTCAAGAAGCCATCAAGTACTATGCCAATATTTTAACTCCCTTCAGCATCCTAGTGGAAAGAAAAATTGACGAGGTTTTAAAGCTTAATTTCCCCATACGTATGATATGTCCCAGCCACGGAATTATTTGGAGAGACAATCCGGAACAAATTATTGAAAAATATCTGGACTGGTCTAGGGACTACCAAGAGGACCAAATTGCCATAGTTTATGATACCATGTGGGAAAGCACTAAAAAAATGGCAGAGGCAATCGGCAAAGGGATTGTTAAAAAGGACCCCAATACCAGAGTTAAGCTTTTTAACCTTTCCATAACCGATATTAACGACGTTCTAACGGAAGTGTTTAAGTCTAAGGCAATTCTACTGGGTTCTCCGACAATAAATAGGGGGATTTTGTCTGCGGTTGCGGGGATGTTGGAATTAACGGCCAGCATGAATTTCAAGAAAAAGAAAGCTGCCGCCTTCGGCAGTTTCGGTTGGAGCGGCGAATCCCCCAAAATTCTCAGCGATAAATTAGCCGCCGCGGGTTTTGAAATAGTGGCGGATCCCTTAAAGGCTTCTTGGATTCCCGATGAAAATGCCTTAAAAAATTGCATGGAATTTGGACAGGTTTTTGCCGAAAAAGTACGATAAAATAAATTATTTAAAGCGCCCTTTGGGGCGCTTTTTTTTTACCCTC
>JBBAFB010000151.1:0-4010 GCA_041655595.1 Bacillota bacterium
GCTTACGAATACCAAGCTTTAAAGGTTTTAGAAAGATCGGGCGTAACACCTAAACCTTACTATTTGGATGATAGCAAAAGTGAATTTCCCTTTGGCATTTTGATTATGGAATTCCTACCGGGCAGACATCTAGATTATAGTCGGGATCTCTTAAAAGCGGCAAAAACATTTGCTGAAATACATGGTTTAGATTTTTTAAAAGAAGAAATAAACTTTCTTAAAAGGGAGCCCGGTCCTTTTACAGGTATTTTTAATGAAGCAGTCTCTTTGCTGACAGTTTATTTTAGCTCTCCTCGGGGCGATTTGAAGGTTAAAAGAATTTTGGGAAAAGTGTTGGATTATGCAAATAAAAATAAAGAGCAAGAAAAATATCTTTTGCGAGAACCTTGGCTAACTCTAATCAATACTGAAGTTAATTCTCATAATTTTATTATTAACGAAGAAAGCCAAACTTGCCACTTAATTGATTGGGAAAAACCTATTTATGGTGAGCCTGCTCAGGATTTGAGTATGTTCTTAATCAGCACTACTACTCTTTGGAAGGGCGATTATATTTTGAGTTTAGAAGAAGAGGCCGGCTTCTTAAATGAATACATTAGACACCTTTCCTATAACCCTTTAAGTAAAACCTTGATAGAAAGGGTGAGGATGTTTAATTTTTTTAACTATTTGCGTGCTGTTTCCTGGTGTGCTATGGCCTGGACGGAATATACCGAGCCTGGAAGGCCGCTTGTTAATATGAACACTTTCAAAAAGATAAAAATGTATATTGAAATGGATTTTATTAAAAAATCTTTTTCAGAGGCGTTTTAGAACCAACAAAACTGTTTCCTTTTATTATAGGGAAAAATATAGGGTGTCCTTTTAAACGGTTCGTAAACTAAATAAAAAGGAAGACAAAAACGGGTTTTTAAAGAAATTCATTTAAACAAATGTTTGAAACTATTGCAATTTATGAATTTCAAAATAGGAAATAAAAATTAAAAAATTGTAAAAGTGAAGTTTGGAGGGAGAAAATGAGTACATTAGATTTGTATCAAGAGGGTGTGGAAATTAAAAAGTCTTGTTGCTATTTTTGTCACCAAAACTGTGGTTGCAATGTCTATGTTAAAGATGGTGAAATCATACACTTTGAAGGAGATCCGGATTACCCCGTTAATGCGGGGGGTCTTTGCTGTCGCGGTAATGTGAATTTAATTCATTTGAATCATGAAGCCAGGGTAAACTTTCCGCTGAAGCGTAAGGGGAAAAGAGGAGCAGGAGAATGGGAAAGAATTACATGGGAGCAAGCAATTGAAGAAATAGGTGCCAAGCTGGAGGATATTAGAAAAAAACATGGGGCAGAGGCCCTTGCAACAGCGGGTGGCACGGCACGTACAGATGACTGGGCCCGGCGACGTTTTATGAATCTTTTTGGAAGTCCCAATGGTTTTCATAATGCTCATCTTTGTTGGATTCCTACTTTTATGGTTGAGACAGCTATTTATGGTTGGTGCCCCTTTGAAATAGATTTAGGCTTAAGTAGATGTATTGTATTATGGGGACAAAACCCGGGGGCATCTACATTTCCTGAGATGAGCGCCCTCAGTGCTCTTAAAGAAAAAGGGTTAAAAATAATTGTAATTGACCCTCGGTATACAGAAACTGCAGCCAAAGCAGATCTTTGGTTGCCTGTTCGGCCCGGTTCTGATCTAGCCTTAGCTTTAGCCTGGATTAATGTGATTATTTACGAAGGTTATGCGGATTATGAATTTATTGAAGAAAACTGTGTAGGTTTTGAAGAATTAGTGGCTCATGTGGAGGAATTTACCCCAGAATGGGCGGAACCTTTAACAAATATCAGCGCAGATCTTATTCGTGAAGGGGCCATTATGTATGCTACTAATAAACCGGGTAATATTCAGTGGGGAGTAGCGATTGATCAAATGGGCAAACCTTCCGGTGCGGCTATGCATGCTCGTGCCATCCTAAGAGCAATTACAGGTAATATAGATTGTCCCGGAGGTGATTTACTTACAGGGCCGAGTCAGGATTTCATAACGGATGAAGAAATGGAACTTAACGACCTTCTTTCTGAAGAACAGCGGGCGAAGCAATTGGGATCGGATAAATTTAAATTGGTTACATGGCCCGGTTACAGCCGGATTGCGGAGTTGACAAAAAAATATTGGGGCAAGGCACCTACAGGGGAATGGATGTGTGAAGCTCATCCTCCCACCGTTTATAATGCCATTTTAACAGGCAAGCCATATCCGGTAAAAGGGCTTATTGTTTCAGCTACTAACCCTGTTAATTCCTATGGGGAAAGTAAAAGGGTTTTAGCCGCCCTTAAAGAAGTGGATTTTTTGGTAACTTGTGATTATTGGCTTACTTCCTCTGCCATGCTTTCTGATTATGTATTGCCAATTGCCGGTTCTTTTGAAAGGCCTACTATTACATCTACTTATGGCTGTTCCGATTTTTTACTATGTTCTCAGCGGGCTATTCAGCCTTTATATGAGCGACGCACAGATTTTGAGTTCTGGAGAGATCTTGGGATTAGTCTTGGGCAAAAGGAGTACTGGCCATGGGAAACACTTGAAGCTGCTTATCTTCATCGTATAGAGGGCCTAGGCTATGGAGTGGAAAGCTATGATGAGTTTGTTGAACTTTACCGTTTTTACTTTCCCGAGCGCGAGTACTATAAATATAAAGAAAGGGGAGGTTTTGCGACACCTTCTGGAAAAATTGAAATATATTCAAGTGTACTGGAAGAATTGGGTTATCCACCTCTGCCCCCTTATATTCCACCGGTAGAAAATGAAAATGATCATCCTGAGCTTGCTAAAGAATATCCTCTGATTTTGACTACCGGAGCAGGAATTATGCCTTTCCACCATTCTGAGCATTTTCAAATTAAGGAATTGCGTTTTATTAGACATGAACCCCATATGGAAATTAATCCGGATACGGCTGTTCAGTATGGAATTGAAGATGGGGATTGGGTCTGGATCGAGACTAAAAGAGGTCGTATCAAACAAAAGGCTAAGCTGACGGAAGGCATTGGCCCTGGCGTGGTCTATACTGAGCGGGGCTGGTGGTATCCAGAAAGGGATATGAGAGCCCCTGAGTTGGGTGGTTGTTTAGAATCCAATACAAATGTACTCACCAGCACAGCTGATGAGGATTGCGACCCCATAAGTGGCACTTGGGCGAACCGCGGTCTTTTGTGCAAAGTATATAAAGTGAGTGCTGCCGAAGAAAAGGGGGCCGAATAAAATGGCTAGATATGTGATGGTTATTGATACTCGCAAATGCATAGGTTGCCAATCTTGCACAGTTGCTTGTCGTGTTCAAAACGAACTTCCTATTGATATGATTTATAATCCGGTGCCCACAGTTGGCCCCGAAGGTAAATTTCCCGATATAAAAATGTTGCATCTGCCTTTACTCTGTATGCATTGTGAAAATCCACCTTGCGTAGATGTTTGTCCTACCGGGGCTTCTCAGCAAAGAGAGGACGGCATTGTCTGGATTGATGAAGAAAAATGCGTGAGTTGCAAAGCCTGCGTAATGGCCTGTCCTTACGGCGCAAGGATACCTAATTTAGAAAAAGGAATAGTTCAAAAATGCGATTTTTGTAAAGATCAAAGGGTAGATCAAGGTTTGCTTCCATATTGCGTTCAGACCTGTCATCAAAAGGCCAGAATTTTTGGTGATATTGAGGATCCAAGTAGCGAGGTATTTAAACTTGTCCATGGTCCCAAAAACTCAGGACGCTTGCTTGAAGAGTTGGGAACTAAACCTAGTGTTTACTACTTGTATTGATAGGAGGTTATCTTGATGAATCAAAAACATGAAACTTGGGGTTGGATGTTGGCCTTTGATTTCTTTTTTGCCGGTATGGGCGCAGCAATGCTGTTTTTCGCCGGGATTGCTGAATTATTTTTAATAGATAGTAACCTTTCTGTTGTCGGTATTTTTTTGGGTGCAATTTTTATTGCAATAGGGGCCCTCTTGCTCATTGCGGA
>JBBAFB010000152.1:0-3931 GCA_041655595.1 Bacillota bacterium
TTACACCTAAAGGTGGAAACAAGAATCCAAAAGCAAGGTC
The DNA here is from genome assembly GCA_041655595.1 of Bacillota bacterium. GTDB lineage: Bacteria > Bacillota > DULZ01 > DULZ01 > DULZ01 > JBBAFB01. The sequence continues at coordinate 41 of JBBAFB010000152.1, forward strand.
TAACTAAAGCTGCCAAACCTCGCTTTTCTTCTGTAAAACCAACTGATTCCTTATCTTACTATTATTACCTCAATCAATTATTCTATGCCTTTTTAGGCAAATTCTTCTATGTCAATGCATTTTATAATGTTAGCACAAAGAAAAAGTGTTGTCAAATGTTTTTTTCTACTTTCTACTTTCTGCGTTCCGCTGACCTAAAACTTTTCCTACAAAAAAAGCCTTCCCGGGTTGGAAAGGCTTTTTACTTTAAACTTATTTTACTTCTACGCTAGCGCCGGCTTCTTCCAATTTTGCTTTGATGGCTTCTGCTTCTTCTTTGCTAACTTTTTCTTTAACAGCTTTTGGTGCGCTGTCCACAACTTCTTTGGCCTCTTTTAAGCCCAGTTGGGTAATTTCACGAACCGCCTTAATAACATTAACCTTCTTATCCCCTGCAGCAGTGATAATTACATCGAACTCGGTCTGTTCTTCTTCGGGCTCAGCGGCGGGGCCGGCACCGGAAACGGCAGCTACCGCTACGGGAGCGGCGGCAGATACCCCAAACTCCTCTTCAAATGCTTTTACCAGCTCAGATAATTCTAATACAGTCATACCTTTAACGGCTTCTAAAATTTCATTAATTTTTGACATGTGTTAACCTCCTAAAATAATCTTTTAATTTAATAATTTAAATAAGCTTTAAGCTCCGGCTTCCGCCTTTTGCTTGCGTACTTCTTCCAGAACATAAACAAAGTTTCTAAGGGTACCACTAAGCACAGAGGCAAAGCCCGATAACGGAGCCTGCATTCCCCTTAGCACCTGTGACAACAATTCTTCCCTTGACGGCAATTCCGCCAATGCTTTTATGGCTTCCAGATCCACCGTTTTGCCTTCTACCACACCGCCTTTTAGCTCCAAAGCCTTAAACTGCCTGGCATACTTCATTAAAATTTTGGCCGGCGCCGACGGGTCATCCTTAGCAAAAGCGACAGCAGTGGGCCCCTCCAAATAGACTTCCAACCCATCTATCCCGATTTCCCGGGCTGCTAAATTGATCAAACTGTTTTTTAAAACCTTGAATTCGATGCCTTCATTTCTTAACTCTGCCCGCATTGTAGTCACTTGACCTACATTTAAACCTCTATAATCGGCTAATACAACTGATGGGGAAGCCTCAAGCTTTTCCCTTATTTCCTGGACGATTTGTTCCTTCCTTTGTCTTTGTTTGTTCAAAGTATCACCTCCTTTTAGCACTATAAACAAAAGAACCCCTACAGACAAATAGAGGTTCTAGGAAAACTAATGAAAATTCCTTGGTTTTTCTAGCTTAACCTCGGCGGGCGGAAATCCTTTAAATCCCACGGATACCTGCTGTCTACAGTAAAAGCGTTTTTATTTTATTTTACCAAGCCAAACATGCCTGTTGTTTCTAAGGCCTTTTAACCGCCCTCTGAGGATTAACCTTGATTCCGGGGCCCATAGTGGCGGAAAGGTAAATAGATTTTAAATATTGCCCTTTGGCCGCCGGGGGCTTGGCCCTGACCAAAGCATCCATCAATGTGTTATAGTTATCTTCCAGTTTGCTTAATTCGAAAGAGGCTTTGCCAATGGGAGCATGAATGATGGAGGTTTTATCCACCCGATACTCAATTTTCCCTGCTTTAACCTCATTGACTGCTTTTTCTATATCAAAAGTAACTGTACCGGTTTTCGGGTTTGGCATTAAACCCCTTGGACCCAAAATTCTACCCAGCTTACCTACCACTCCCATCATATCAGGAGTAGCAATAGCCACATCAAAGCCGGTCCAGCCCCCTTGAATTTTCTCCGCTAACTCTTCTGCTCCTACAAAATCCGCCCCTGCATCAGTAGCTTCCTGGGCTTTTTCCCCTTTAGCAAAAACCAAGACAATCCTAGTCTTACCTGTCCCATGGGGCAAGACAACTGTACCCCGAACCTGTTGATCCGCGTGTCGCGGGTCTACCCCAAGCCTCACGGATACCTCAATAGTTTCGTCAAACTTAGCAGTAGCGGTGGCCTTGACTAACTCCAAGGCTTTTTCCGCCTCGTATAATTGATGACGATCAAACAATTTCATAGCGTCCTGATACTTCTTACCGTGTTTTGCCAATTAAACTTACCTCCTGGTGGTACTAACGGTCATAGACCTCCCACTGAATTTATTAAATGATCTCTATTCCCATACTTCTGGCAGTACCTTCAACCATTCTCATGGCTGCCTCCAAATCAGCGGCATTTAAATCCTGCATTTTGGTCTCGGCAATTTCTTTCACCTTATCACGAGATACCTTTGCAACTTTAACTCTATTGGGCTCGCCGGAAGCCTTTTCTATCCCTGCGGCTTTCTTCAAAAGCACAGCGGCGGGAGGAGTTTTAGTAACAAAACTAAAGGAGCGATCCTCATAAACAGTAATTTCTACTGGAATAATTAACCCTGCTTGGGCAGCAGTTCTTTCGTTAAATTCTTTACAAAAACCCATAATATTAACCCCATGCTGACCAAGAGCAGGTCCCACAGGAGGGGCCGGATTTGCTTTTCCTGCCGGACATTGTAGTTTAACCAACCCTATTACCTTCTTTGCCATTTCCCCACCTCCTCAAACATAATTAACATCTAAACAATTAAAGCTTTTCTACCTGATGGAACTCTAGCTCTATCGGAGTTTCCCTACCAAACATAGACACTAAAACCCTAATTTTGGCTTTTTCTGTATTTATTTCATCCACACTTCCGATAAAACTTTCAAAGGGACCGCTGGTTACGCGAACATTTTCGCCCAATTCCACATCAATCCTGGCCTTGGGTTCTTCCACACCCATTTGCTTGAGGATTTGATTTATTTCGGCCTCGTGTAAGGGCACCGGCTTAGCACCTGTGCCTACGAATCCGGTAACCCCCGGTGTGTTTCTCACTACAAACCAGGAATCATCAGTCATATTCATTTCCACTAATACATATCCGGGAAAGACCTTGCGCTTTAAGGTTTTCTTTTTGCCATCCTTCACTTGTATTTCATCTTCAACGGGCACCATAATACGGAAGATTTTATCTTCCATATTCATTGACTCAACCCGTTTTTCCAAGTTGGCCTTTACTTTATTCTCATAACCGGAATAAGTATGAATCACAAACCACTGTTTTTCCATTATTGGCAGGCCACCGTCGGGCCTTCCCTCCAATCAATCAAAACTCCCTTACAGAACCAGAGAGAGCAAGAAGCTAAAAATAGTATCCACAATCCAAATCATAACGGATACCGCAAAAACAGAAACCAAAACTACTGCAGTATAAACCATGATTTCTTTTCGATTGGGCCAATGAACTTTTTTTAGTTCCGACCAAACTCCCCGAAAAAACCTGACTGCCCTTTCTTGAAATTTGACCGGCTTGGCTGCACCTTTAACGGCCACTTATTTCACATCCTTATTTTAAGTACAAAACTTAGTTAACTGTAGAAAGCTAAAAAAACCAATATAATACCTACTTAGTTTCCCGATGAAGGGTTTGAGTTTTGCAAAAACTACAGAACTTTTTAAGTTCCAAACGATCTGGATTGTTCTTTTTGCTTTTATTTGTGGTATAATTTCTTCTCTTGCACTCGGTACAAGCTAGAGTAACACCGACTCTCATGTTCTTGCCACCTCCACATTCCACTAAAACTTTCAACTGGTTACCTAGCATACTTTAGCACAATTCATTTTTGCTGTCAACTAATAAATCTACCCTGTTGTAGAATTCAAAAGGCCGGTTTACCGGCCTTTGGTTAACTATTAAAGAATGGCGCTCACTACACCGGCACCTACTGTGCGTCCGCCTTCACGAATAGCAAAACGTAATCCTTCTTCCATGGCTATGGGGGTGATGAGTTCTATGGTCATCTTGATGTTGTC
>JBBAFB010000153.1:0-3858 GCA_041655595.1 Bacillota bacterium
GGCTGTCAACGTGGGCTTCGGCACCTTAATCGGTTTTATCGGAGGCACATTATTAAAGCTCATTGCGGAAACGATCATGGTTGTCTATTTTTTCATGCAAATTTAACAAAAAGCGTAAGGCCGAAAGCTTTTAACCTTCAACCTTACGCCAGATCCCAAAGGCCTACAGACCCCTCATGCTGAGGGAAATTCTTTTTCTTTCTACGTCCACACCAACTACCTTCACTTTAACTATCTCTCCCACATTAACCACATCAAGGGGGTTTTTTACAAAGCTATCGGACAAGGCGGAGATATGAACCAGCCCATCCTGATGGACACCAATATCAACAAAGGCTCCGAAATCCACCACATTTCGGACGACTCCCGATAAAACCATCTCCGGCTTTAAATCCGTTAACTCCATCACTCCGGCTTTAAACACCGGGGGAGGCAAATCTTCCCGTGGATCCCTACCCGGTTTTTCCAACTCTTGAACTATATCCCGTAAGGTAGGCAACCCCACCTCCAATTCCTCGGCAAGTCCCGGTAAATCTTCAGCAATTGACGAAAACCTTATTTCTTTTGGTTCCAGGTCCAGCCTCTCCAAAAGCCGATAGGTCACATTGTAGGATTCGGGATGAACCCCGGTGTTATCTAAAAGATTTTTCCCTTCCCGAATCCGCAAAAAACCCGCGCATTGTTCATAGGCCTTAGGCCCTAGGCCAGAAACCCGCAGCAGCTCCTTCCTTTCTTGAAAAGGGCCGTTAACTTCCCGATGCGCAATGATCTTTTTGGCCACCCCTTTGCTGACACCGGCTACATAGCCTAAAAGGGCTGCAGAGGCCGTGTTCAAATCAATACCCACGCTGTTGACACAATCCTCCACCACACCTTGCAGGGTTTCCCCAAGTTGCTTTTGATTAACATCATGCTGATACTGCCCTACCCCAATAGCCTTGGGATCTATCTTTACTAATTCAGCTAAAGGATCCACTAATCGCCTGGCTATGGAAGCGGCGCTTCTGATGGTTACATCAAACTGAGGAAATTCCTCTTGGGCCAGCTTAGAAGCGGAATAAACCGAGGCACCGGCCTCATTGACAATGGTATAGAGCACCTTCTTATCTAAATCGGGTAAAAGTTCTGCTACAAATTGCTCCGTTTCCCTTGATGCCGTGCCGTTGCCGATAGCAATGGCTGTCACTTGATATGCTGTAATCAACTTTATAACTGTTTTCTTTGCCTCCGCAACTTTATTTTGGGGCGGCACAGGGTAGATGACTCCGGTATCCAGCACTTTACCGAGGGAATCTATGACTACCAGCTTACAACCGGTGCGATAACCGGGGTCCATGCCCAGAACCCTTTGGCCCTTACAGGGTGCGGCAAGCAATAAATTCTTTAGATTTTGACTAAAAACTTTTATGGCCTGCTCCTCACCTTTTTCTGTTAATTCATTACGAATTTCCCTCTCCAAGCTTGGCCGTAGCAACCGATTGTAACCATCTAGGACGGCCTCCGCCACAAGTAGCTGTCCACTCAATTCTTCCGGAATAAAAAACCTTTGCAAGTATTGTGCAATCTCCTCATCGGGAAACTCAATTTTCACATCCAAAAATTCTTCTTTTTCCCCCCGATTGAGAGCTAAAATCCGATGGGGAGGGATGGAGCCTACTTTTTCCTGATAGTCATAATACATCTCATAGGGTGAGTTATTCTCCGCCTTTGCTTTTTTAGCAGACGAAACAATTCCTTTTTTGCGCACCAATTCCCGTAAAGGACCACGCACCCGGGGCTCATCAGAAACCATTTCCGCAAGAATATCCTGAGCCCCCTTGATGGCTTCCCCGACGCTTTCTACCCCTAGCTCAGCACTTATGTATTGAGCCGCTTCTTTTAAAGGATCCCGAACCCTTTCCTTCAAAAGAAATCCCGCTAAAGGCTCCAAACCCTTTTCCTTAGCAATAGATGCTCTGGTCCTTCTTTTCGGCCGATAGGGGCGGTAAATATCTTCCAGATCTACCAACAATTTTGCTTCGGCTATTTTTTGTCCCAATTCTTCGGTCAAAACACCTTGCTCGGTTAAAATCCGGATTATCTCCCCTCTCCGTTCCTCCATGGAGCGTAAATAATTAAGCCTCTCCTGCAATAAACGCAGTTCTTCATCTGTGATTCCCCCTGTGACTTCCTTTCGATACCGTGCAATAAAGGGGACGGTATTGCCCTCATCCAAGAGCTTAATTGTTTCCCCCACCTGGGTTTTTTTTAGTTTTAATTCTTCGGCAATAATTTGATTAATGTCCAAAACAATTCTCCTTTGTTTTTCTAGGCTATGATGCCGTTTTTTTTGTTTGATTTAGTTCTATTCGACATTCCTGCTAAAAATCCTAGTTAAATGTTTGCCGTCCGCCCAAAAGTAGGTCAAGAAAAACCCTACCTTAGCCGATAGTATATTATAGATAATGATTCCTATTCCAAATTTATCGCCAAATAATAATCCAAGGGAGGCTAAACAAATGAAGATTGATAGTTCCGCTATAAATATGACTGCCCAATATCAAAAAATTGAACTGTATCAAAGAGAAGAACGGCTGGAAATGTGGATTGGAGAAAGACCCCCCGCCCGGGAGCAAGGCAAACTTCCCGCTTTCATAAAGGATATGCTGGAGCTCTCCGAAGAGGCAAAACAAAAATTTAAGGACCGGGCAATTAAACAGGCTGTTGCCGTTGAAGAAACAGCCGAAACAGAAATAGAAAACCCCGGGTTGCAAAAAATCATGATTTTAAAGGCACTGCTGGAAAAATTAACGGGGAAAAAATTTAATTTTCTGATTCCAAAAAAAATTAACTATCGCGGGCAACAACCCGGGGCCTCTGTGCCGGCCACCGGAGCCGAACGCGGTTGGGGCCTGGAATACGATTTAAGAGAATCATACTATCAAAAGGAAAGGATGTCTTTCAGTGCCGAGGGCGTTGTGAAAACCGCAGACGGCAGGGAAATCAACTTCTCGGTAAACCTGAATCTGACAAAAGAATTTGCCTACCAAAATCAGATCAGCTTTAGAGCGGGAGAGGCAGTAAAAGTTGATCCCCTGGTGGTTCATTTTAACACCTTCAACCCTTCACTAACTGATCAAAAGTATGAATTTGACTTAGATGCCGACGGACAGTTGGATACCATTTCCTTTGTAGGCCCCGGTAGCGGCTTTTTAGCTGTAGACTTCAATGGGGATGGAGTTATCAACGACGGAACCGAGCTTTTTGGACCGCAAACGGGAAATGGCTTTGCTGAGCTGGCCAAATATGATGAAGACGGCAATGGCTGGATTGATGAAAACGACAGTATTTATGAACAACTGGTAATTTGGACAAAGGATGAAAAGGGCAATGACCGGCTTTTTGCTTTAGGCGAAAAGGGAATCGGGGCTATCTATTTAGGCAATGTATCCACACCCTTTGGTTTAACTGGTAACCAAAACCAACTCCAAGGAGAAATAGCCCAAACAGGAGTTTTTCTGCACGAAGATGGCCGAGCAGGTCTTATTCAGCACATTGATTTGGTTGTTTGATATTAGTAGCCCTTACTTTAACACCGACTGTTATAAAATTGATTTTAACAATTCCCCAACACGGCTCGGAGCTTCTTCACTTTTCCATTAGCACGGGTATTATTCCTGCTGATGGCATTGCTTCCAGATTTACCTTGGTTCCTGCGGGCATTGGCTTATTACTGATTTCTTTTTTACCTGCAGTAGTTGCTTTTATCGGAAATATTCCTGCACTGGTTATTGGAGTGGTTTTACTTTATATGGTGTGTTCACAAATTGCAGCCGATTTAATTGTTGCTTTCGGTGATAAATCCTTTTCCTTTGAAGG
>JBBAFB010000154.1:0-3858 GCA_041655595.1 Bacillota bacterium
GGCTAAGCTAAAAAATATTGGATTAGACAACTTGGATGCTAGGATAAAAGAAACCGAAATCTTGGTAGCCTGTGATGTGGATAACCCTTTAATCGGGCCCTTTGGGGCTTCCCGGGTATTTGGACCTCAAAAAGGTGCCGATTCTCAGGTGGTCGCAGAGCTAGAGCTGGGCTTGATAAATTTAGCAGAGGTGGTAGAAAAAGATCTGGGCATGAAAATACGGCAGGTGCCCGGCGGAGGTGCGGCAGGCGGTCTAGGCGCAGGCCTGTTGGTTTTTTTGAAGGCTAAATTGGTATCCGGCTTTACAATGATTGCAGAAGCTACTGATTTGGAAGGTAAGATCGCCCGGGCTGATTTGGTTATCACCGGAGAAGGAAAAACCGATGCCCAAACGGCCCACGGTAAAGCGCCAATGGGAGTAGGTAAATTAGCGAAAAAGCACGGCGTAATTGCCGTAGCTATCTCGGGCAGCCTGGAGGGGGATCTAAGCAAACTCTATGAAGTAGGCTTAATCGGCCTTTTCAGCATTACACCCGGTCCAATGACTTTGGAGTGCGCCATGACAGAAGCCCCAACTTTGCTAAGAAACGCCACGTCCAATGTGGTAAGGCTGTTGGTGGAAAGCAGGAACTTTCTTCATTGTCATCCTGAGCGGAGCGAAGGATCTCCCCCAAAGAAATACCCCAAAGGCCTTAAACTTTAAGCCTTACGCTTTTAGCTAATCAAAAAGGAGTGATTTTTATGACGGAAAAATGGAATGTTTACATTACCAGACAGATTACGGAACCGGCCCTAGAACTTTTAAGGGAGCACTGTCGGGTAGAGGTCAACCCCTATGGAAGACCATTGACAAAAGAAGAAATGTTGGAAGCAGTTAGGGGTAGGGATGCCGTGCTGTGCCTATTAAACGACGATATAAGCGAGGGGGTCCTGGAAGCGGCAAGGGGAGCCAAAATCTTTGCTAACTATGCAGTGGGCTATGATAATCTTGATGTGGCTGCCGCCACCCAAAGAGGAATATTGCTTAGTAATACCCCCGGAGTGTTAACTGATTCCACTGCGGATATAGCCTTTGGTTTGTTGATGGCAGTTGCCAGGCGTATCGCGGAAGCGGATAAGTGGACTAGGGCGGGCAAATTTAAAGGCTGGGGGCCCATGGATTTTTTGGGTCAAGAGATCACCGGCAAAACCTTGGGGATCGTAGGCGGGGGCCGAATCGGCCAAAAAATGGCCAAAAGAGGCCGCGGCTTTGATATGAAAATTATTTATACCGGTAGAAGAAAATCCCCGGATTTTGAAGAAGCCACAGGTGGAATCTATGTTACTAAAGAAGAACTGCTAAAAGAGGCGGATTTTATTTCCCTCCATGTGCCCCTAACCCCGGAAACCCGCCATTACATCGGTGAAAAGGAATTGAAGCTGATGAAAAAATCAGCAATCCTAATTAATACGGCCAGAGGCCCCGTGGTTGATGAAAAGGCCCTGGTAGAGGCCCTGAAAACCGGAGAAATTTGGGGTGCAGGTCTGGATGTTTATGAAGAAGAACCTCTGTTGGCCCCCGGGCTGGCTCAATTAGCCAATGCAGTCCTGGTACCCCATATCGGTAGCGCCACTTGGGAAACCAGAACCAAGATGGGCCTGATGGCGGCAGAAAACATCCTGTCCGCCTTAAGGGGCAAACTCCCTCCAAACTGTTTAAACCCTGAGATCTATCAATAAAGCTTTAGAGGTTCCGCATCTTTAGATGGGGAACCTCTAATTTATTTATAACAGCAACAAGTTTCCTGGATTTTTGTGTTGTTTAGCCTGTTAACTAAAAGATTCAGTTCAAAGAAAAAAGCACAACATCCCCCGCTGGCTTTCTTTTTACTTGACCTTTTGTTTCCAGGTAGACCAAGTGTGCCAGGGCCTCTCCGGAGGCAAACCATTTTTGAGCGATGGGAAACTGATCAAAAGGAACGGTCATATCCCAGGTCATTTTGCCCGCAACCTGATAGGCATTTAATTGCTCGTTGTTTTGCAAGATAGACAGAACTTCATTGGCCCTTTCCACGTGATGTTTTTTCAGTTCCTCAATCCGGGCATAACCATCCTTGATAATGCTACGGTGACCGGGTAAAACAATTTGCAAGTCCAAGGCAGCAATTTTGTCCAAGCTAGCAATATATTCAGTCAAGGGGTCTTCATCAGGTGCGTTCAGCGAGATGTTGGGGGTAATATCTCCTAAAATATGATCCCCGGATAACAAGATTCCCTTCTCCTGATCATATAAACAAAGATGCCCCATTGTATGCCCTGGGGTGTGAATAACGGTAAAGGTGTAATCTCCATAACTCAGGGTGTCTCCGTCTTTGGAATAGGTAAACTCTACCTGCTCCCGGCAGCGGTATCTATAGCCGGGGTGTTTTTCAATAGCTATTTGGTATTCGTCGGGTGGAAACCCTCCGACGGTAATAAAACCCTTCATCAACTCCATCAAATTACCCTGCATATTAATCATGTCGGCATCCGGCCTGCTACAGTAAATTGTGGAACTTGGACTGGCCACCTTGCCAATTAAGCCGGAGTGATCCGCATGCATATGAGTAACAAACAAATCAGTTTTACTGAGATCAAGCTCCAGTTCTTTGATCCCTTTAAAAAGCGCTTCTTCACATTCAATTCTGTTCATGCCCATATCCACAATTAAATTACGGTCCTTACCTGTCACTACATAAGAATTAAGTTCCTTTAAAGGATTTCTTGGAATAGGTATTCTAAGTCTAAAAAGACCCGGATAAAGCTCTTCCATTTCACGATTGCCCCCTTTTCAAAAAATAAAAATAGCAAAGCTAAATTTTAACGCTTACCCTATTTTTCAAGACAGTTCTAAATATATCGTAACTTTAAAAAAACCGCAAGGATTTCGATAAAAATAGGGGGGATTTTATTTGACACGAACATTAGTTCCCTGTATAATTTTGTTAGAGATTGTGCTAAAATAAATTTCAGGACGGTGTTTTATGACATATGAACAGGTGTTAAAAGCTTTATCCGGTGGAATTACTGTGCGGGAACAACCTGAAGATTACCGGGCTATTCATAATAGGCACGATAAAGGTTACAAATATCTTCTGTCTTCAAAAACAACTTTCATCCAATTGCTGCAGACTTTTACAAAGCTGGAGTGGACAGAAAATATAAAGGAAGAAGATATATTGTTGGTTGATAAATCCTTTATATTGCAAGATTTTCGGGACAAGGAAGCGGATTTAATCTACTTGGTAAAACAAAATAAGCAGCCTACATTGTTTTATATCCTAATGGAGTTGCAATCGGTAGTAGATTTTCAGATGCCCTACAGGTTATTACTTTATATGGTAGAAATTTGGAGAAATATTTTAAAGGATACAGAAGGAAATTTTGCAAAAACTAAGGACTTTAAATTGCCTTCAATTGTACCCATAGTTCTTTATAATGGGGATAATAACTGGACAGCGGGGAAAAGTTTTAAAGAATACCAATATTATGCAGATACTTTCATTCCTTATATAGTTGATTTTCAATATGTCCTAATAGATACAAACCGCTATACAGAAGAAGAGTTGTTTGAAATTGCCAACTTAGTTGCCACAGTATTTTTGCTGGATAGAAAGCAAAAGACAGATGAGTTAATAGGCAGGCTCAGGGGTCTTATAAACATAATAAATAAATTCGATGAAAATGAGATGCATTTATTTAAAAACTGGCTTTTAAAGATTGTAACTAGGGGAATCAGGAAAGAGGATCATCAAAAGGTGGAACAAATTATTACCAAAAACCGGGAGGTGGAAGGCATGATTTCAAATTTGGAAGAAACCATTAGGCAAGGTTATCAAG
>JBBAFB010000155.1:0-3668 GCA_041655595.1 Bacillota bacterium
GCCTGCTTTTGCCAAAACACTGGTAATTGCTGCCGTTAAGGTGGTTTTACCATGGTCCACGTGACCGATGGTGCCGATATTTACGTGGGGTTTTGTTCTTTCAAATTTTTGTTTTGCCATTTGGAGCTCCCTCCCGTAGGTAATAATCTAAAATTTTAGTGAAAGAAACCAACCCGCCCTCCTAAGGGGATCGGTGCTCTTTCATTAGCCTGCCGGCATTTTCGTTAGAAAATACCTTGTCAAGCACATTACATATTTTATATCATTTTTAAAACGCTGTCAAATATAGTCAGTTAAAATGTTTTTTATTTATTGGCTTGTTCGCTCAGCCTTTTTTCTATATATAGCTGGTTGTCCGCAGCCTGGATTAATAAGTCTCTTAATATCTTTCCGTTTTCCTTTTTAGTGTCTGCCGCCAACTCCGCCAAACCGCAGCTGGCTTGCTGACGAATTTGATGCTCCTCATATTGAAAAACCTTGTTATCCATGGCTGATACAATTCTCTCCATTACTATTTCCGCTTTTTCCTTGGCCAATCCCGGCAAAATAACCATCAGTTCATCGCCCCCATACCTACCCACTGAATCAATGGACCTGATGTTATCCTTAATTAACTGGGCCGAGCTTTTTAAAACCCAATCCCCGGCCAAGTGGCCGTATTGATCGTTAACCAGTTTAAAATCATCCAAATCAAATAGAATAATTGCTAAAGGTCTTCCGTGGCGAACTGCTATTTCTATTTCCTCATCCAGCCTTTGCAGCAACGCCCGCCTATTAAAGATCCCCATTAACTCATCCATTTGAGATAAATACTCTATTTTTTTAGAGTAACCAAGCTTCTCTTGTTCATTTAAATAAGACTTCCCAGCAAATCCCGCCGTAAAAACTATTAAAATTAAGCCAAAGGCCAAAAATCTGGTACCCATGACTTTAATTTGTTTTTTTTGAGCAATGCCGAAGGGCTCATAAGAAAAACGGACAGAAATACCACCTTTTATTTGCCCCGGCAAATAACCTTGTTCCCAATGGCATTTTAAACAATTTGGCTCTACAAAGAGAGGCTCCATATAGCGCACCTGTTTTTCTCCGTTAAAATCACCAATAACCCACTTGGAGGTCTCCCCTTGATCAAAACTCAACAAAGCATCCTTTTCCCAGGCATCGGGATTGTTATCAGGGTTAATGGGGAGTAAGCTGGTCAAGTGGAATATCACACCATTATTTTTAGCAGTAAGCTCCCCCAATAAACGTGTCAGGTAGGCAGGGTTTAGTTTGGTCAGTTCAGGGCCCTCTAGGGCGATCAAATCCCTCAGGGGATCTTTTAAATAGGGGTTTGGAGCAATATGTTCTAAGGTAACATAAACCCCCTCCTGTTTTGCCCCCCACTCCCGGATACTGATAACCGTGGCGGCATGAGCTTTGGCAACATTGATTGCCAAAACCTCCTGTTGCTGCTTTATTCCGCTTAACTCGTAGAGAAACATTGTGATTAAAACAAGTACAGTTAAGAAACCAAGGGCAACTAAGTAGCGTGTTGTGCTCCATTTGTTTTTCATTATAACCACCTGTTCTATTAATCTCCTCCCACGTTAAAATTCTTTATCAAACGCAAAAACCCTGCAATTAAGAAATTAGTAATATAACATTAAGAATTGGGACAAGGGTGGGACAAGGGGACAGGAGTTTTGTCCCACCACTCGGCTTATGGAATCGAAAAATTTTTACCTGATAACCCATAAAAAAAGAGCCTCCCTTTCGGAAAACTCTTGTAAAACAAAATTATTTTGGAGCCCACAACCGGGATTGAACCGGTGACCTCCGCCTTACCAAGGCGGCACTCTACCTTCTGAGCTATGTGGGCATGGTTGCGGGAGAAGGATTTGAACCTACGACCTTCGGGTTATGAGCCCGACGAGCTGCCAGCTGCTCCATCCCGCGCTAAGGTTGGTGGGGAGGACAGGATTCGAACCTGTGAAGGCGGTGCCAGCAGATTTACAGTCTGCCCCCTTTGGCCAACTCGGGAACCTCCCCAAAATGATCAGTCTTATAACTGACAAAATAGATTATACCATCCACCCCTAACCTGGTCAAGACCTGTTGTCTGGAAATCTACCCGAAGAAGTGACCGGTTAATTAACAACCTAAATGCAACCCCCCAACCCCAGCTTCGATGGCATTCGATTTTGCAAACTAGGGGGGTGCAACTAATCAACAAAAAAGAAGGACCGAAGGAATGCCTTTATCTCCCCTAAAAGAAAGGGGTATCCGCGAACACCTATCTTTTAGGGATTTACTCGTAAATTTTTTCATCCGGAGCAGTGGCTTCCAAGGCATCTAGTTCAAACTCTCTTGCCTGACGAGCCTCATGCTTTGTTTTGTATTCCCGATACCATTCCGAGGCGGTGATCATAGACATCACTTCACTGGTACCGGTCCAAATAGAAGCCAAGCCCAAATCACGGACAATACGCTCCACGGGAAAGACATTGGTATAGCCGATACCGCCCATGACCTGCATGGAATTTCTGGCCACCTGTTGGCAAGATTCTGTAACAAATCTTTTTGTTTCGCTAACCATTCGCCTAATCAAGCGCATATCCTCACCGGCATCCACTGCTCGGCTGGTAGCATAAACCATTGAACGGCACGCATCCAGCAACATTACACCTTCCGCTATCTGAAAACTTACCCCTTGAAACCGGTTAATAACCTGTCCGAAAGCCTTCCGCTTGGAAGTATAACGAGTGGCTATTTCCACGGCAGGACGTGCTGCTCCTATGGTCATTGCTGCCGTTCCTAGGCGTTCAGGAATCATCATGGTATTAAAAACATCATAGGCACCATTAAGTTGTCCTACAATGTTCTCCTTGGGCACCTCCACGTCTTTGAAGGACAGCCTCCCGGCACCTCCCCCCCTACAGCCCATTAGCCCGTATAAATACTCCACCTTGACGCCGGGACCCCGATCTACGATAAAACAAGTCAGGCTTTTATGGGGGTGAGTCTCCGGATTAAAATCAGTTTTAGCATAGACTAAAAAATAATCAGCACCTTCCGCACCCACAATAAAACGTTTTTGGCCATTTAGGATAAAGTAATCCCCTTGATCTTTGGCCGTCAAAGAGGTGCCAAAGAAATCCGAACCACCCCTAGGCTCCGTTAAACATTCAGCGGCAAATACTTCACCGGCTAAGAGAGGCTTAACGTATTTTTCTTTTTGCTGATCTGTTCCATGCAGGACGATGGCATCACAAACCAACTCGGCCCCCACCCCAAACACACAAGCAAAAATATAACCCAGGGTACCTACTTCCTCCAAAATTGTGCAGGTTGTTACCCAATCAAACTCTCTGCCGCCCCATTTTTTTGGAAAACGACAGCCCAATAAATTGCGCCTTCCCGCCTCCTGTAAAAATTCTTTGGGGAAACGAATCTTGTCTGCATCCATATCCATAATCATTTGGCGCGGCACCCACTTAACCAAATCCCTTACTTCTTCGCGAAACTCTTTTTGTTCTTCCGTTAGCAAAAAATCAAACACGGCCTCTCCCCCTTTTTAAATCTGCTCGGACCCAATTTCAAATGCCAACCATTTCCACCATTTTATCACGGAAGCAAACAATTAGCTTTTAATTTCTTCGCCATCGGCACCGTATTTTTTTCTTTTC
>JBBAFB010000156.1:0-3646 GCA_041655595.1 Bacillota bacterium
ATATGGTCTAATATTGTCTAGCGTAGTCAAGCGGTGGTCAAGCAATTGGCAAGCAATGGTCTAGCGGTTGCTTTTGCATGCGATTCTGCATGAGACCCTTCACTGCGTTCAGGGTGACGTTGGGGCAGGCCCCTGCTTTAGCGTCATCCTGAATGTAGCGAGGCCTTTGCTTTAGTGTCATCCTGAATGTAACGAGGCTCCTGCTTTAGTGTCATCTTGGATGTGGCTAAGCCCTACTTTGGTGTCATCCTGGATGTGGCTAAGCCCTACTTTGGTGTCATCCTGGATGTGGCTAAGCCCTACTTTGGTGTCATCCTGAATGTAGCGAAGCGGAATGAAGGATCTCGTGCATTAGGGCATGCAAAATGGCCCCAAAGGAATACCTAAAAGGTCTTCCTTTTCAACTGCCCAGTTTCCTAAGCTATTCTTTCTGCAAATATTGTTCAATTCCTACCTTATTTAGTTTCGCATTTTTTTCTTTTACTACCTTCTCCATCTGCGCCCTAAATCTATTTAGATTTTCTTCGATTTGCTTGTTTTGGCTGCCAATGATTTGTGCCGCAAAGATGCCCGCATTTTTTGCCCCGTTAATAGCCATGGTGGCTACTGGGATGCCTGAGGGCATTTGAACTATACTGTAAAGGGAATCTACTCCCCCCAAGGTTTTGGTTTCGATAGGCACGCCTATTACCGGTAGGTTGGTAAAGGCAGCCAGTACACCGGGTAAATGAGCCGCACCTCCCGCTCCTGCAATGATGACCTTTAAGCCTCTGGCTCTGGCTTGGGCGGCATATTGGGTTGCTTCGAGGGGAGTACGGTGGGCAGAAGAAATCAACAGTTCATAACCGACTCCCAGTTCCTCCAACACTTCCGCGGCAGCCTTCATAATAGGCAGATCAGAATCACTTCCCATAACAATTCCAACTAAAACTTCTTTCATAATATACTCACCTCTATTTTTAAAAGCCAAAAGCCGCGGGCTTTAGGCTTTTGTCTAGCAGTGAACAAGCAATGAACGAGTAATGGTCAAGCAGTTGCTTGAATGTGGTTCTTTGGGGTTCTTTTGCATGCAACCCTTTTGGGTAGAGGTTGCTTCGCTTCGCTCGTTATGACGTTACCACTGGGATCGCTTCGCTCGTTATGACGTTACCGTGGTTTTTTACATTGGTGTCATTGCGAGGAGCGTTAGCGACGAAGCAACCTCAAGCCCCAAAGGAAACCCCAAAAAGCTTTTAGCAATGTTAGACAATGCTAGACCACGTTAGACCACGTTAGACCACGTTAGACCACGTTAGACCATGTCAAGCTACATTAGACAACCCCACTGCCTACTTACTAAAATACTCTACCGCACCGCCAAAAATATCTTGCTGTTTGTTTCCGGTTAAATTAATTGCTACCCCGGGGCTCCACCTTTCCGAATGGGCCATTTTACCTAAAATTCGGCCATCAGGACTGGTGATACCTTCAATGGCAAAGTCAGAACCCGTGGGATTATAGAGGTAGGTTGAGGCAACCTGTCCCGTTTCAAATAGTCCCAGAAGTTCCCCCTCTGACCCCACGAAACGTCCTTCGTAACAGGAGAGGGGCAGCAGAAACTCTTCTCCCGGTTTCAGCTTGTTAAACCAAGGCGACAGGTTGGAAACAACCTTTGTCCGAACATAATCAGCCACATATTGACCCCTATGGTTTTGCACCAGTAGGGGGCTGGTATTTGTTAGCTGCCTATATTTTCCGTAGGGTAACAAGCCGGTATTTAGAAGGATCTGAAAACCATTCCCTATCCCTAGGATTAATCCTTCTTTCTCTAAAAAATTTAAAACAGCTTCTTGAACGAGTGGCTGCCATAAAACCTGGGCGCCGTATTTGCCCGCCCTCTCTGGCTCATCCCAGCCGGAGACACCTCCCGGCAGCATTAGTATTTGGCTTTCTTTCAGTTTTTTTGCAAACTCTTGAATTGTGTTATTGGCTTCTACCCTGCTCAAATCCCTAAACACCAGGGTCTCTACCAGTGCCCCGGCCCTTTCAAAGGCTTTGGCCCCTTCATACTCCCCGTTGGTCCCTACAAAAACAGGAATTAAAACCCTTGGTTTGGCATAGGAAACGGAGGCCTTTTGTTTGGTTTTTGTTTGATAAAGGGGGTAGCTGTCCTGTTGCCTTATTTTAATTGAGGCCAAGGGCTCATTGCTAAAGATTTCTTTCAAAGGTGCTTTCCAGGCGGCTAGCGCTCCCTCTAAAGGGATTTCCGTATCCCCAAGGGAAATAGCCCCCCCAGCTTTGGTTTTACCGATTAATTGATAATTGATTTCGCCGAACAGCTCATCTGGCATACTATCTGCGGGTAACTCTAAGACCATACTACCATAGTTGGGGCTAAATAGTTGTCGGAAATTCATTTTTTCTGTAATTTCCAGTCCCAGCTTATTGCCGAAGGCCATTTGGCTTAGAAGCGCTGCCAGACCGCCGGTTTTTACAGTTCCGGCTGCCAGTACCCGGCCCGCTCGGATGTTTTGATGGATGACGGTAAAGTTTCTGTTTAAGAGATTGAAATCCGGCATTTCCTGTTCGTCTTTAGGGGTTGGTATGAGCAGGATTTGGCTGCCGGGCTGCTTAAAATCGCTGCTGATCACTTTTGTAATATCGGTTGTTGCCACGCTAAAGGCCACTAAGGTAGGGGGCACATTGATTTCCTGCCAACTGCCGGACATGCTGTCCTTCCCCCCGATGGCCGGTATTAAAAAATTTTTCTGTGCCAGATAGGCTCCCAAAAGGGCGCTAAAGGGCTTGCCCCATTTTTCCGGATCCTGTTCCAGCCTTTCAAAATATTCCTGGAAGCTCATGCGGATTTTCCGGTGATTGCCTCCTAAAGCAACACTTTTAGCTACCGCCTCAATAACGGCATAAAGGCCGCCGTGAAAGGGGCTCCAATCGGATACCTCGGGATTATAGCCAAAGGTCATAATTGAGCCTGTGGTTGTCTCCCCCTTCAGCAGAGGTATTTTAGCGACCATTCCCTCGGCGGGAGTGACCTTTTCCCTGCCTCCATAGGGTGCAATTACGGTGCCGCCGCCGGCAGTACTATCAAATAAATCCATCAAAGGCTTTTGACTGCAGACATTTAAATCCTCAAGATTAGCCAACCAGGCGGCTTTTAAATCCCCGTAGTTTTTCTCCACCAAAGAAGGGAGCTTATTAAAGGGACTAATAGCATAATCTATGGGATTAATTTTTACCTTGGCTTGATCTTTAACTCCTCCCGTATCCAAAAATCTTCTTTCCAAATCAACTATTAAATCATCATGCCAATTCATTTTTACCCGTTTGCCGCCTGCCACTTCAGCCACAACCGCAGCCGATACATTTTCCTTTCTTGCTAATTGGATGAAGGTTTTAACATTCTCCGGGGAAATGACCACGGCCATTCTCTCCTGGGATTCGGAAATGGCAATTTCTGTTCCGTCCAAGCCTGGGTAGGCAAGGGGCACCGCATTTAAATTGATATTTAGGCCGTCTGCTAACTCGCCAATGGCTACCGAGACCCCGCCGGCACCGAAATCATTGCATTTTTTAATCAGCTTGGCAGCTTCGGGGTTTCTAAACAAGCGGATTAGCTTTCTTTCCTCAGGCGGGTTGCCCTTGGGGACTT
>JBBAFB010000157.1:0-3619 GCA_041655595.1 Bacillota bacterium
ATAACGAAGTCTGTCGGAATTGTAGACATATTGGGTTGAAGCATAGCTTTTGGAACAAAGGCGGCCCATACTAAAGCCGTGCTTTGTATCCCCTTCTACCTTGACTAATTTACCGTCCTTGACAAAGGATAATAAACTGCAGGTGCTATAACAATTGCGAGGGCAAGCATTGCGATAAATCTTATAGTTGCCTTGTTTTTTCATTTCCGGGCCCCCTTTCAATTAATCCGAAAATCTGGCAGGGTTCCCTGCCCTTTTGCTTGTGGCTGCTCATTCCAACTTTAACAAACTTCTGATTTTCATGGCAATGGATACATCTATTTTAGTCTCAAAATCATCCAGTTCCTTCTCCAAAATCTCTTCTATTTTTTTCAAACGGTAGCGGAGGGAATTAGGATGCAAATATAAAATCTCTGCAGTAGCTTTCAAATCAAAACCCTGTTTAGCATAAATCACTAAAGTTTCCATTAACTCAGGCTCTTTTAAATCTCCCAGGGTTTCCGCATAAAAATCCTTTAGTTGCTGCCAATCATGATTAAACAATAATCTGGCCACACCCAAGTTGGAGAAGAAAGGAAAACCTTCTTTAGGGGTTATTAATTTACCCAATTCCAGTGCTGTCTTCGCTTCTTGATAGCTGCGAAATATATCTGCCGGAGAATCATACCTGCGCCCGATTCCGACCTTAATTTGGGCCCCCGGCTTATGAGTTGCCGCTAGCTTCAGAAAGGTATGGACAAAATTACTGATGGTTTTCCTGTTTGCTTTTTTCCTTTTTTCGGCCAAAGTGATAATCACAATCAGTTGCTCCCTTTTCTGCATCATCATTTTGGCCAAACCGTTGACCCTACAGGACTCCTCCCCTATCTTAAATAAATCCTTCATCACATTTTTGCCTTGGGGACTTTCTTCATAATTTTCCAAAGCAAAAACAACTACAGCATGAACCCCTCTCAGATTCCAACCCCATAATTGGCCCCAAGTAACAATGGTTTCTTCGGAATCGAAATTACTATACAGCAAATCAAAAATAAAGTTGTCCCGGTGTCGTTGCTCCATTTCCTGGATAGATTGTAAACGGGAAAACTCCAAACTGCAAAATTCTGCCCCGGTTTCGCCGAGGGTCAACTGTTTTTTATCCTCAGCTTCCATTAAAAAGAGATGGCCCAACAATGCATTGCCCCGCCCCTTAATTGAAAAACCGCTGGCCACCCAGGATTGCTGTTCAAAAACAATCCTGACATTGTTAACTTCATTTTCCATTTCCTCAACTGTTAAGGCATTTCCACGGGAAATAACATAGGGTACCTTCCAGGTAGCTACGATTCTTTGCAGGGAATTAGTGATAATAACAGAGCAGCCGGTACCTTTAGCTATGACCTCCGCCAGCCCATCAAATCCCCTGCCTTCATTAATAGTAGTCAGCAACTCTTTTTGAAAACCAAGGAGTTCTTGCGCCTCACCCCGGGAAACCATCAGTACCACCCCGCTCTTTTTAACTTTAGCTAAATTATAATATGAACAATCGACAAATAGCAACATATCTTAAGATTGTCTTAACAATGTTAAAAACCGGCAGCCATCCTGCCGGTCGGCTGCCCAAAAACTAAAAAAACCCCGAACGGGGTTTTTTTAGTTAGGGTTAAATTAGCCCGATAGCCTTTGCCACACCGGCAGCATAAAAGAGGTATCTGCCCACCAAGGCACCCACCGACAGCGTAACCAAAGAAGCTGTCATATAAGCCCGAGGTCTGCCTTCTTTTCTGAGGGGTACTACGGTCAGCAAAACCCCTCCTAAAATCAGCAGCCATTTAGCCAGTAAAAGTACCTGCATTTCTCCCGCCATCAAAGCGGCACTAGCAGAGGCCGCACCTCCACCGGCACCGAGGGCCGCCAAATACAGGGGTGTTAGCGCAGCATATATTAAGGCGAAGGTTAATACAGAAATGGAAACCTCAGCAGCCAGTTCCCTATCCGCCTTAACTAACACAAGAAACAAGATTCCCCCTAGAATTAAAGCTGTAGCGAAGAAGTCAACCATAGTATACCAGGTCGCCCAGGCAGGAATAACGGTGTTCATATAAATTTTCGACATACTGAAAACCCCCGCCAAACCTACTACGCCGCCTATCCAATAAAAACCCTTGGTCATCATCGGGTTGACTCTTTCTAGAACATAGCTCACCAAGGCAATCACAAAAAAGGAAGCTGCAAAAATAATTTCCCTACTCAGCCAGGAGCTACCTATTTGGGTAATGGAATTAACAGCCTTTAAAGGAACGCCTAAATGCCCCAACGAAGCGAGCATCGCCACCCCGGAGAGAATAGTTGCCCAAAAAGCAGGCCCCCTATGACTCAAATCCGGCTTTCTGCTTTTAATCACAATTGCCCAAATAAAAAGGCCAATTGCCGCTTGCAAACAAACTGAAAAAATTACTAGTGACCACGCACCCATCTTTATGCCCCCTTCCTGGCCATCGGTTTAGGATTAATGATCACCGATGGTTTTGTACTGTCCGCGGACGGCAGTATATTTAAGCTGTCCGTACCTTCATACTTTTTCCTTAACTCATCCAAATCCCCATAATCCAAGGCTCTCATTACACAGGCATCCACACAAGCGGGATTCATGCCCAGGTCAATTAAATCCGCACAAAAATCACATTTGCCTGATTTGCCGATCTCTTCAATATATTGGGGAGCCCCATAGGGACAAGACCAAGTGCAATATTGACAACCGATGCATTTGTCCCGATCATGGGCAACGATGCCGTCAGGCCTCTTATATAAAGCACCGGTGGGGCAGTTATAAACGCAAAGCGGTTTTTCGCAGTGATTGCAACTCATGGACAGATGAAAAACATATGGTTTGGGGAAACTGCCCCCCTCAAAAGTTTCTACCTTTCGGTAACGAACACCGATAGGCTGTTCATTTTTATCCTTACATGCAATTTCGCAGGCCTTGCAGCCAATGCAATTAGCCATATTAATATAAAATCCTAATCCTGCCATGTTCTCCCCTCCTTATAATACCTTTCTCAACGGCCATTGGACATCCGCCTTTAATGGCTCGCCGGTCCATTTTTCCACCTGACAATTACAGGTGTTCCAACCCGATGTGCCTTGGCCGGTGGTAATCGGTCCGGTTAAGGCATTATCTGAGCCAGCTTTATCAATACCCGTTTTTTCATCAATCTCCACCCAAGCACCATGAGGAAGGCCTACAACTCCGGGCAGCAGTCTTTCCGTGACTTGGGCAACCCTCAGGCTTTTACCCCAGCGGCTGGATAATAAAACTGTCTCGCCGGTTTTAATACCCCTCTCCCTTGCATCCTTGCCACTTAAATAAACCGGGTTCGGATAAGCCTCTCTCAACCAAGGAATATTATCAAAAACCGTGTGAGAACGGCGGAAGTAGTGGGGATTAAATACCTGTAAAGGAAATTCCCCTTTAACACCCTGCTCCCAATCGGAGAAGGTATCCTCATAACCCTCAGTAGCTTTATTGTAAGTCGGGATGGGATCAATTTCCGTAAACCCGTAATCCTTAATAAAGTCAGCCAAGGTTTGGGAGTGAATTTCTAATTTACCAGTGGTAGTCTTTAATGGGTTAGCCTCG
>JBBAFB010000158.1:0-3573 GCA_041655595.1 Bacillota bacterium
TTCTGCAAAACGCTTGGCGATGGCGGCCCCAATTCCTTTGCCGGCTCCTGTAATTAAAGCTACTTTATCTTTTAAACGCAAATGATTACCTCCTTTAAAGAATTTAAACAACGTCCTCCGGAGCGATGCCCTTTAGTTCTGCTTCTACTTCTTGACGCAGCAATTTTTTCTCAATTTTCCCAAGGGCTGTCATGGGCAGCATTTGCCGGAAAACATATTGTCTAGGGATTTTATAGCTGGCCAGATATTCTTTTAAGAATTCTTTTAGTGCCTCTTCGTCCACTTGGCTACCCGGTCTGGGAGCAATATAGGCTCTGCCTATATGACCGGAGATTTTATGAGGTACCGCTACAACGGCTGCCAGCATGACACCGGGAAAACGCATAATGGCATCTTCAATCTCTGCCGGGTAAATATTTTCCCCATTAGTAATATACATTTCCTTAGAGCGGCCTACCATTCTGATATTGTCGTCTGCATCCACTAGGGCTAGGTCACCGGAGTAGAACCAGCCTTCATCATCAAAGGCAGCCTTAGTTTCCTCGGGCAACATAAAGTATTCTTTGATGACGGAGCTACCCCTATAGGCAATTTCTCCAACTTCTCCTTTGGCCACTTCCCGTCTGTTTTCGTCTACTAATTTGAATTCAAACTCCTCGGCAACCTTGCCCACGGTTTTGTTTAGGGTTTCTAGGCTGTCATCGGGAGCAGTATAGGTGATCAGACCGGATACCTCGGTCAGGCCCAAAGAGTTAATGCAGAAGCTACTCATTGTTTTCTTCATAGCTCCTAAGATTTCCATTGGTGCCGCGGCCCCGCTGATAATAACTGCCCTTAGGGAAGAAAGATCGTAATCTTTGAAATCAGGTAAAGCAAATTCCATAGCAAACATAGTAGGTACTTGTCCCAAGATAGTTACTTTATGTTTTTCGATTAATTGTAAAGCCTTTTGTGGGTGAAAGGGTTCCAGGACTTGGGTGCTGTTGCCTATGATTGCTGTGGCGCCTGCTTCGGTAGCGCCGCTGACATGGTTAACCGGCAGGTGGTTGATCCAGACATCATCAGCCGTAATTCCGCATTTGCCGATGGCTACCAGGCTCATATGGATAATATTTTGATGGGACATTAGGGCTCCTTTTGGTATACCGGTGCTGCCGGAGGTGTAAACGATGATCAGGCCGTCATGGGTGGAAACTTGTGCCTCTCTTTCCAGTAGAGCCCCCTTATACTCTGAATAGTCCCCCTGCATAACCTCGTCAAAAGAAATACTATTTTCCAGCTTGGCTTCTCCGCCAAAGATGACCAGACCCCTGACGCTGGGGCAATCGGGCAGGATTTTTTTGAAACGCTCCTGGTAGTCAAATTCATACATGGAATGTAGGGTGAAGACATAAGAAGCTTGGGAATTGTTCAGAACGTATTCAATTTCCCGGTTGACCTGCCTTGTGCCAATCCCCACAATTATGGCCCCAATTCTGGAAGCGGCCATGTATAAATAGAAGAATTCCGGTTGGGGTGTGGCAATGTAGGCGATTCTATCACCTTTGTCAATACCAAGCTTAAGTAAATAACAAGCAAGTTTTTCTGTTTGTTTTTCCAGCTCTTGATAGGTGATTTTGTTGTCCCCGTGAATTAGGGCAACATGTTCCGGTCGTTCCAAAGCTCCTTTTTTGACGTAGTCCGAAAGTAGATTTAAAGCCCCGTCAGTAAAACTCATCAATTCCACGTCCTTTCAACATGATTAACTGAGAAAACAGTTTTACTGAATTTATTCGTGACCAGAATTCATATTCCTTTTAAAAGATTGTGAAAATAGAAAAACATTTAAACTTTTAGTTAAAACTTATATAGGCAGTTTTTTCAATATTATTCCAATGGACACCGCAGTTTAATAGTTCCCCTACATACCTAAGGGGTACTAAGGTTCTGTCCCCTTTGATGATAGGTTTGGTATCCATCATAATTGATTTTCCATTCAAAAGGGCTTCATTGCTGTCCAAGGTTAATAGCAGTAGTTGTCCCTTACGCAGTAAAGATACCTGCTTGGTACCTGGCAGCCAGTTAACCTGGGCGCCCAAAGCTTCCCCAATAGCCCTAAAAGGAACCATTAAACGATTATTTTGATCGGTGTAAGGAGCAACATCAAAATAAATGGGTTTTCCGTTAACTAAAATGGTAGTATCACCGATGGTGTAATAAGGGCCGTAGAGCAAATAGTTTTGTCTTTCCTGTTTGAATTTTGTTAAGGAATCCTCATACAGGGCTTGCAGTTCCGACGGAGATAATTTTTGTTCTAAGCCGATGCCAATTTTAGCGGTACCCATTATTTTATCGAACATAACAATGGTGTTGCCGCTTTTAGGCACTTTAAAGTCGGTTAAAAGTTTGGCGTAACTGAGAGCGGTAATGCCCGTTTTGGCCGGGTTGAATTGGTGGTAATCCGTTATATTCAGACGAATCCCGCCGGCTTCACCTTGGTTTTCCGGTATGAAGGTTACCCCAGGTAGTTTTGCTCCATTCATCAGCTGGGCAAAACGATCGGCATTAATGTTTTTGCCTCCAATCCATTTAAACTTATCTGCTTGGTAAATACCTGTCCCCTCCCCCAAGCCGGTAGCCATGTAGCCGAAGCAGGAAACCAGGTCAGGAATATTGGGGGAGGTCTGCTTCCAGGGCAGATCCGTGTCCTGAAAAATCAGATCTCTGGTCCAGCCTTCCATGGGAATAACGGTTAACTCCGCATTTAGCTTGCGGTTGAAGAAAAGGGCCAGTTCACCGGCTGTCATGCCGTGAGCCATGGGTAAATTATCAATACCTACAAAGGAGATATAGGGGTCCTCCATCATAGGGCCATCCACAATTAAGCCGCCTAAGGGGTTGGGTCTATCCAGTATAATTACAGGCTTCTTATAAAGGGCGGCTGCTTCTATCACATAGTTCATGGTGGACATATAAGTATAGGAGCGGGCCCCGATATCCTGAATATCAAAGAGCAGTACATCAACATCCCGGAGCATTTTTTCCGTAGGTCTTCTGGTTTCACCATAAAGGCTGTAAACGGGGATACCTAATTGAGGATGGGTATAGGATTCCACATATTTTCCCGCGGCTGCCAGGCCGTCTAGACCATGTTCAGGTGCATAAAGGGCCGCAAGTTGAAAGTCGGTTCCTTGGGCAAAAATAGCTATGATGCTTCTGCCTTTGCTGTCCACTCCTGTTTGGTTGGTGACCAGACCAATTTTTTTACCCCGGATTAAATCCAGATGTTTTTCTAATAAAACTTCATTACCCAATTTAACTTTGACGGGTGTATTTGCTTTTACACCTGTCCAGGGGATAACTATAAATGTCAAGATCAAAAATAGGGCCAATAGTTTACGCAATTTGCAAACCTCTTTTCTGGAAATAGTAACTTATTTGCTTTTATGACGGGCAAAAGGGGGGATAAGTTCCCATGGCAACAGTTATTTAATTATAGCATGATTTGCCGGCTTTCAGTATATTAGAAAAACTGTTCGGCAGGTGTTATAATATGTTAAGAAAGCTTTTGATGACTAAATGGGGATGAGTGAT
>JBBAFB010000159.1:0-3545 GCA_041655595.1 Bacillota bacterium
TGTGCTTGACAGGGCCTTGATTGTCTTTTATACTAATAGTTAAATCAATTTCAATAAAAAGCGATGACGGGGGCCATGTCAGCTAAGGATCTTGGGACTTAGAGAGCCGGGTTAGGTGCAAGCCGGTACCGGATTTTAGTTGGAATCTCTCCTCGTAGCTGCTTTAGTGAACGATAGTGAGCTATCAACTAGTTAAAGCCGGAGTTGGCTTCCGTTAGCAAAGCTTTTTAAGTTGGCTGCCTTGTGCAGCAATAAGGGTGGTACCGCGGGAAATTAACCTCTCGTCCCTGGTAATTTATTACCGAGGACAAGAGGTTTTTTTATTTATCATCAAAAATCTGGAATTAGGAAACAATTTAAGGGGGTTTAGTAATGGGGTTAATTATTTATTTGGATGGACAATTTCTCCCCGAGGAGGAAGCAAAGGTTTCGGTGTTTGATCATGCTGTTTTATACGGAGATGGTGTTTTTGAAGGAATACGAGCTTACCATAACAGGGTTTTTAAATTAAAGGAACATTTAATTAGACTTTACGAATCTGCCCATACCATCAATATGAAAATTAATCTGACCATGGATGAAATGGAAGAAGTGGTTTTAGAAACCTTAAGGCGTAATAATTTAAGGGATGCTTATATCCGCTTGGTTGTTACCAGAGGTAAGGGTGATTTGGGCCTAGACCCTCGTAATTGCATTGGCCCCACGGTTTTTTGTATTGCTTCAAAAATACAGCTCTACCCTGAGGAGTTTTATCTAAAAGGGTTGGAAACCGCCACCGTCGCTACCAGAAGAAATTTGCCGGAGGCCTGCAATCCCCAGGTAAAATCCCTAAACTATCTGAACAATATTTATGCCAAGATTGAAGCCAACAAAGCAGGGGTGCCGGAGGCCATTATGATGAATCAAGAAGGTTATGTGGCTGAGGCTACGGGAGACAATATTTTTATTGTAAAAAACGGAGAATTAATTACACCTCCCGCCTACTTAGGGATTTTAGAAGGGATTACCAGAAACACAGTGATGGAACTGGCAAAAGAGTTGGGTATTCCTGCATCTGAAAAGGTTTTTACCAGACATAGTATTTACAATGCAGATGAATGCTTTTTGACCGGTACTGCCGCCGAGATAATTCCTGTTATTAAGGTAGATTCTAGGGAGATAGGCGGTGGCAAACCGGGAGAGATGACTTTAAAACTGATTGAGCTTTATAGAGAGCTGACGAAAAATGATGGCCCGGTGATTTTTAAAGATTAGGAGTGAGAAAAATGTATAGTCAAAGGATGAAAGTGGGAATTGAAAAAGCACCTCATCGTTCTTTACTAAAGTCTTTGGGATTAACAGACCAGGAAATTGAAAGGCCGATTATTGGGGTGGTAAATTCTTTTAATGAAGTTGTTCCGGGTCATACCCATTTAAGGCAAATTGCAGAGGCAGTTAAAGGCGGTGTCAGAATGGCCGGGGGTACTCCATTAGAATTTCCCGCAATCGCCGTTTGTGATGGTATTGCCATGAATCACGAAGGTATGCGATACTCCTTGGCCTCTAGGGAGATAATTGCTGATTCTACCGAAATTATGCTGAAGGCACATGCCTTTGATGCGGTAGTTTTTATTCCGAACTGTGATAAAAATGTCCCCGGACTTTTAATGGCGGCTGCCAGATTGAATCTCCCCGCCGTCTTTGTCAGCGGCGGCCCTATGCTAGCGGGGGATTACCGAGGTAAAAAAATTACCTTAAGCAATATTTTTGAGGCGGTGGGTAAGGTCAGCTCCGGCGAAATGAGTGAAGAGGAGCTAACTGAAATGGAAGGGGTTACCTGTCCTTCCTGCGGTTCCTGTTCCGGCATGTTTACCGCCAACTCCATGAATTGCTTGACGGAGGCTTTAGGCATGGGCTTGCCTGGTAATGGTACCATTCCCGCGGTTTATTCTGCTAGAATCAGGTTGGCTAAAGAGGCGGGTATGAAGGTTATGGAGTTGCTTGAAAAAAATATTCGCCCCTTAGACATTATGACGGAAAAAGCTTTTCGTAATGCCTTAGCCCTGGATATGGCCCTTGGTTGCTCTACCAATACTGCCTTACATCTACCGGCTATTGCCCATGAGGCGGGTGTTAAAATTGATTTGGAGCTAATTAATGAAGTAAGTAAAATTACCCCTCATTTAAGCAAATTAGCCCCCGCCGGTGACTTTACCATAGAGGATCTTTACAGGGCGGGCGGGGTAATGGCGGTTATGAAAGAGTTGGCGGATCACAAATTGGTTGATACCGGTTTAATGACAGTTACCGGTGGTACCTTGGCAGCAAATTTGGAGACCGTGATGGTTAAGGATCGGCAAGTAATTAGACCGGCCTCTGATCCGCATAGTGCCGACGGTGGCTTGGCGGTTCTTTGGGGCAATCTGGCTCCCGAGGGCTCGGTGGTAAAGAGGGGAGCAGTTGCGCCCTCAATGTTAGTTCATCAAGGTCCCGCCAGGGTCTTTGATGGGGAAGATGCCGCTGTGACAGCAATTCTAAATCAAAAGATTAAACCCGGGGACGTGGTTGTCATCCGTTATGAAGGTCCCAAAGGAGGGCCGGGTATGCCGGAGATGCTTACCCCTACCTCCGCCTTAAGCGGCATGGGACTAGACGAACAAGTTGCTTTAATAACCGACGGTCGTTTTTCCGGAGCCAGCCGGGGAGCGGCAATTGGTCATGTGTCACCGGAAGCAGCGGCAGGTGGGCCCATAGGAATTTTGCAAGATGGAGACCTGATTAAGATAGATATTCCTAATAATTCCATTGAAGTGATTTTGGAGGAACAAGAGATTAAGTCAAGGGAGGAAGCAAGGCAAATACCCGGGCCTTCCATAACTACCGGTTATTTAGGCAGGTATGCCAAGCAGGTGACTTCCGCCAGCCAAGGAGCGATTTTCCATGATTGAAGATAAGAAAACCACAGTTGAAAAGTTGACCGGTGCCCAAGTTCTATTAAAGGCCTTGATGTTAGAAGGGGTGGATACCGTTTTCGGTTATCCGGGTGGGGCTGTTTTGCCCTTATACGATGCCCTCCACGGCACTCCTGAGTTGCGTCATATTTTAGCCAGGCATGAGCAAGGGGCGGCCCATGCGGCGGACGGTTATGCCAGATCCACCGGTAAACCGGGGGTAGTTTTTGCCACATCGGGACCGGGTGCCACAAACTTGGTAACAGGTATCACCAATGCTTATATGGATTCCATTCCTTTAATTGCTATTACCGGTCAGGTGGGGTTGGAACTCCTGGGTAAGGATTCTTTCCAGGAGGCGGATATTACAGGTATAACTTTGCCCGTAACCAAGTATAACTACTTGGTTAAAGATCCCAACACACTTCCTTATGTTATCCATGAAGCTTTTTATGTGGCAACATCGGGACGTCCAGGCCCAGTTTTGATTGATATCCCTAAGGATGTGCAGACGGCGACAATATCCTTTGGACAATATCCTCCTGCATTGGAATTGCCGGGTTATCAGTTGGTTGAAAATAATATTGAGCACAAATTAAGCCTGTTGATGGATTT
>JBBAFB010000160.1:0-3467 GCA_041655595.1 Bacillota bacterium
AACCTCTTCCGCTGCTGCCGTATTGTGGTGCGAGGTTTCAGCCAGTGATTGGGCAGAATTTGCAACCTGGTGAGATGCGTCTTTTACGTCCTCAATCACCTCTTTTAAGGTTTCTACCATCTTGTTAAAAGAAGCACCCAGCAACCCTATTTCATCCTTGTTATCCTTATTACTCTTATATTTAAACTCCACCCCTAATTTTCCTGATTCGACTTCCTTAATAGTATTTTGCAATTGGGTAAGAGGCTTTACTACCTCAAACCTAATATACAAATATATTGCTATTAATAGTAAGAACGCAATAATAACAGACAGGGCGAATAATACCTTTTGCACCTGTATGGTATACCCTAGGACAGCACTTCTATCGATAACAGATTTTACATACCCCCCTACATTGCCCTGATAGTCATAATAAGGGATTATTAAAACTGATTTCTTTTTGTCGGGAGAGAGCAAAGAAACCATTTTCCCTGCCTTTATCTCTTCTGCATGGGCACCCTCGACCGACCATTCATCCGTAGCAACAGTTGCCGCAACAAAGCCCCCCTCGTTTCCCCCATCCTCTACCCATGCAACGGATTCACCCCCCCATGTATAGATAAAATAATCGCTATCATACCTGTTCTTTAGATTATTCAAAAAGGCAAGACCAAAATCACTGCCATATTCTACAGAACCGGTATGAATACCTTGGTAGAACATGGGGACCACAACCCTAAACCCATAACCTGCTCTGCCTTCTTCCAACCCCTCTACAATTTGTCGTTTTGCATTAGCCTCGTTAACAGTGAAACGAAAATCCCTTAAGCTGTCCCCGTAACTATCCGGCATATGTAGGCGTAAAAAAGCAGTTGAATCTGGTAAATGAAACTGTATTTGTGCAACATCTTCTTTCAGGACATCATAAACAGGCAATAATTCTACCATCAATTGTTCCCTATCTCTATTGGCAAATAATTCTTGAACCCTTACATTGTTAGCTAAGGACAGTACTGACATTTTGGCGCTGTCAAGTTGACTGTCCATTTGAGCATTGACAGTTTCAAATAATAGTTGGTTGTAATCTTTCTCCATCGTGTTAATCATGGTGCTAATATAATAATTTACTATTAGTGATAAAGCCAATAAACCTGCTACTATACCGATGCCTATACCACTAACAATTTTTGTGCTCAGTTTCCCCTTCAAATTTTTTCCCCCTCTACATTGGTGTTATTCGCTGGGACAAGGGGACAGGACTTTTGTCCCACCATAATGCCCCGGCTGTACCTTAACCTTAGACTTTAAACCTACCTTCCCAGGAATGAATAAATCAAGATCCACTGGTGGGACAAAAGTCCTGTCCCCTTGTCCCAGTTAAGTTAGATTTTCTATTACTACTGCCATGGCGGGGCCTCCGCCGGCGCAGAGGGAGGCGCAGCCGTATTGGAGTTTTCTTTTCTTCAGTTCGTGCATTAAGGTCAGGATAATTCTGGCTCCGGTCATACCCACCGGGTGGCCCAAAGAAACACCCGAGCCGTTAACATTAACCTTTTCTAAATCCAGTTTTAGTTCCCTGTTGCAAGCCAAAACCTGTGCTGCGAAGGCCTCGTTAATCTCCCAAAGGTCTATCTGCTCCTGCTTTAGTTTAGCAAAATCCAGGGCTCGCCTTACGGCAGGCACTACACCAATGCCCATTATGCTGGGATCAACGGCAGCAGAGGCAGTGGAAACAATTTTGGCTAAAGGTTTTAACCCCAACTCCTTTGCTTTTTCTCCCTCCATCAAAATCAAGGCTACCGCCCCGTCGTTAATTCCCGAGGCATTTCCTGCTGTGACAGTTCCCTCTTTTAAAAAGGCAGGCCTTAATTTCGACAAACCTTCCAAGGTGGTGTCTTTTCTGGGGTGTTCATCAATTTCAAAAACCTTCTGCTCCCTTTTAGTTGAAATATCCACCGGTACAATTTCTGTTTTAAATCTACCTTCTTCGATAGCTTTGGTAGCTCTACGGTGGCTTTCCAAAGCGAAGATATCCTGTTCTTCTCTGGTAATATTATATTGCTTTGCCAGATTTTCTGCAGTGACTCCGGCGTGATAATTATAAAAAGCATCGATTAATCCATCATATAATAAGCCGTCCTCCAAGGTACCCGAACCCAAACGGTAACCCCCTCTTGCTTTCAACAGCAAGTAAGGCACATTGGTCATACTTTCAATACCAATTGCCGCTCCAATGCTGATCTTTTCCAATAGAATCTGCTGACTGATTATTTCCACCGCCCTCATGGAGGAGGGACATTGTTGATTGATAGTGGCCGCCACTGTTTCCACAGGACAGCCTGCACCCAAGGTTACTTGGCGGGAAGGATTGCCTTTTGATCCCGCCTGGTAGACTTGCCCAGTAATTACTTCCTCAATCTGAGCCGGATCCAACTTTGCCTCTGCAAGGGCCCCCTTAAAGGCCGTGATACCCAAATCCACTGCTTTAACATTTCTAAGTGCTCCGTTAAAATCTCCGATAGCTGTTCTCTTGCCGCTGACGATTACCACTTCTTTCATTGTCATACCCCCAGATTATTTTTAGAATATTAGTTTTTTTCAGTCTTGTTATTTTTGATTATACACGATAAAGCTAAAAGCTAAAAGCAAAAAAGGGCCGAAGCCCTTTTTTAGTCTTCATCCATAAACGGGTAACGGTAGGAAGTGGGTGGCACCAAACTCTCTTTAATCACCCTGGGAGTAACCCAACGGAGCAGGTTGATTTTGCTGCCCGCTTTATCATTAGTGCCGGAGGCCCTAGAACCGCCGAAGGGCTGCTGCCCTACTACTGCGCCGGTAGGCTTGTCGTTAATGTAGAAGTTGCCCGCTGTGTGCATTAATTTCTTCTCTAGTTCCACAATAGCGGCTCGGTCTTGGGCAAAAATAGCCCCGGTCAGGCCATAAGGGGTAGAGGTATCACAAAGCCTGATGGCCCCTTCCAACTCTTCATCTTGATAGACATAGACGGTTAGCACCGGACCGAAGATCTCTTCTTTCATAGTTTTAAAATGGGGATTCGTGGTTAGGATGACAGTGGGCTCTATAAAATAGCCCTTGCTGTCATCGCATTTGCCCCCCCATAAAAAACTGGCCTCATCACTATTTGCGGCATAATCAATATATTCTTTAATGCCATCAAAGGCAGCTCGATCAATAACTGCACCCATAAAATTGGTAAAGTCGGCCACATCACCCATTTTAATGGTAGCAAGTTCTTTTAATAGTTTTTCTTTTACTTCCTCCCATAAACTCTCAGGGATATAAGCTCTAGAAGCTGCCGAGCATTTTTGCCCTTGGTACTCGAAGGCCCCCCTGATTAAGGCCGTTACTAGGGAATCTACCTCAGCAGTGGGATGAGCAAAGACAAAATCCTTGCCGCCCGTTTCCCCTACAAGACGAGGATAAACATTGTAATGCTTTAAATTCAGGCCAATAATTTGCCACAT
>JBBAFB010000161.1:0-3404 GCA_041655595.1 Bacillota bacterium
CAGATCTGCATTGCTGACTGCCTTACCGGCATTTTGAGTAATTCGGCAAACCAAGCCCGTTTCTCTTAAAATTTTATCTGCTAGGGCAGTAAGTTTTTGTTCATCCCTGGCTACTAAAGTTAAATAACGGCATTCCTTGGCTAACATACGGGCCGCAATGCCCCCGATAGCACCGGTGGCTCCCAAGATGACCACCTGACCCTTGGATAAATCAATATCCATCATCTGGGCAGCTTTTTTCGCTCCTTCTAAAGCAGTATAAACCGTATAGCTATTTCCCGTGGTCACCCCGATATTCAGTGCTTTAGCCACTGATAAACCTGCATCTCCGACTACCGCCGTCATAGCTCCCAACCCAAGAATTTTGGCTCCTAGGCGCTCTGCCAAACGGCCGGTTTGAATGATTTTTTTGATAACTAAGGGGGTAGGCAGTTTTAGCATCTGTTCCGTTGTTAGGGTGCAGCCCACAAACCAACCCTCCGTATCCGCAAAATCCGATTTGAGCCCCGTAATATGGCTCGCCCTTACCGGCGGTGCAATGCGGGTCAAATACTCTAGAACACTTTTCGGTAGTTTATTTGCCAATGGGAATTTCCTGCCTAAATCAGATAAATCTAAAGGGTGGATCATAAATGCAAAAGGATTGGTAGTGGTCAAAATTATATTCCTCCTAAGAAAAAGGGCTAGTTTTAAAACCGCCCGGTTTATTTCTATTGCTTATGCCAAAGACAGTAATGGCTCCTCGGCGGCCTCGCCGTAGGCCACGGGGCTTCCAAGTTTTTCGACTCTGGGTTTCAATTCTATCTTTTCTAAAAGCTCCTCATAGTCTTGAGGTCTGATTTCTTTAGGATCCTTACCGCTGATGGCAATCAGCATACCCTCCATCACATTAGTACCAAAGGAGCGGCCATCCAACTCAGGGGTTGTAGTGATTAGCAGTTCAACACCCCGGTTTTTCAACATCAGCAAATCATCCCTGGTAACAGTATTAGTTATGATAATTTTGCCCGCCAGGGAATCCGGCATAAATTTTTTAATAAAATGAAAATCCCCAGCAATAACATCCGCATCGTTGTAATAACTGCTGTATTTTGGCTTAATCTCAGCTTGCTTATCGCCTATGGGGTATAAATATTTAAAAGGCAATTGGCAGACAACGGGGGCAATTAAGCGTGCAATTCTATCCAGGGCTTTTAAGGATTTAAGAGGCAGGGGAAGACCTAAAACAAAAATCAGATCACCCAAGGTCACATCTGCTCCCACGGCCTCCAGACTCTCCGCCATCCCAAAACGGTCCATGCCGCAAACCATTAATACCTTCTTGCCTCTAAAATTAATAATTTCTTTTTCTTCTAAGTAATTAATAACCTTGCGCTCTAGGGTGTTTTTCAAGCCGCTGCCGTCAACAATGGGGGTTTTAACCGCTGCCTGGACAATTCCCTTGGCATCCCTGATTAAGTAGCGCCGATTGCCGGCCTGCACGTATAGGTCCGTACCTCCCAGGCCAAAGGCGGCCACCTTACCATCCAAATCTTTGATTAGCCGGATGGCCTTTTCCATATCACCATTGGTACCGATGCGCTCAATTTTGAACTTTTCTCCTAATATTTCCGTTTCGATACTTGCATCCCTTGAGCTGGATCCCAAACTAACGCTAACCACTCTTTTCATTGATTTTTCGCCTCCTGAGTTTTGGGGATTATTAGGGACTGAATTAATTGCTTCAGTTCCTGGGCATCAACATAGACATCCTCCGTGATGGGGCTTTCGCCAATAACTACTCCCACCACTTCCCGATCCAACATTGCCTCTGAAATTTTAATTCGGTAATTGGAACCTAAAAAAACCACTACATCATAGTCTCTGACAATGGTCACCAAATGCATAAACTCTGCTAATAATGTGGGCCCGTCTTTGTCATTAATAAATATTTGACGCTCCTCCTCCGTCATTAACAGTTGGTAATCTACCCCCAATTGCTCCAACATACGGGTTATTTCCTGCTTGTTTTTAATAGGGAAACCTACTACCGCTATTCTGGAGCCTTTGCGTACCTCCCCAATTCCCTCTAGCCTGGAAATAAAAGTGCGGTCAATTTCCAAACGTTTAGCTGCCTCTTGTTGGGAAAAGCCCTCTACCCTTAAGGTAAGTATCTTATCAATCATAGAATTAATTTTATGTTTACTCACCAACTTGTCCCCGATACGAAAGATTTCCATCTCCATCAACCTTTCTTGTGCACAATTTTGTGAACAAACCCTTTAGGGGTATTTTAACAAATTGCATAAAAAAAAGCAACAAAAACTGCTGGGTTTTTGTTGCTTTTTTTAGCTGAAGACTTTAAACCCTCAACTTTATTCCACCTCTACCAAGTATATCCTTTACCTCCCCCACTGTGGTTGCGGAAAAAATTTTTGTTCGTATCTCCGTCGCCCTTGGGAAACCCTTTAGATACCAGGCCAACTGCTTACGCATTTCTCTTACTCCTATGTATTCCCCTTTATCTGCAACCACTAAATCCAAATGTCTGAGAGCCGTAGCCAGCCTTTCTTCCCATGTAGGCGGCGGCACTAAGACTCCGGCGGTTAAATAGGCAAGGGTTTGAGAAAAAATCCAAGGGTTACCCAAGGAAGCCCTGGCAATCATAATCCCTTGGCATTTAGTTTCGGAAAGCATTTTTGCCCCGTCCCGGGGACTTTTAATATCTCCATTGCCAATCACCGGCACCGGGAGTGCCTCCGCTATTTCACCGATTAATTCCCAATCGGCCTTCCCTCCATAATATTGCTCCCTGGTTCGGCCATGAACGGTGATAGCTTGAGCACCATTGTCCACACAGGCCTTGGCAAATTCCATTCCGTTGATCCGCTCCTTTGACCAACCGAGCCGGATCTTAACGGTTACGGGAACCTCTACCGCTTTAACTACTTCCGCAACTATACTGCAGGCTAATTGAGGGTTCTGCATTAAGGCAACCCCTTCTCCCTGCTTAACAATTTTTGGCGCGGGGCAACCCATGTTTAAATCAACTAAATTGGCACCGGCAGCTTCGGCCATCCTGGCACCTTCCGCCAGCACCTTTGGTTCCGCACCAAAGAGCTGCACCCCGACGGGGGAAAGCTCCCCGGCCACATCAATCAACTTCATGGTTTTTTTATTGTCATAAATCAACCCTTTAGCGCTGACCATCTCTGTAAAAACCAAGCCCGCACCCTGTTCCTTGGCCAAAAGGCGGAAGGACTTATCCGTAATTCCCGCCATCGGCGCTGCCATCACCGGGTTTGATATGTTTAAATTGCCTATTTTCACCGATATTACTCCTTATTTAAATCATAAATCAAGCGCAGACCTTCCAAGGTTAAAAAGGGTTCTACCTTATCCACTACATCTGTTTCACCCTCAAA
>JBBAFB010000162.1:0-3169 GCA_041655595.1 Bacillota bacterium
GCTGTTAGATATGGAATGGATAGTTAACGCTGTTCAAGCCGTTGTGGATGTTCCCCTATGTATTGATACAACTGAAGCGGCTGTGGCTGAAATGGGGCTAAAAACCTGTCACAAAAAAGCCATGCTCAATTCCATCAGCATGGAAAAAGAACGCTTGGCCGGTATGCTGCCCCTTATTAAAAAATATGGTTGTTCCGTGATTGCTTTAACGATGGATGATAATGGTATTCCGAAAACAGCGGAAGCAAGAATTAGAATTGCAGGGGAATTGGTTGAAGTTCTTCGGGATAATGAGGTTGATTTAAATGAAGTCTATATTGATCCCTTAGTACTGCCGGTGGCGGTGAGCAGCAACAATGGGGTGATCTTTTTTAACTGCCTCAGGGAGATTAAAGAAAAGTATGGGGTTAAAACAGTGTCCGGTTTAAGCAATGCGTCCCATTCCATGCCCAACCGTAAAATTATTAACCGCTACTTTTTAGCAATTTGTATGGCTAACGGCATGGATGCGGCAATTATGGACTCAGTTGATAGAAAATTAACTACAGCCGTTACTGTGTCAGAATTGTTATTGGATCAGGATGCCTTTGGCAGGAAATATCTAAAGGCACATCGAAAAGGGTTATTAGAGGATTAGTTTTGGGCCGACTTGAGGGTGTTCCTCCGGTCGGTTTTTCTTCAGCGGTAAGTAGAAGCCAACTTACCATGGATTAGAATGAAAATGGGTGCGTGCCAATGGAGGATAAAAAAGTGATAGATAAGTTTTCGGTAATCCCTCTTTATTATCAATTAGCAAAGCTTTTAAAAAACCAAATAAGAACGGGAGAGCTAAAACCCGGTGAGGCCTTGCCCTCAGAAACGGAATTGGCGGAAAAATTTGAGATCAGCCGCATGACCGTTAGAAAGGCTATCGGGGAGTTGATTGCCCAAGGGATGGTTTATCCCATCCAGGGTAAGGGAACCTTTGTTTCCAAACCGAAGCTGGATAATGTGGTTTTTGAGCTTGATAGCTACAACTGGCAGTTAAATGAAAGAGGTTTGGATTGGAAAACCAAACTTTTGGATGCAAAAATTATCAGATCTAATCCTGAATTAAAACGAAAATTTGATTTGCAAGATGATAACACTCCTTTTCTTTATTTTAGTACAGTTTTATTGGTTGAAGGGGAGCCCTTGGTCTATGAGAAAAAATATACGATTTATACAAAAAGCAGCCCCATCCTGGAAACGGAAATTAAGGATCCCTCTTTACCTGGTTTAGTCTCCGCCCACGGGGTTGAACCGATGGCAGCAAAAAAGGTTATTCAGGTCTCTCTAGCCACAGAGGCAGAAGGGGAGGTTTTAAATATACCCCCGGAATCACCCGTTTTTTTATTGGAGCAGACTATTCTCAATGCCGAGATGCGGCCTGTAGGCTGGAGCAAAGCCGTTTACCGTGGGGATCGCTATCAGTTAACGGCTTTTGATGGCTGGTATGATGAAAATGAAGTATGATTTTAATAGGTTGGAGGGGTTAACATGGAAGCTCTTTTGATCAAGGCGATGGCGAATCTGGAAGAAGAGAAAACACTTTTTTTAGTTAACGAGCAGCTTAAATCGGGGCGGACAGCCATGGAGATAGTAGAAAGCTGCCGCAAAGGCGTAGGTATAGTGGGAGAGATGTACAGTCAGGGCATCTACTATTTGTCTGATTTAGTTATGTCGGAGGAAATTTTTAAAGGGGTTATGAGAATAGTTGAGCCTTTTTTGCCCTCTGAAGAAATACATCACGGTTTAAAAATTGTGATGGGAACAGTTGAAGGAGATATCCACGATCTGGGGAAAAACATTGTAGTTTATTTATTGCGCTCCCATGGTTTTCATGTCTATGATCTGGGTGTAAATGTGCCTCCGGAAAGGTTTTTAGAAGCGGTGATCGAAACGGGAGCAAAGGTCGTAGGGATAAGCGTGTTGCTGACATTTTGTGTGGGGTCGGTCAAAAAGGTAGTGGAATTAATAGAGGAAAAGGGTTTGCGGGAGCAAGTAAAAATAGTGATAGGCGGTTATCCTGCCGATAAAACAGTGAAGGAGTTTACCGGAGTAGATGACAGTGCCCAGGATGTTTTAAAAGCCTTGGATATCATAAAGAAATATGAGTTAGAACAGGATAACTAGTGCTATTCTCCTTCTTCCCCTCATATGCATATAATAAGCCAGGGGGGGAAAGATGTGAAAGCTTTTCTTGAAAGTCTGCGGGACCGTCTCCAAGAACTCTGGAAAAAGATTACGCTACAGTTAAATTCTTTGAAATCACCCAAATTGCCGTTAGCCAACCAAAGGGATCTGATGATGATTGCCGAGGCAAAGAGGGCCTGGCAAGACTCCATTAGATTTTTCCAGGAGGTAACTGAGCCTGCCTTAATAGATTTTGCCATCTACCACATGGAAGCCGAGGAAAAAAGAATGGTGCATTTAATCAGACAAATGGGACAAAAATATCCGGAAGGGATTTGGCGTTTGGAAGGTAGTATGGAGGGATAGCTTTGATTGATTTAACACAAATCATTTTTGCGGTGGGTTTTTTGCTTGTGCTGATTTATTTAATTAGCCGTATCTTGTTGAAGCCCCTAAAGTTGATTTTTAAATTAATAATCAACTCTATTTTTGGTTTAATGCTTTTATGGGGTTTTAATTTTATCGGTGCATTATTTCATATTTTAATACCTATTAATATACCAACCGTCTTGATCGCAGGTTTTCTGGGCCTGCCCGGGCTGATCCTGTTAATTATTCTGCAATTTATTTTATAGCAGCAGACCGCTTTAGGCGGTTTTTTTATTTTGCGTTAAAACCAGCCGGAATGGAATTCTTTCATAAAATAAGCATTAAAGCGCATAATAAATCCAGGAGGCGGAAAGATGACGACTAAACCCATTGAAGGTGAAAAAAAAGTCTTTTTAACAGGCAATGAGGCTGTTTGTTGGGCCGCCCTAGCGGCCGGAGCGGAAATTATGTACGGTTATCCCATTACACCGCAGAATGAAATAATGCACTGCTGGAGCAGAATAGCGCCCGAATATAATAGAAGTTTCTTGCAAACGGAGGATGAGTTGTCGGCGGGTTTTTGCTGTATTGGTGGTATTCTAGGGGGCAAAAAAGCCTTTACGGGAACCGCCGGACCCGGGAGCGT
>JBBAFB010000163.1:0-3169 GCA_041655595.1 Bacillota bacterium
ACAGGGTAAAATTGATGCC
This sequence comes from Bacillota bacterium, assembly GCA_041655595.1. Classification (GTDB taxonomy): domain Bacteria; phylum Bacillota; class DULZ01; order DULZ01; family DULZ01; genus JBBAFB01. The sequence continues at coordinate 20 of JBBAFB010000163.1, forward strand.
TTAAAAATGGCAGAGGAAACTGCTGAAGGTCTGGATCTATCCGTAAAGGATGTTTTGGTTGCTAGTACCGGAGTGATAGGTGTGCCTTTGCCAATGGAAAAGGTTGTTGGGGGTATTCAGACTGTAGTCGGCAGCCTGCATCCCGGGGGCGGGATAGATGCGGCAGCGGCCATTCTGACTACCGATTTGACTGTTAAAGAAACCGCCTATAGTTTTCTTATTGGGGATAAAGAGATAAAAATAGGTGCGATAGCCAAAGGCTCGGGTATGATTCATCCTAATATGGCCACCATGCTCTGTTTTATCACGACGGATTTGTCAATTGAACGGGGCGCTCTGGACAGGGCTTTAAAAAAAGCTGTAGATGGCAGTTTTAATATGCTGACTGTGGATGGTGACACTAGTACTAACGATTTGGTATTAGTACTGGCCAATGGAGCCGCGGGAAACGATCAGTTAACGGAAGATCAATCGGAGTATGAACTGTTCGTTGCCGTCTTGACCCAGGTTTGCGTTGATTTGGCTAGAAAGATCGCCAAAGATGGTGAAGGTGCAACTAAGTTCTTGGAGGTGCTGGTCAAGGGTGGAGAAAGCGTCCAAACAGCCAGGGTGGTAGCTAAATCAGTGGCTGCCTCCAGTTTGGTAAAGACAGCCCTTTTTGGTGAGGATCCCAACTGGGGCAGGATTTTATGTGCGGCAGGCTATTCGGGGGCCCAATTTAATCCGGAAGCGGTGGATATCTACCTAAAGAGCAGAGCCGGTGAAGTAAAAGTTGCTGCCAGAGGCAGCGGCGCAGTTTTTGATGAGGATTTAGCCAAGGCAATTTTGAGGGAAGCAGAAATTACAATCCGCTTGGATCTACATCAGGGCAAGGAGATTGGTCTGGCTTTTGGTTGCGATTTTTCTTATGACTATGTAAAAATTAATGCGGAATATAGAACCTAAGGGGGATATTAATTTGGTATTAACTGCTTTAGAAAAGGCCGGCATTTTAATAGAGGCTTTACCCTATATTAGAAAATTTCACGGAAAAACTATTGTAATTAAGTACGGTGGTCATGCCATGCTCAACGAGGAGTTAAAAAAGGCAGTGATCGAGGATGTAATTTTAATGAAGCTGGTGGGGATGCACCCCATTATAGTCCATGGCGGGGGACCGGAAATAAATGAAATGTTAACTCGTTTGGGAATCAAATCCTCCTTTGTGCAGGGATTAAGGGTCACTAACGAGGAAACCATGAGTATTGTGGAGATGGTGCTTGCGGGTAAGGTAAATAAAGAGATAGTGGCTTTGGTAAACCACCTTGGCGGCAAAGCGGTTGGTTTCAGCGGTGAAGATGGTAAGCTGATTGAGGCAGCAAAAAAGAAAATAAAATCTGCTCCTGAGATAAATGGTGGCGAACCCATTGATCTTGGTTTTGTAGGTGATGTGGAAAGGATTAATCCGGGGATAGTGTTGACTGTTACCGCTCAAGGATTCATCCCTGTCATTGCCCCTACCGGTATCGGAGAGGACGGCAAAACCTATAATATTAATGCGGATTATGTGGCCGGGGAGTTGGCTTCGGCCCTCAAAGCAGATAAGCTGGTCTTGTTGACAGATGTAGAGGGTATTTTTGCAGATTATGGGGATCAAAATTCCTTGATTTCTTCATTAAAGGTGGAGGAAGTACCGGCCTTGATTGAGAAAGAAGTAATTGCAGGAGGGATGATCCCCAAGGTGGAGTGCTGTGTAAATGCTCTGAAGGGTGGGGTGGCTAAAACCCATATTATTGATGGTCGCTTGCCTCATTCTATTCTGTTGGAGATTTTCACTGATGAAGGAATTGGGACGGAGGTTGTTTTTTAATGGAGGTGCGAAATGAATAATCAAGAGCTAAAGGAACTTGGAGAACAATATGTGATGAATACTTACGGCCGTTTGCCCCTGGCTTTGGTTAAGGGCAAGGGTTGTTATGTTTGGGATGCCGATGGCAAGGAATATTTAGATTTTGTAGCGGGGATAGCCGTAAATTCCTTAGGCCACGGGCATCCTGCCTTGGTTGAGGCCCTACATCAGCAAAGCCGGCAATTGATCCATGTTTCCAATTTATATTGGATTGAAAATCAAATCAAGCTGGCTAAAACCTTAGTAGAAAACTCCTGTTGCGATAAGGTTTTCTTTGCCAACAGCGGTGCAGAGGCTAATGAAGGGGCCATCAAGCTTGTCAGAAAATACGGGGCGGAAAATTTAGGGCGGGAAAGATTTGAGATTATTACCATGAATAAATCTTTTCACGGTAGGACCTTGGCAACTTTAACGGCAACGGGCCAGGATAAATATCATCAAGATTTTCATCCGCTGCCTACTGGCTTTAAATATGCACCGTTTAATGATTTTGAGGCGCTCAAGGGGGCGATTAGCGAACAAACCTGTGCCATTATGCTAGAGCCTATTCAAGGAGAAGGCGGGGTTCACCCCGCGGATTTTGAATATCTAAAAAATGTACGTAGGTTATGTGATGATTTAAATCTGCTGTTAATTTTTGATGAAGTACAAACAGGGGTGGGCAGAATGGGGAAGCTGTTTGCCTATGAGACCTATGGTATAGAGCCGGATATCATGACTCTGGCCAAGGGTTTAGGCGGTGGGGTTCCCATTGGAGCCTTGCTTGCTAAAGACAAGGTGGCGAAAGCTTTTAAACCGGGCGACCACGCTTCCACTTTTGGAGGCAATCCTTTGGCGACTGCCGCCGGGTTGGCTGTGTTGGAAACTATTATTAATGAAAATTTACTGGTTCAGGTGGAAAAGGCGGGTAAGTTTTTCACCAACAGATTGGCAGAGCTACAGTACACTTATCCTAAAGCAATCAAGGAAATTCGGGGCAGGGGTCTGTTGTTGGGATTGGAGTTGGCAGGAAATGCCGATCTGGTAGTTTCCCGGTGTAGGGAAAAAGGCTTGCTGATTAACGCCATAGGTGAGCATGTTTTACGTTTTGTGCCGCCTTTAATCGTGGTGCCGGAAGAAATTGATAAGGCAGTGTTTATTTTGGATGAGGTCTTGGCCGAAATTTTTAATTAGCTTGGGGGAGTAGAAATGAGTATTGCAGAAATTAAAAATTGCTTCAAAGGCAGGGATTTTATTACCCTTAGGGATTATACTCAGGAGGA
>JBBAFB010000164.1:0-3080 GCA_041655595.1 Bacillota bacterium
TGATGGCGTATCGGGGGCTACTGTTACCGTAGAAGGGATTTTATCAGCTGTTCAAAAAGGAATAATTCAGGTAGGCAATGAGCAGTTGGGGCTTGATATCCCATTAGTAAATAGCATCAACTTGAACCGGAAAGATATTTTGGTATTTGTTTTAGTTGTGTTTTCAATTGTTTGTGCTGCCTATAATTTTAAAAAAATCCGCCCTTGGCTACTGGTTTTATCGGTTATTTTTATTGGTTTTACCCTTAATTACTCCATTACTTATAGTAATTATGTGGGATTATTGGCCGGTAATTTACCGGTATTTATCGAAAGGCCGATTTGGTATGTAATGGTGCCGGGGGTTCTTTTGGTAACTCTGTTATTCGGGAGGAATTTTTATTGCTATTGGCTTTGCCCCTTCGGTGCGGTCCAGGAAGGTATTTTTAAAAGTCTGAATCTATATAATTTTTCCCCTTCGAGAGAGATTAAGGCTAAAGCAAATAAAAATCGCTGGCCCTTACTCTGGCTGGTTGCATTTGTTGCCTTAATTTATAACCATTCCGGGGTGGCCGGTTATGAACCTTTTTCTGTCTTTTTTTCCGGTGATGGGAACAAGGCACAATGGGCCATAATGGTTATCGTGCTTTTAGTGTCGATGGCCCAACTTCGTTTTTGGTGCCGTAATTTTTGCCCTGTGGGAACAATTCTCGATTTTATTGCAAAATTAAAAAGGAAAATCAGAAGGCTTGCAAGTGAACATAAGGATTTAGCGGAGCTTAGTGCGAATAGTAGTTGCTCCCTTGCTTGTGGTTCAGACAAAGACCCCTTAACTAAACAGGATAGGTTTTATGTTTTGCTTGTATCAGCGGTTAATATCTTAATTATATTGTCTTTATTGCAAAGTATAGGTCAGACATAATTTTATTGGAATAAATTTACTTTGTTGTGAGGTGGCGAAACTATACTACCGATTTTTTTTATAATTATCAGTTGGGGGGCGAAGGATCTGAACTTTTTCTCACCGGGGCCGAAAGCAATGTTGGAAAAGTTTGTTCTAGGTGCCTTTTTGCTAATTCCCCTATTTATTATCGGATGTCATCAAACCACAAATAGTTTTGAGAATACAAGGTTTTTATTAGGCACGGCGGTTACAATTAAGGCATATGGGGCGGAAGCGAAGTTAGCAGTTTCACGCGGTTTTGACAAAATGGAGGAGCTAGAGCTGGAGTTCGATCAATATAGCGAAAATGGTGTAGTTTTTGGTGTTAATGAGTTTTTTAGCAAGGAAAGTAATGGGACTGCCGGTTTTATGGAGATTTCAAATGATTTATGTAATGTAGTAAGACTGGGATTAAAGTATGGAAGCAAAACCGATGGCAAATATGATATTACCATCGGGCCTCTAACTAGTTATTGGAAAAATCAAGAGCATGAAAATACCTTGCCCATACAAAAAGAAATCAATGAGTTAAAAAAGCTGATCAACTATGAAAAAGTCCAACTGAATATCGAAAAAAATCTCTTACGGATTGAAGCGGGTATGGAGTTGGACTTTGGAGGAGTTGCAAAGGGCTATATTGTGGAGCAAGTGATGCTATACATGGAAAAGTATAACACCAAAGGAATCATCATTAATGCCGGGGGCAATGTTTTAACCTCCGGTGAAAATGGCGTTGGATCATGGGAGATAGCTGTGGTTGACCCTTCTAAAATCGACGAGTTATTAGGTTTAATCAGTTTTAAAGAAAAAGGAGCTGTAGTTTCTTCAGGTAATTACCAGCAATACTATTTAATTAAAGAAAATAAATACGGGCATATACTTAATATAGAAACCGGCTGGCCCGCAACAGGGGTTTTAGGGGCTACGGTTTTTGGAGAAAATTCGGCTGAAGCGGATATCTTAGCCACATCCGCAGTTTTATTAGGGGTAGAAGGGGGGCTGGCATTGATTGAAAACTCAGGATACGAAGGTATAATTGTCGATCAATCCGGAGAACTATATAAAACTAAAGACATGAATAAGTATTTTAAGCCTTCAAATTTTAAGGTTAAATAATCCCGACAGGTGGTGGAAGCATTTTGGAAGCCTCAAAACTATTTGCCGCATTAGCGGTACCTTTAATTTTTTGCTCTAAAAACCATGGGACACTAGTAATTAAACAAGGGAACAAAGAGCTTCTTCGTAAAAGGGTAACAACAAGAGATAACAAGGTTTTTAAAATTAAGCTTTACCAAGGCTATACAGCAGAAATAGTTTTGTCAAAAGGCAGTGCTTGGATAAAGAGGATGCCCGACCGGGTTTGTCCAAAGCATATTTGCTCTGATATTGGGAAAATACATTTCGGGGAAGATAAAAAAATTATTTGTGCACCAAACAAACTGGTTATATATTTTGAAAAATAAAAAATTTAGGATAGAATATAATCATAGGCTTTTTCTGTAAAACCGTATGGGGTAAATAGCGGCGGGTAATTTTTTTCGATAAACAAGCATACTATTAGTGGCTGTAAAAGTATAGTTACATATTTACAGTTATCTTTCCTGCTGTTTATAAGCTACTATTTTAAAAAAGGAGCGATTACATTGTCCAAGGATTTGATTTTTTATTGTGTCAGCAATTGAAGCACCTGTAAAAAGGCGAAGGCGTGGCTTTCGGAAAATAATGTTGAATTTAAAAACAGAGATTTGGTAAAAGAGCCCTTGTCTGGGGAAGAAATTGACGGGCTAGCCCAACTAACCGGTTTATCCCCCCGGGAACTAATAAACAAAAGAAGTCAGGTTTTTAAAAAAATGGGTGTTAAGCTTGACAGCGTAACGGAAGAAGAAGCAACCCGGCTCATGCAGGAAAACCCAAGAATAATTTCTCGCCCTCTTTTGACTAACGGGCAACAGGCTTTGATCTGGTTTAAAGAAGAAGGATACCGGCAGGCCATGGATGAAGGTTGGTTTTCCTAGGTATTTTCTGGGCCGTTTTCAAGGAAACAGAAAAAAATTGGATATAACCCGCCAACCGGGGCTGATTTTTCGGTAGCGGGTTAGTCAGCGTAATTTTATTAAAGTATTCACGAAGCAGCCCGTAAAGCATTGGCGGAAGGGCT
>JBBAFB010000165.1:0-2937 GCA_041655595.1 Bacillota bacterium
CATCAAAGCGGTTTTTTTAGTTCCGGCAATTTCTCTGGCCAGCCGTCGAACCACTTCCGGATCTACCCCGGTAATACGGGCCTGCCACTCAGGACTTTTCGGTACCCCATCATAGGTTCCTAAAACATAATCCTTGAAATTCTCTTTTGGATCCGTACCCTCCGGCATATGATCAGCATCAAAGCCGACAGTACAGCGATGGAGAAAATCCCACTCAATTAAAGGATTTTTAACCGGATCATCCTCGGTAATCAAGGTATGGGCCATGCCTAAAAACAAGGCATGATCGGTGGCCGGGCGAATGGGAATCCAATCGGCCTCAAATACCTCGGCGGTATCGGTATAATAGGGGTCTATAACGATAAACTTGGCCCCGGCCTTTTTAGCCTGCAAGTAGTGATAGCTTGGGTTGCCCCCCGCACTCATAGCGGGATTTGCTCCCACCAAAACTACTAATTTTGAATTTCTTAAATCAAGGCGATCGTTGATGCTGTGAGCAGAAAAACCTTCCTCCATACCAAACTTTTCCGGACCCCAGCGCCAGGTACCCCAAGAGGTTGTTCCCCAATGGGTGGAGTGGCCGCCATAAAGACTCAGTAGTCTGGAAGCCTCACCGCCGCCGCCTACTAAAAAGGCCTCGTTGCCATACTTTTCTTTAATCCTTTTGATTTCTCCGGCGGCCAGATCCAGGGCCTCATCCCAAGAAATGCGAACCCACTCGTCCCTACCCCTCAGTTCCTTGTTGCCGCCTCCCGGAGCCCAGTTTTTTCTTTTCATTGGATATTTAAGTCTGTCGGCACCGAAAACCTGTTTTTGCTGGGAACGGCCCCGAGCACAACCCCTTTGTTGCGGCATGTCGGGATCGTCGGCAATGGTATCATCGGTTTTCTGCCTGATAACAACCCCATCAACCACCAAGGCTTTGTTCAAACAGCGACCGCCGCAATTATGCCAGCAGGCAGCACTTACCCATGTTCCCTCAGTTTCGGCCAGCTTTCTGGCTTCATCAGCGGAAACCTCTTTCATCACATTACCGCAACCTGCTAGTGGCAAACCGGCCACAGCGGTAGCCACCGCACTTGCCTTTAAAAATGTTCTCCTTTTAATTTTCTGATTTACAATTGATGTTAAATAATTTGACATAGCTGCACCCCCCTAAAATAATCGTTTTAAATTCATAATCTTTAGCTGTCTCACATCTCCCAACCAATAATTTTTTATTATTTAATCACTCCCTTCAATACTTTAACTAATTTATTTTGTGAAATTTTTCCCAAGCCTTAGGATGATCCGCCGCTGTTTCAGGCTAAGCCTGACTGGGCGACAGATCTGTTTTAGGGGATTAAATTTGTTCTAAAGAAAAATTTTCCGGGGAAATGACTTCCACTTTTAATTCTCTTAAATAGGGCCCATCTTCCCGCATTTCCATCACTTGAGTAGATAAAGCAATTTCCAGTTCCAAGTTCTTTAGTAAGGGTATTTTAGTAACGTGAAATTCTATAAAATCATAATCTTTGTTAACAACATAGTCCTGGTAACCGGCCCTTTTAAGCTTTTTTTCCACCGGCTTAATGTCTTCACCAAAAACCTTGGCACTTTTAATATAGTAGTCCCGGGGTGAAAAATACAAATGTTTTGCTAAACGCTGTCCGGCATTCTGCTTATATATTTGTCCGGAGTGCTTATTTTCCAAAGAGCAATAATGAACACCTAACCGAAGATTCTGTTCCCTGGCAAATTCCACCAGCTCTAAGCAAACCTCCTCGCTGCCTGCAATAGGCAGACCGCCGGCATACCAGTAATCATACAAAACCCGAAAGGGAGGATTTTTGATTTGGAAACCCCTTTCGGTAAAGGCCTCCGCATTATAAAAGGGAAAGCAAAGCTCTAACAAGTTAATTCCAAAAATGCCGATTGTATCTAACTCCAACAAAATCTCCTGCATAGTTTCAAAGCTTCCCGGAAAAACCGGCATTTCCACCATTACCTGAGGCAAATGCTTTTTGGCAAGTGCTATTTTGTCCATAACCTTTTTTCTGGGGCCCCTTCCTTCATGGAGCCGTATACTGAAACGTATTTCCTGAAGACCTGCGGCCGCCAATTGTTTCAACATTTCTTCATCGGCAAAATCCCCACTGGTATACAACCGAGTATGAGCCTTTGGATAAGCTGCTTTTGCCGCTTCAAAAAAACTGATGGTCTCCTGGGGATGCAGTAAGGGCTCTCCCCCCGAAAGGGCAATGTAATTTAGCTTTTCTCCCTTTGCCCTAGCCTCTTTAATCTCCCCGGCACAATCCCTTTGATTGGCCAAAAAGTATTCGTAATGCTCTTGATTAGGATTAAAGCAGTAAAAACAATTTTTGGAACACTTTAAGGAAGTATAATAGGTCCTGCTATCGGTTCCAGTTTGACAAGCAAGGCAGGCAGGAGAAATATTATTTAGATAAACACTTTTGCGATCATTCCTGACCTCCGCGCCCTTCTTACCTTGTTCTTCAATACTCGCCAAGACGGCTGCTATTGGCCTGTCCTCGCCGAAATCAAGTCCCGTAGTTCCCACCTGATTGAGAAAGTTATCATAAACATTTTGATAAATTTCTAAATAGCTCCTTAAACTAGGGTTTTTTACAGGTTGTTCTTGTGCCTCGTTTCTGCTGATATCCACTAGTGATCATCCTTTCAGCTCACAAAAGCTAATAGTATTATTCCCTAGTTTAGATTTTAACTTAAATGTTGCCCACAGGCAATCCGACAAAAAAGACCAAAGAGGGTGAGAAGTCATAATTGCCATAATTTTAAATTTTAAACTGTAGAATTATTTCACTAACTTTTTTATTAATAAAGCTACCCTCTTTGTTCGCTTAACTGTTTCTTTTTCAATTATCAATTTTCCTTTGTATAGTCATCCAAGGTTTCGCCTCTTTTTTTGTACGGTTG
>JBBAFB010000166.1:0-2828 GCA_041655595.1 Bacillota bacterium
CCCGTTAGGGATTATGATTTTCCAAGCAGTTGGGAAGGGGAAACTTTTTTCATTAGCTGTAACAGCAATTGCCCAAGAGAAAAAAGGCCCCTGCAGTGTAGGACCTTTCCTTTAACCCCCCATTTAGACCAAAAGGGCAAATTGTTTTTAATTTGGGAAACATTAACTCTACCCTATCTTTGCCCCATCTTACAGGAGCAGAGATCCCTTAACCGGGATTTTATCAAAAACCTATACCAAGCATGGCAAATACTAATCACCGATCCCTTAATAAAGGATCTTGTGGTTTACGACTCTAACAACCGTCTCAGGCAAAGGCGTCCCATAAAAATAGTCTATCCAAAGTAGGATGCGCCGGCCACTTGTTTAATCGGCTTGATGACTGTCTGATCGCATTTGGGGCAAATAAAAATATGCAAGCACCACTCTGTAGGGTCTAGGGAGCTATCAAGACTCTTAATTAAAAGATCATCTTCATATCCGCTGTAGGGGTCGTAACAGTTTTCTACTTGACCCCCATCCTCCATTTTCTCCCCGCAAACCCGGCAAAGCAGTCTTTGAAATTTCAAGCCATTGCATAATGGGCATAAGTTGGACAACGAGCCTACCTCGTTTTGAAATTTATTGTTAATTGTTAGTACCCCTCATCGGAAGCCTCTAAGGTACGGCAGCTTTCTTGATTGCAATAATAACCGCAACCGGGACATACCCTTTCTTGTCCCTGGGCGGTAAACATCAATCCGCAATTAGAACATTTAAACTGCAAGGCGGCATTTTGGGGCTGCTTAAAACTAGCCAAGGTTTAACCTCCAATCACCCTTTTTACTACGGTTAGTATTTCCTTCGGGCTGTTGATTATCCCTTTTGAAACACCGGAGGCAGCGGCCTTAAGTTTACCACCTTAAATAATGTTTTTATTTAAATATCTAATCGCTTCAAAAGCAATAAAAGTTTCGCTGCTGACTTTGGAGCCAACCCGAACCGAAAACATATTGGCGGGGTGAGAACAAACTTCCGGATCATCCGTTCCCAAGGGATAAAGGCCCACCTTTCCCAAAAGCTTTTCCATCATCTGCCTGTACTTGTAAACAGGCAAGCCGGTACCCTTTAAATCCCAGTGCCAACAATACTCGGTTGCGATTACAATATTTTCGGCAAAACGGCTGTTGGCAAAGGCCGCCTTCAAAACTGCCGAGGAAAGCTTAAGACCGCGCCAAGCGGGGCTGGTCTCCATCCCGCCTAATTCTATTAATTCAGGTATATTAGCCTGTCCCCACCTTTCAAACTTATCCGGGGGGTGAAAGCTGATGTAGCCTACTATTGTCCTTTCAAATACTGCGGCAAAAATTTGGCCTTTTTCCATGCCGGCTATTTCCACCAACGCTCTATGCTGCCTTTCGGGAGGTCTAAAAGCTCTTAGCCCGGCATCCAGAGTTAAACCTTCCAGCTCCTCCGGTAAAATTGGTCCCGCAATTACTACCCTCCCTTGAGGAGTCGTAATTTTTTGATGGAAGTTTTTAAAAATAGGCTTGTTGGAATCAGCTTGAGATATCATCCAAAACACCTCTTTTCCTTTAGTGCACGCCTGTTCCAAATTATTATAACCCTTGTTTAAGACTAGTGCAACCATTCACAAGTCCCGCTCAAATCACAAGCTCTACGAAACAGAGATGTTTAAAGCAAATAATTCCATACTGGCCTGTTGAGGGCCTGAATAGCTGTTCGGCGATTCTTTTCTTCAATCTCCTCCCGCCTGGGTTTAGGCGGGTAATCTTTGGGATTATCCCACAATTTCATGGGTAGAGGGCCAGGTGCCGCTTTACCCCATTTGTCCAGCCAGCTTTTTGGCAGGTATTCCGGCAACTGTCTGCCGCTCATCACTCCCCACAAAATCGCCCAACTCCTGGGCACGACGCTCCAATACTCATAGCCGCCACCACCCACTGCCAGCCAAAGTCCATCGCAATACTGGTGAGCCAGGTCATGTATCAAATTGGCGGCAGCAGCAAAGCCTTTGGTTGTAATGGAAAGGTGGGTTAAAGGGTCATGCTCATGGGTATCACAACCATGCTGGCTGACAATCAAATCCGGCTGAAAGGATTTAGCCAAGGAAGGCAGCAAGGTCTGCAACACTTCAATGTAGGAATCATCCTCCGTAAAAGGTTCCAAAGGCATATTTATTGTGTAGCCAAATCCTTCTCCTTCACCCCGTTCTCTAACATTGCCGGTGCCCGGAAATAAGTAGCGCCCCGTTTCATGAATGGACACCTTCATCACATCCGGATCCTTATAAAAAATCCATTGAACCCCATCCCCATGGTGGGCATCCACGTCTATATACATGATTTTGAGCTTGTAATTCTTTTTTAGCCAACTAATAGCCACCGCTATATCATTATAAATGCAAAAGCCTGAGGCTTTATCCGACATCGCATGATGCAGGCCCCCTGCCATGTTGAGGGCATGTTTTGCCCTGCCCTTCATCAGCAGCTTTGCTGCTTCCAAGGTGCCGCCTACCAAGTGAGCAGTTGCCTGATGCATCCCGGGAAACAGAGGGTTGTCTTCCGTTCCAAGATTATATTTTAACGCATCCTCAATTTCTATACCTGAACTCAGTTTTTTTACCGCTTCCAGGTAGTCAGGAGTATGAACCAAAAGTAGGTCTTCATCTGTAACGGGTTTTGGCAAAACCAAATCCTGATCACTAATCGCCCCCATTGCCTCCAACAGCTCATACCAAAGCTGGATTCTTAACGGATTAAAGGGGTGTTCTTCGTGGAACTTATAGTCAACAAATGAAGGTGAGTAAATAACTAATGTTTCCTTAA
>JBBAFB010000167.1:0-2805 GCA_041655595.1 Bacillota bacterium
CTTTCGCTCCTGAGGGTACATCCCCTTTATCTATCGGACCCATGCGATTACTGGTAGGGGGAATTGCCCTTTTAATTTTTGCAGGAAGGAAGGTTCTCCAAAGCAGAAGGTCGCTTTTGAAAAACAAAAAGATGTTTATTGCCGCAGCTTGTATAGCTGGTTACCAGGTTTTCTTTTTTTCCGGGCTTCTAAAGACAGGGGTTGCCGTGGGTACAATGGTAGCTATAGGCAGCGCCCCTATATTTGCGGGTATAATCTCCTCTATAATATTTAGGCAAAACCCCGGTCTGCAATGGGTTTTAGCCACTGCCCTTTCTATCGGCGGTTGCATCCTTTTGCTTTTAGAGGGACAGGAACTGGCTACCAATCTCTTGGGAATTTTATTAACCCTGGGGGCAGGTTTTTGTTATGCTCTCTACACTGCGATGAGCAAGGATTTATTGGAAGAACATTCCCCGGAGGCAGTTACGGGAATTATGTTTTTAATAGGGGCCCTTTTCTTGTCTCCCTTTTTCTTTATCTATGACCTTAGTTGGTTAAAAACCATCGAAGGTATCGGGGTTATCCTACATTTAGGATTAATCACATCAGCCCTTGCCTATATTTTATTCTTTCATGGGCTTACTAAGATACCGTTTCCCAATGCGGTTACCCTAACCTTGGCGGAGCCACTGACAGCATCCCTGTTGGGAATTTTTCTGTTAAAAGAACAACTGGACCTATTTTCGAAAATAGGTATGATCTTGATTTTTGCGGGCTTATATTCTTTATCTTTCACAGGAAATCGAAGAAAAATGACTGCAGAACAGACCAAACAGTTATAAAATAACGGCTGTTGTTGCCTTATTAATGCAACAACAACCGTCTCTGGTACATGTTATGGTTTCCCCTCCCGTACTATTTTATGTTACGGCTACCGGGTTTGATGGCGGGGTTGGTGTCCCCTTGGCAGAGGGGACAGGTTTCCTGTTCGTAAACATGGGTTTCCAACTCCAGTAAGGGTTTAAAAGGGGCTCCAAAATCTACTATGTCTTTGCTTCTTTGCACAAAGGCGGTGGTGCCTACTACATCTGCACCCAGCTCTTTTAGCAAATCAACTACCTCTTTGACGGAGCCGCCGGTAGTAACCACATCCTCAACTACTAAAACCTTTTCCTCGGGCTGTACGCTAAAGCCTCTTCTTAAAGTCATTACCCCGTTTTCCCTTTCGGTGAAGATTGCTCTGACTCCTAACTGTCTTGCCACTTCATAGGCCACTATAATTCCGCCCGTGGCAGGTCCCACTACTGTAGTGATACCCATATTTTGAAAAGGTTTAGCCATTTCTGCACATAGGGTTGCGGTCTGCTCCGGGTATTGCAAAACCTTTGCACATTGGATATAACGATTGCTATGTTTGCCTGATGTTAATAAAAAGTGTCCCTCTAGCAAGGCTTCCGTATCTTGTAAAATTTTAATAATGTCCTCTTTGGTTAACATTTTTAACCCTCCATCTCTAGCAGTATATTCTTGACTGCTTCCCTTGGAATTTGGGCCTCAGTTATGGCCCTCCCGATTACCAGGTGGGAGGCCCCGGCTTTTAAGGCCTCTTGAGGAGTATTTATTCTTTTTTGGTCATGGGTTGCCGTGGCATGGGGACGTATTCCCGGTGTCACAATCATAAAATCCGGGCCGCAAGCCTCCCGTATTCCTTTTGCTTCTAGCGGTGAGGCCACTACTCCATCTAAACCTGCCTCCTGAGCAATTCTCGCCCAATCAACTACCAATTTGTTGATATCTGAATTAGGTAGGCCCATTTCACCCAAGCCTTTTTCATCAAGGCTGGTTAAAACAGTTACTCCTATAACGGCGGGTCGTTTGATTTGATCTTTTTCCGCTGCTTCAGCTGCTGCTTTTACTGCTGCCTTCATCATTTCCACTCCACCGGACACGTGAAGATCTATTATATCTGCCCCAAGGGAAGTCAATACCTTGGTAGCTTGTGCTACAGTGTTGGGTATATCGTGCAGCTTTAAATCTGCAAATACTTTTTCCCCTCTTTCCTTAAAAAAGCGAATTGCGTTGGGCCCGTTCATGGTAAATAGCTGTAGGCCGATTTTGTAATAACCTACCTGGCCTTTTAACTCCTGCCAGAGGTTTTCCACCTCGTCCAAACTGTCATAATCCAAAGCTACTATTAATTTTTCTTTTACTTCCACCTAATCCACCGCCTTAATTATTTTTCCAAGCCGCCCCTACCAAGTCTTGTACCTGATTAATGCCTTTTTCTTGGCAATAGGCCTCAATTCCTGCAATAACTTCCAAAGCTAGGCAAGGGTTAACGAAATTTCCTGCTCCAATGGAGACTGCAGAGGCACCCGCCAGCATAAATTCTATGGCATCAGCAGCAGAAGTAATGCCGCCCATGCCGATAACGGGGAGTTTAACTGCTTGACTGACCTGCCAGACCATCCTGAGGGCTATGGGTTTAATGGCCGGTCCCGATAGTCCTGCAAAAATATTATTAAAAATTGGTTTTTGTTTGTTAATATCAATGGCCATAGCCAGTAAGGTATTGATTAAAGAAATGGCGTCAGCGCCAACAGCTGCTACGCTTTTTGCTATTTCCACTATATCCGTTACATTAGGAGAAAGCTTGACAATCAAAGGGAGCTTGGTTTTTTCCCGTACCTCCCTAACCACTTTAGCGGCCTCATGAGGATAAGTCCCAAAGGCCATGCCCCCCTTCTTTACATTGGGGCAGGAAATGTTAATTTCCAGGCCGGCAACACCTTTCACCTGATCCAATTTTTCTGCAATCAGACC
>JBBAFB010000168.1:0-2681 GCA_041655595.1 Bacillota bacterium
AGATTTCAAAGTCACAAACAACCCTGCAGATATGGGGCAACTTGGCAACATGGCGCTCAGGGTTAAGGAGCTATTTCAAGGTAAAGAATTTGAAGTCTTAGCAGATAAAGGTTATTACAAGGTCGATGACCTATGGTTTTATGATTATATCCATTACGTGAGTTGCCGCTGTTGTTACCTTCTACGGAATGTTTTTCGTAGCCAAGGTGTTCCTCCATTTCGGCCTCCAGCATTTGTTCTATTGTTCCTGCGAAAAGCCGCTTTAGTTTGGCCTGAATATCACCAGTGCTCTGGCAATCTTTCATCAAAAGGGTTACTAATTCCATTTCTTTTTCTGTAAGTATGTTCTTTGATCTTTTCATTTGATAACCTCCATTTATTTTTATTTACTATGGAGATTATTGCCATTTACACTAATTGATATTCAGTCTCGGCCAACCAGGCAAAATTAACCGCCATTGCGGTTAATTTAAAGAGGATAGCAGCCATACTGTCCTCTGATTTTAATTCGTTTTCTGATTTTATTTTAAATATACTTGAGTTCCGGTTAATTTTTCGGAAAAACCCAATATTCAGATGAGTGGTGAACAAAAAAAGCTACTTTTTCAGTGGTCTCGAACCTGTCCCCGTTTCTCACCGTGGTCCTGAACCTGTCCCTGCGTCCCATTCCCAGGTGGTTACCCAATTGGTAGTTCCACACCTGTTTTTATTATTTCATCAACTATCCCTATTGGATTTTCATAATCCTCTACCGTAAACGCTAGGGGCTGTAGATCAGCCTTAAAGTCAAGGGTTTGCATAAACAAAAACATAAACGCTTCTTTTTCTCCTATTTCAGTAAAATGCCTTGAGAATATGGCTATATCAATATCACTATTGTCGTTGAAATTACCTTTTGCATATGACCCAAAAAGTATCGCTTTCTCTATTGGTATTTGTTGGCCTATCCTTGCAACATAGCTATTTATTTCATCCTGTATTGGCTTAGGGATTCCAACCATATAAACACCTCCTTGGTTTCGTTGAAAATAGCCTCCGCTTTTTCTTTTGAAATAAAAGAAGCAACCTTTCGTTTGTAACTAGGATATCGCTCGGAAATATAATAATACAATAGTTCCGCAAAAAACCTTGTAACTTTTTCTTGCTTGGCTCCAAATTCTTGCTGTCCGGTAATCTCACTATTAACTGGTTTGTCAAAAATGCTTTTAAAAACTTTTGCAATATTATGTGTCTTAACCGCTTCCTCGTCAAGGTACAGAACATGAAGTCCCTTTACCATTTTTTCTACCGCTTGTTGGCACATAAAGGCAACATAGGCATATCTGCCAGCTTCCAACATTGCATAAGCAGTTTCCAAGTCATATTTAGCAATTTCTTGCCAGTGTTTATATTTTTCTTCGGGATCCATTCCTTATCACCACCTTAATTGATATTATACCCGATTTGAGGCAGTTTCATCTTTGTCCCGTTGCCTCTTTCCCCGACTGTTCTTCCTTCCTTGACTGGCATTAGCAAGGCAAATAACAATATTTATCGGTCACTTATTTTTGGCTCATTTTTATCTGGAATTAAAAGGGTGGGAAAGGAAACCTATCCCCGTGTCCCACTCTAATGTTCTTGGCTTTAGGGAGGAAGGGCCCTCCAAAAGTTACTTCCCATAATGTATCGTATGTAAATGAGAATCGGAATCTCTTCCTGAATCTCTTGCCTGAATCTCTTGAAAGACTTAATTAATCAATTTTTGCCAGTTAGAGCTGTAACAGGGCTGACAACTAATTTTTTCCCGCTTGCCACTTGCGCCCACAATTTAGACAAGTGAGTATAACTTTTTTACTACCAATCAGGCCTCCAAGCAGACCAACTGGGCCCAAAAGTAACCCGCCTGCCGCAGCTTTGCCTAGGCCGAATCCCTTGTCTCCAGCATGAAACTGGGTGTAGCCGCAACGGGGACAATGTAACTCTTGATTTTTTGATTGCATTGTTATATCCCTCCTTTTGATATACTGAATTATTATGTTTGAAATATTCTTCAAATTTATGTAATTTCCTGCCGATATATCTGATTTTTTAAACCTCTGAACTAATTCAATGGAATGATCTATATATATAGAGATCATTTAAGGAAATCTAATCCGGGCAGCTACCTTCAAAATTATCTATAGATAAAAAGGGATATTAATCAAATCTAGAAGGACAATTATCTGATGTCCAAATTCCGTCAATGATGTTTGGTATCATAGAGGCTTAAAGGCTCTATGTTTTTAAAAACATTATTAACAAATGCTGTTTAGAAGAAAGTTTTTTGTTGCCGAATGATTTAATAAAAAATTCACGGCAAAGTGTTGCCAGCATGCACCCACCTTTTTATAATCGTTTAACATTAGCCGGGTAGGGTGTATTTTATCCTTTCTTATCAGATTAGCCATAGGAGGGCCAGACGAACACTTACAGTTTGTCTGGCTTGTGTTAGTATAAGGGCTCCTATTCTCCACTACCAAGACTACCAACGATCGATGGTAGTTTTTTGATGCGCCGAGGATGGTTGCTGTTACACGAAATTATTTGCTTTGGTAAAATTTTGTTGAGGTGATTTTTATGATGAGGTTATTAAGACAAGAAAGCCCATCGGGTTATTATCACATCATGGCAAGGGAAAATAATAGAGAAACAATCTTTTTGAA
>JBBAFB010000169.1:0-2601 GCA_041655595.1 Bacillota bacterium
ATTTCATAATTGTTTTCGGGAAGGAGTTTTGGAATGGTTGACGTGCAAGATATTTTAAACAGTACCAGCAATTCGATTATTGCTATTGATAAAGGCGGTACGATAATTTATTGCAACAAAACACTAGCAGATTTTTTGGAACTTTCCGAGGGACAGATCCTAGGTAGGCATGTGTTAGAGTTTTTTCCCGAAACGGGCATTTTAGAAGTGTTGGAAGACGGCAAATCTCAACTGGGCAGGCGCCTGAAACTTAAGGACGGGACTTATATTACCAATAGAGATCCCATCAAAGTTAACGGGGAAATTGTGGGCGCAATTGCGGTCTTTCATGATGTTACCAACCTGCAGGTTTTAATTAATGAATTGCACAGCGAAAATGAAAGGGTGCGGGAGCTGCAGGAAAGGCTGCAGGTTATTTTGGAGCTTTCCAGTGACGGCATTATTGCTGTTAACAGAAATAATACTATTACCATGGTTAACCAGGCTTTTGCCGGGTTGATTGGTAAAAACGCAGAAGATCTGATGGGCAGGAATGTCTACGATTGCTACGACAATCCCATTTTTCCGCTAGTTATGGAAACGGGAGAGCCGGAGTATGGTTATGTGGCCGGCTTAAATGGACGGGAGATTATCGCTAATCGGGTGCCCATCAAAAAAGGGGATCAGATTATTGGAGCTCTGGGGATAGTGGCCTTTAAAGATGTGGATGATTTGTATGCCTTGGCCCAAAAGGTAAACAGTTTAAGGGAAGAGTTGGATTATTATAAGCTGGAGTTGGCCAAAGCACGAAAGGAGAAATTTAGCTTCGAGCAGATTATCGGGGAGGCACCCAGTATTAGGACATTAAAGCATACAATTCGGCGGGTGGCTAAAACTAACTCCACTGTTTTAATACGGGGAGAAAGCGGGACGGGCAAGGAGCTGTTTGCCCATTCCCTTCATCTGGAAAGCAAACGGTTTGCCGGCCCTTTTGTTAAGGTTAATTGCGCCGCTATTCCGGAAAATTTGTTGGAATCAGAGTTGTTTGGTTATAGCGATGGCGCTTTTACCGGGGCAAAAAAAGGCGGGCAAGTCGGCAAGTTTGAGTTAGCTCATAATGGTACCATCTTTTTGGACGAAATAGGTGATATGTCACCCCATATGCAGGCTAAACTCCTCCGGGTTTTGCAGGATAAAACTATCGAAAGATTAGGTGAAAACAGGCCCAAGCAAGTTGACGTACGGGTAGTGGCAGCGACTAATCGCAATTTGGAGGAGCTGATGAGTAATAATCACTTTCGACAGGATCTTTATTACAGATTGTCTGTTGTTGTTTTAAATGTGCCGCCCCTTAGGGAGAAGAAGGAAGATATCGGTGCCTTAGTCAGACATTTTATTGCTAAATTTAACAAGCAATTCGGGCAAAATGTTGAAGGAGTAGAACCCCAGGTGCTGGATTTGTTTCACCGCCACAGTTGGCAGGGGAATGTGAGGGAGCTGCAAAATGTTATTGAACGGGCCTTTAATGTGATAGACGGAAACATGATTGGTTTAAGACACTTGCCGATGTATTTGTTGGAGAAAAGTAGTGAACCCAGGATAAGTCATTCAATTGCAGAGGGCCTTCCAAAAGCAATTGCCCAATTGGAGAAGGAAGCAATTACCGAGGCCTTAAAAATAACCGATGGCAATCGCAATCAGGCGGCGGCTCTGTTAAACATTTCTCGGTCCAGTTTGTTTAATAAAATAAAACAGTATAAAGTGAAAAACTGATTTTTGGATGCTGGTCGCAACAAGCATCATCGCCCCAGTCCAAACTTTAGATCGGTCTAAAGTTTGGACTGGGGTCTTCTAAAGCCGATGGTTAGCGGTATTCTTGCTAAACCTGTCCTCCTTTAGTCCAAATAATGGACTGACCATTCAGAATTGATTTTATTATCTGAAATTAGTGAAAGTTTTCCCGAGTCAGCGGTTTCCTGGATTTGTCCCCAGGTCTTGGCCAAGGAAAAATCTTTTGGCATGATATTTGCAATTAAATATCCTTGGCTATGCAATATATTTCAAAAAAGGAGGATGTTGAATGGGCTTGAAGGACAAAAGGTTATCTATCCAAGCAGCGGTAGGCCTAATAAAGGACGGGGATTCCCTAACTTTTAGCGGCTTTACCATTTGGAGAAGGCCAATGGCCTTGATTTACGAAATTGTCAGGCAGCAAAAGAAGGATTTGCATTTAATTGAGGTAAACTCCGGCACTCATGGGGAGATGTTGATCGGGGCAGGTTGTGTCAAGGTATGGGAATCCTGCTGGATCGGCCATGAGTTGTACGGAAAATTGGGAGCTAATTTGGCTCGCAGGGCCCAGGAGGGTTCAATTATTGTGGAGGATTATAGCCACGTTCATATGCTGTATCGCCTGGCTGCAGGAGCCATGGGGCTACCCTATTTGCCTTGCCGGGCGGCGGTAGGTACGGATATTTTAAACCCCAAGTATGATATGTTGGCTGCTCATAACTTAAGGGACGGCAACAATCCGGTTATACCTCAGAAAAAGTTTGATTTTGCCCAAGATACCTTCTATGGAGAAGGTCAATTGATTCATGTTCCCGCGGCACGTCCCGATGT